>JAAUSZ010000153.1 GCA_012031875.1 Desulfobacula sp.
CTATTTTTTAAACAAGGCCCTGGGACAGGCGAGGCGCTGTTGCAGGAACTGCTGGCGGAAAAGGAAACCCTGCCTGAAATCTATCTGATGATGGCCTCTCTGTCCGAGCAGAAAAAAGATCCGGCCGGGGCCAGACAATACCTGGAAACCGGCCTGGAAAAAAACCCGGACCACCTTCCCCTGTTGATGGGCCTGGCCCAGTCTGCGGCCAGAGAGAGAAACTATGATAAGGCGGAAGGATATCTTCAAAAGGCCATGGAACTTAAACCCGATGTCATGGTGTACAAACTGCACCTGGCCGGGCTTTATCTGGCCCGGGACAAGGCGGACCAGGCGGAAAGCTTTTTAAACTCGGTGATGGAACAGAGCCCGGATAAAGAATCCGTTGTTCTGGATATCGCCCGGTTCTGGCTCCAGGCCAAACAGGTGGAAAAGGCGGAAACTATCCTGAAGGCAGCCGCTGAAAAACATAAGGAGAGCTTCCCCTTCCGGCTTTTCCTGGCCGAGATCCATGCCGGAACCGGAAAACCCGAGGCGGCCGAAACCCTTTTAAGGGAGACCCTTCTCTTAAATAAGGACCCCAAACACCCGGAGATTATCAGGACCACCCTGGCCCTGGCCAGGGTGCTGTCGGCCGCTTCAAAGATGGAGGAGGCCGAGGGCCTGGTGGATGCGGTGCTCAAGGAAGACCCGAAAAACATTGACGCCCGGGATATGAAGGGCCGGTTTTATCTGACCCGGGGAGACGGGCTCAATGCCGTGTCCGAATTCCGGGTGGTGACCGAGGAAAGGCCCCAGTTTGTCCAGGGCCACCTGAACCTGGCCCAGGCCCATATGGTGAACAAAGAAACCAATCTGGCCTTTGACGTGCTTGAACGGGCCCGAAAGCAGGTCCCTGAATCCGATGAGATCCTCATGGGGCTGGCCCGGCTGAACATGGCCAAAAAAGACCTGCCGGCGGCCGAAGAAAACCTGAAAACCATGGTGGCCCAAAAGCCCGGCAACCTGGATGCCGTGGCGGCCCTGGGGGATTTTTATTTTGGCTGGGAAAAATACGATGAGGCCTTGGACCAGTACCAGGTGATTGAAAAAACCAAGCCCGATTCGCCGGTGGGATATGTGAAAAGCGCCCAGGCCTACCAGAAGCTGAACCAGGCCGATAAGGCCCTGAAAGAATTAACAGCCGGGTATGAGAAGCTGCCCGAGTCGGCCGTGATCCTCGCGAACCTGGTGAAATTCCATACGGACGGGAAGGATTTTCAATCCGCCGTCCGGTTATGCGAGACCCGCCTGGAAAAGAATCCTGAAGAGGCCTTTACCCTGAACCTCCTGGGCAGTGTCTACCTTGCCCAAAAGGAATTTGACCGGGCCGTGACCTATTTTAAAAAGGCCATTGAAGTCAACCCGGAATGGAATCTGCCCTACAACAACCTGGCCAAGGTCTACCTGGTCCAGAACAAGAAAGACTCCGCCGTCACGGAGCTGAAGGCGGCCCTGGCCCAGGACAAGGCCAATACCTTTGCCTGGCAGCTCCTGGGGCAGATCTATGAGAGCGACAAGGATTATGCCGATGCGGCCCAATTATATAAGGAGGCCTTCACGGCCGTGCCCACCCTGTGGGCTGCGGCAAATAATTATGCCTTTATCCAGTCCGAATTCTTTAGTGACACGGCGGATATGACCGAGGCCCTGACCCATGCCCGGAACGCCCTGAAGCTGAAGCCGGGGGAGGCCATCATCCTGGATACCCTGGGATGGGTGTATTATCGGATGGGAAATCTCGCCCAGGCCCATGAAGAATTGAAAAAAGCCCTGGATAAGACGCCTGACAATCCTGTTGTCAATTATCACCTGGGCATGGTGCTGGAGGCCCAGGGCAAACACCCGGAAGCCCGGGTCCTGCTGGAAAAGGCCCTGGCCGGCAATGAGGACTTTCCCGGGGCGGACGCTGCTAGAAAGGTGCTGAATCCATGAAAAAATTATTTTGGTTGATGATAATCCTGGCCGGTTTAGTCCTGACGGCGGTCGGGGGGTCGGCCGGGGAAGAGCCTTACCGGATCGGCCCCGGAGATGTGCTGACCATCTCGGTCTGGAAAAACGAGGACCTGACCCGGCAGTTAACGGTGCTGCCCGACGGCATGATCCATCTTCCGCTGGCCGGAGAACTCAAGGCCGAGGGGCTGTCCGTGGAAGAACTCAAGGCCCTGCTGATATCCAGGCTTGAAAAATATATGCCGGACCCGGTTTTGACCGTCAGTGTCACCCAGGCCAACAGCATGATGGTGTATGTGATCGGAAAGGTCAACAACCCCGGGAGGTTCATGGTCCAGGAGAATATCGACGTGCTCCAGGCCCTGGCCCTGGCCGGGGGCCTGAACCCCTTTGCCAAGGATAAGGAGATCCGGATTTTCAGAAAGGCCCCTGACAAGACCGATATCTTCATGTTTGATTATACCGAGGTTTCCGAGGGGGCCCGGCTGGAGCAGAATATCCGGCTGGAGCGGGGAGATGTCATTGTTATCCGGTAAGGGGAATTTATGAACCCCTGCTGCCGAGTGCTCCTGGCGGTTTTCCTGGCCGCGGAGGCGGTGTTCGGGTTCCGGCCCCCGGCCGCAGGCGGGCCTACGGAACTGGTCCCCCGGATTTCCCTCCGGGAGGAATATAAAGACAATCTCCTGTTCACAAAGGACAATAAAAAAAAGGACCTGCTCACCATTGCCTCGGGCGGCATCCGTGTTGAAAGAAAGACGGAGCGGCTGAATGCAAATGCGGATGCCGGGGTCAGGCAGCTCATGTTCAACCGGTATGACGAGCTGGACTCGATGGATAAATCCGTTGGCGCAGGCCTGGATTACCGGGTGACGGAGCGGCTGACCCTGGGGGCCTCCGGGGCCTGGAAGGCCGATTCCATCAGGGGTTATGATGAGGATATCTCCGGGGTTTCGCTCAACGGAGACCGGGAGGTTCTGAATCTTTCCCTGACCGGCGGATATCATTTCTCGGAGATCGGCCGGGCCGATCTTTCCCTGGATATGGACCGGTCGGAAATCCAACGCTCTCTTGAAACGGAAGACCTGACCCAGAACCAGGTCCGCCTTGAATACGCCCATAACCTGTCCCGGTTCTGGAACAATACCACGGGCCTGCTGGGTCTGAATTATACCCGGTATGCCTCGGAGATCATGAACCAGGAGGGGTTGGGTTCGCTTCAGGAATATGATTCGGATATCTGGCAGTTTACCGTGGGATTTTCCAAAGAACTGACGGAACTCCTGAGTTTTTATGTCCAGACCGGCGTCAGTTACACCGAGACCCTGGAAACCGTGACGCAGAATACCTTTTTCGGCCCCCTGTCCAGCCGGTCCAGTGCCGATTCCCTGGGCGGCGTGGCCGCGGCCGGGATCACCTATAAGACCCTGTATTATGATGCGGCCCTGTCCTTTTCCCATGATGTCAGGGGCGGGTCCGGGTCCAACGGGGCCGTGGAAAGAACCTTTGCCGCCTTTGATCTTTCGGGAAGAATCACGGAGGATTTCCGGGCCACCCTGAACCTCTCCGGCAGCCTGAGCCGGAATGACCGCAAAACAGGGGAGGACCTTGATGAACTGACCCTGACCCTTCAGCCGGGATTCCGTTATGAGATCAGCGATGATTTGTATCTCGCCGCCGGATACCGTTTTATCAGCAGGGAAAACCGGCAGAACGATACGCTTACAGAAGGCAGCCTGGTGTATTTTGAGGTCACCAGACAATTTAACTACGATATTGATTAAGGAAGATTCATGGAAGAAAACAGTTTAACCCCGGGCGACCTTTTGGCCATCCTGAACCGCAGAAAAGCCGCCCTGATCCTGCCGTTTTTGCTCTGTACGGCCGTGGCCGTGCTGGCAGCCTTCCTGCTGCCGCCGGTGTATAAGTCAACCTCCACCATCCTGATCGAACAGCGGGAGATTCCGGACGAATACGTTACCTCCAGCATCACCACCTTTGCCGAACAGAGAATCCAGAGCATCAATCAACGGATCCTGACCTCCAGTCGGCTCCAGGAACTCATCCAGCAGTTTGACCTGTATCCTGATTTAAAAGAGAAAAAGACGGCGGACGAGATCATTGAAAAGATGCGGGGGGATATTTCCCTGGAGCCGGTGAACGTGGAAATCGCGGACCGGCGGTCCGGGAAAACCGGCATGGCCACCATCGCCTTTACCCTGTCCTATGAAGGAGAAAACCCGGTCAAGGTCCAGCGGGTGGTGGGGACCATTACCTCCCTGTTTTTAGAGGAAGATATCAAGGTCCGGACGGAACAGTCTTCCTCGGCCTATGATTTTCTCCTGGTGGAAAAGGAAAAGGTCCAGTCCCAGATCGATGAGCTGGAAAAAAGGCTGGCGGATTTCAAGGAACAGAACATGGAAATCCTGCCGGAACTATTCCAGTTGAACCAGCAGACCCTGAACAGTACCGAACGGGATCTTGAGCAGGGTAAGGAAACCCTTCGATCCCTCAGGGAAAAAAGAGAAGAGCTGGAGGAAGAGCTGTTCAATACGGCGGTTTATATGGAAGACACCGAGCTTCAGCGAGAGCTGAAGCACCAGGATGAACAGCGCCTTGAAATGCTGAAAATCGAGCTGATCAATCTGAAGACCAAGTATTCGGATCTTTATCCGGATGTGGTCAAGCTCAACCAGGAAATAGAGGGATTGACCCGGAAGGTGGCCCAATCGGAAAAGGAAGAAAACGGAAAAGCTGAAGAACCCGGCCTATATCACCCTTTCTTCCCGCCTGGCGGGCCTGAAATCCGATATTGAGTCCACGGCCAACCAGATCCGGGAGATGGAAAAACGGGCCGATACCTACCGACTGAGGCTTGCGGCCACTCCGGGGGTTGAAGAAAAATACAATACCCTCATGGCTGAAAGAAATAATCTGTACACAAAAAATACGGAACTCCAGGCCAAGATGATGGAGGCTAAAATTGCACGGGAATTTGAATCCAAGCAGAAAGGAGAACGGTTCACCCTGGTGGAAGCGGCCAGGCTCCCGGAAAAGCCCCATAAACCCAACCGGGTCGCCATCGTACTCATCGGTCTTGTCTTGGGGATGGGGGCCGGCATCGGGCTGGCATCCATTATCGAGTTTTCCGACGCCTCTTTCAGAACCCCGGAAGCCTTGCAAGGGCCACGGGTTTCCCCGTCCTGGCTGAAATCCCGGACCTTGTCACCGATGAGGACCGGAAAAAACAAAGGCTCCGGCGGATACTGATCATTTCCGGCATCATGGCGGCCATGATCCTGGCAATCATCCTCTTTGACCAGTATGTCATGGACCTGGATGTACTGAGGGCCAAAATCGGCAGAAAACTTTCATAAATCTTAAGGAACAAAAATGAACCGACTCAAAGATATCGGAAAAGAAACGCCGTTGATGGACGGGGCCTCCCCCATGTTCCGGCAGGCCCCGGTGTATACGGATTCCAGGGCCTACCGGATGGATCCGGAAATTGTCCGGAAAAACCGAGGGGTGTGCCTCAATCCGGATTCGCCTGAAATTGAATGCTATAAAATCCTCAGGACCCGGATTCAGCAGCAGGCAAAAGAAAAAAAGATGACCACCCTCATGATCACCAGCCCCAACCGGAATGAGGGAAAAACCACCACCTGCATCAATATGGGCTTTGTCTTTGCCAGGGAATTCAACCAGACGGTTCTTCTGGTGGACTGTGATTTCAAGGGACAGGACCTTCACAAATTTCTCGGCATTGAAAATGATCTCAGCCTCATCGATTATTTTCTCCATGGAAGGCCCCTCAACGAATTGATCATCTGGCCGGGGATAGAAAAGCTGACCCTGATTTCAGGAAACAAAACCGTGCCGGACTCGTCGGAGATGCTTTCCTCAGAAGCCATGCATGAACTGGTGACGGAGATGGGAACCCGGTATCCGGACCGCTACGTCTTTTTTGACGCGCCCCCGGTTCTGGAAAGGTCCGAGGCCATTTCCCTGGCGCCCATGATGGACGGCATCATCATGGTGGTTGAAGCCGGAACCACCTCAAAAAATGAGGTTGAAAAGGCTGTTTCCCTCTTGCCCCGGGAAAAATTCCTGGGTTTTGTTTTAAACAGGTTCATCCGTTGATCCGGGCTCTGACACCTGTCCTTTAGTTTTACCCCTGGATTCTTAATGCCCTGCCCATTATAAAAAATGGCGCAGGGCATTAATATTTTTATCCTTATGGATACTGGGCCCGGATATCCTTTTTACTGATCTTACCCACGCTGGTTTTGGGAATGGCCTGGGCCATGACGATTTTGGACGGGATCCCGTATTTGGGGATGATGCCCTTGTCCACAAAGGTCTTGCAGAACTCCACAATATCCGCCTCCGTCACCTTTTTCTGAAATCCATCCTTTAATACCACCATGGCCAGGGGCCGTTCCCCCCATTTTTCATCGCTGATCCCCACCACGGCCACCTCACTCACGCCCTCATGGCGGCTGATGATATCTTCGATTTCAAGGGAGGATATCCATTCCCCGCCGGTCTTGATGACATCCTTGAGCCGGTCTGTGATCTTCAGATAGCCTTCCGCGTCAATCACGCCGATGTCTCCGGTATGAAGCCAACCCTTTTCCCAGAGGGCCTCACTCTTGGCCTCATCCTTGACATAGCCCTGGGTCAGCCAGGGGGCCCTGGCCACCACTTCACCCGCGGTTTTCCCGTCATGGGGAACGGGTTTGCCGTCCAGATCCACGATTTCAAGCTGGACATTGGGGACAGGCAGCCCGGTTTTACACCGGATATCGATGAGTTCTTCCTCGTCCCGGTCCATCATCTGGGGTTTGATATTGGCCAGGGTCAGGAGGGGACAGGTTTCCGACATGCCGTAGCCTGTATAGAGGTTGATCCCGTGTTTGAGGGCTTCCTTGCACAGTCCCCGGGACAGGGCCGAACCGCCGATGATGACCTTCCATCCCTTCAGGTCCACCTTATGGATGGACGGGCTGGTGACCAGCATGGTCATGATGGTGGGCACGCAATGGGAATAGGTGACCTTTTCCCCGACAATGAGCTTTAAAAGCATTTCCGGTTCATACCGGCCGGGATAGACCTGCTTGGCTCCCAGCAGAGTCATGAGATAGGGCATGCCCCAGGCATGGACATGGAACATGGGGGTCATGGGCATATACACATCGGAAGAATTGATATTGGCCTGGGCTTCATAGGCGCAGAGGCCGGACATGGCCCCATAGGTGTGAAGCACGATCTGGCGGTGGCTGAAAAAAACGCCCTTGGGCAGGCCCGTGGTCCCGGTGGTATAAAAGGTGGTGGCCGTGGTGTTTTCATCAAAATCAGGAAATTCATAGACATCGGAAGACCCCGAGATCAGTTTTTCATATTCCCCGGCAAAGGGAAGATCATAGGCCAGGGGTTCGATTTTGTCCGAGAGCAGGACAATCTGCTTCACGGTTTCAAATTTGCCCTTTACCGATTCCAAAAGCGGCACAAAATCCTCGTGGACCAGGATGACATCGTCTTCGGCATGGTTGATGGTATAAATGAGCTGTTCCGGGGTCAGGCGGATATTGATGGTGTGCAGGACGGCTCCCATCATGGGAACGGCAAAAAAGCATTCCAGGTACCGGTGGGAATCCCAGTCCATGACGGCCACGGTCTGCCCGGGTTTTACCCCGAGGCCTTCCAGCATATGGGCCAGTTTTTTCACCCGTTTGTCAAAGTCGGCATAGGTATACCGAAGCTTGTCCCGGTAAACGATTTCCCTGTCCGGGGAATAGATCAGGGGCGTGGTGAGCAGGTTTTTGATGAGGAGCGGGTAAGCGTATGCACTTTTTGTGGACTTGATTGTTTTTGTTGCCATGGGGCCTCCTTCAAGGTTAAAAGATGGAACAATCCTATTATTTTTATAATATGTCCCTTCTCCGGGGTAAATCCGCCGGGGACCCATAGGATGGTAAGCCCGAGGACCAACTTCAGGTAGGCGGATTACCTACTGGTCTCGACCCAGATCACGGCGTGCCGGACCAGTTCACCGCTGTTTTTTAAATCCAGTTTTTCCTTGATCCTTTCCCGGTAGGTGCCCACGGTCTTAATACTGATGGCCAGTTGAACGGCAATCTCTTTTGAGGACAGCCCCTGGCCGATGAGCCGGAAAATTTCAAGCTCCCTGTCCGTCAAGCGTGTTAAGGGGGAGGCGGAAACCGGGTCCGGTTGTTTTTGAAATTTGTTCAAAATGGTGCTCATGATGCCGGGGCTGACATGGATGTTGCCGGCCATGATGTGACGGACGGCCCTGACCACGGATTCAGAAGCCTCGTGCTTCATGATATAGCCCCGGGCCCCGGCCGTGAGGCACCGCTCGGCATGCAGGGCTTCGTCGTGCATGGACAGCACCAGGGAGGCCATATTTTTATATCTGCGGCCGATCTCTTTCACCAGATCCATTCCATTGCTCTCTTTCAAGGAAAGATCCACAATGACCAGGTCGGGGCCCAGGCTTTCGATCATATCCAGGGCTCCGGCAACGGTTTCGGCATCCCCCACCACCTCAAGGTCCTTTTCCCGGTTGATCAGCTCCTTCATTCCCATTCTGAAGATCGGATGATCTTCAACAATCACGATCTTAATGATACCCGGCATGGAACCTCCTTTTCGCTAGAACTCCGGTTCTTTTTCCATCTCAAGCACAACCTGCGTACCGCCTCCGGGATCCCTGAAAATATCCAGGGAGGCCCCGATTCTGGCGGCCCGGTATTTCATGATTTTTATACCCATGCCCTGGACCCGGTCAAGATCGGATATGCCTGTTCCGTCATCCCGGATGGTTAACCCGATCCTGCCCTCCCGCTCCGTCAACCGGATATGAATATGGTGCGCCTTTGCGTGCTTGACGGCATTATGAACCGCCTCATGCAGGATATAATACAAATGGGTGGACACGGCATTGTCCCGGAACGAAATGGACTGTGGGCAGGAGATCTCGCATGAAAGGCCGAACATGTCCCTGACCTGGGCCGACAGTTCTTGAAGGGAGGAATGAAACCCGTGTTCCGCCAGGTTGATGGGAAACAGCCCCCTGGACAGCCGCCTGGTTTTATCAATGCTTTCCAGGATAAGGGCCCTGATCTTATCCGCATTGCGGGCTTCGTCCAAGGCCTTTGATTCCAGCCTTTCTTTCAGGATTTTGGTCAATACCTCTATGCCGATCAAATGGGGGCAAAGATCATCGTGGAGTTCCATGGCGATCTTCCGGCGCTCTTGTTCGCTGATATTCAATATCTCCCTTTCCAACTCCCGGGATTCGGTCATGTCCTCCATGGCCGCCAGCATGCACCTTTCCCCCCAGACATCCACAATTTCCACGGAAATCAAACCCGTCCGGACCTGGCCTGCTGAATTTAAAAATTTGACTTCCAGGGGTTTTAGACCGCCTTGTTTAATGATGGTCTCCAGTATCTTCGCACCTTCCGAGGGGGTGTAAAAAAACCGGATACCCGTGAGTTCCTTCCCGATGAGGTCAAAGAGGCTGTATCCCGTAATTTTCAGGAAACCGTCATTGACATTGATGATCCTTGTGTCTTTTATGGAGGCGATAAACATCCCGCTGGGACTGCTCCGGAAGGCCTTGGAAAACAGTTCTTCCGAAAGCTTTAAGGCCTTTTCGCTTTTTTCCGGTCGCTGACATCCCTCAATACCCCGCTGAACCCGGCAGGGCGGTGATCCGGGTCCAGTAGCAGGGATACGGAGGTTTCAACCGAGCAGGGCGAGCCGTCGGATTTCACCATTTCCAGATCAGAGACCTGGACGGCCAGGCCCGAAGCTTTGATTTTTTTAAAGAGCCGGTTCAGTTTTTCCGAATTTTCCATATCCATGAATTCATGAATTTTTTTTCCCGGAAGGCTGTCTCTGGGGGTTTTGAGAAGGGTCTCCATGGAAAGGTTAAAAAAGGTAAACCGCCCCGAAAAATCCACTTCAAAATAGCCTTCTTCCATCCGTTCCAGGATCCGGCGGTATTTTTCCTGGCTGATCCATAGGGCTTCTTCTGTTTTCCGGTGGCGGTTGATTTCCGATTTCAGGCTGGCGCTGTAGGTTTCCAGCGTCTCCATGAAATGATTAAAATATCCGGCCAGTTGCCCGATCTCGTCCCTGGAGGTCACCGGCATCCGGCCGGCCGGATTCCCGGAGGCTCCGGCCGACAGGCGATTCATCAGGGATTTTAAAGGTTTTATGATGGTGCTGTTGATCCATAACGAGCTTGAAAAGACCAGGGCCAGGATCAGAAAAAGCGTTGCCGCGATGATATGGCGGATGGTCTTCAGGGGGGTATATATTTCATCCAGATAGCTGGTGGATGCAATGATCCAGTCATATTCCGGGATATAATTAAAGATCACCAGCTTTTCACGTTCTTTTTCATCCCTGGGGTTTTTCCATGAATAGACCAGCTTTCCGGTTTTCATGGTACAGAGTTGTCTGACAAAGGAATTGCTGTCCTTGTCATCATAATAGTTGCCGGTCAGAAACGGATGGACGATAAGATTTCCCCGGCTGTCGGTGATATAGGCATAGCCGGTTTTCCCGAATTTCAGTCCCAGGATGCTGTCCTTGAAATCGGAAATTTTGACCAGCTCCTTAAATTCCTCACGATAGGAAGACGCGGCAATGATCCAGTCCCAGGGCTCAAAATGGGACATATACATGGCCTTGGGTTTTTCATGGTCCTCTTCCGGATTTTTCCAGTCATATTCCAGATATCCCTGTTTTTGCCGGATCATATCCCTTACAAACCCGTGATCCAGAAAAGTTTTCCCCGCGACCCCCGCATTGGGGTGTTCAACGGCAATCCCCCGGGTATCGGCACAGAAAATATAGCCGGTCTTGCCGATGGTCTGGGAGAATAAAATGTTCCGGGCCCGGTTTTTCGCCTCTTCTTCGCTGAACAAACCGTTTTGATAACCCTGGTAAATATGCTCGACGATTTCTTTGTTTTTTTCGGCCACAGCCCGGAGATGATTTTTAATGGAAGTGCCGGCAGCGGTCTGGACCATATTGAGAATCATGGCCGTGGAATTGGTGAGTTCACTTTCAATATTAGCTTCGATGGTTGACCGGACCGTATAATAGATGACGCCGTCGCACAGAATGGTAGCCAGGATAAAAATCAGGGTATACCCGCCCAAAAGCTTGGACCGGATACGCAGATTTCTGAAAAATGCCTTCATTTATGGGGTCTGTTTTAAAATCGGAGGGGGTGAAAATTCAAGCCTTCCGCCGGCCTTGTATGCCGGCGGAAGGATCAATAATCTGATCAATAGTCCAGGGAAGATACTTCCAAAGCATGTTTCTGGATAAAATTTCTCCTGGGTTCGACCTCCTCACCCATGAGCAGGGTGAAAATATCATCGGCTTTTTCAGCATCGTCGATGCTGACCTGGAGCATGATTCTTTTTTCAGGGTCCATGGTGGTTTCCCAGAGCTGGTCCGCATTCATTTCACCCAAACCTTTATACCGCTGAATGGTAATGCCTTTTTTGGCTTCCAAAAGGATGAATTCAAACAAGCTGTCCGTGGACTCAAAAGAATATTCTCTTTTTCCTCTGATTCAGACTGTTTGGAACATATGGCAAACGGGGTTTGTTAAAATCGCTGATTTTTCATATCCCCTGAGCATCCTTTTATAATCCGTGGTGGCCAGGATCTCCCGTCCCACCCGTAAAAGAATCTCTTTTCCCTGTTTTCACAGACATCCAT
>JAAUSZ010000154.1 GCA_012031875.1 Desulfobacula sp.
GGAATCTCCGCAAAGATCGGCAATGTCCTGGATTTCCGGGGGCTGATAATTATGGGCCAGGATGACTGGCGTTTCTTTTTTGCAAGGGCTTTGATTTTATCTTTCATACTGCACCTTCTGGTCAAGGTTATTCTAAGTCAACCACATTGGCGCCCTTGGGCGCGGTGAATTCAAACCGGGAAGGATCAATGGATGTAAACCGGATATCATTGAATTCAAACAGGGTGGTGTCTCCATAGGTATTGCGGGTGACAATCCGGGTGATGTCTCCGGTTTTTTGGACACCCGGATCACAATGAGGGAAATGTCCGGGGTTTCATTTTTGGCGGCCAGGTCCAGTTCGGTATACTCGTCGGTGATGTCCTTTATCGTAATGATATAATTTTTCCGGACCAGGGTGATATCCGATAGGAAGGCCCCCCCGGCCCCGGCTTTGAAAAAGGAACTCGCTTCTCCCTGCATGACCTGGTTTTCCCCGGGCCGGTAAATCCACAGGGATTTGCCGTTGGTAATGATTTCATGCTGCTCCGGTTCCTGGTATTCCCATTTCATTTTTCCGGGGTGGCTGAAGGAGGCTTTGCCGGAAGCCTTTTCCGTGATATCCAGGGCGGCCAGCTTTGAGATCTGGTAAAACGAGGCCTCAAAGCTTTTTCCGGCATATTTTTTTTCAATGGCGGATAGGACGGCTTCCTGGGCGTTTTCAGGCTCCGTTGCCGCGGCACGCCGAGAAACAGGCCGGCCAGGAGAAGAAGCGCCGCCGATATCCGTAATAAGCTTTTGTATGGTGATTTCAAGCGAACTCCTTTATCTGCCGTCATTGAAGCAGTTTATTGATGTCTTTTCTCTTGTCGTCCGCATAAATTCTGCGAAGTTTGGGTTTTTCGATTTTTCCGGTGGGGTTTCTGGGGACATCCCCGAAATAGATCTTTTTCAATTGTTTGTAGCGGGGAAGCTCCTGCTGAAATTCAAGAATATCGCTCTCACAGAGAATGCAGCCCGGCTTGACGCTGATGATGCCCGCGGGAATTTCCCCCAGCCGGTCATCGGGGATGCCGATGACGGCAATATCTTTTATCTTGCCGTTTCTCAGAAAAAAAGACTCGATTTCAACGGGGTAGATATTTTCCCCGCCGTAGATGATCATGTCTTTTTTCCGGTCCACCAGCCAGATCAACCCGTCCTTGTCATACCGGGCGATATCCCCGGTTTTCAGCCAGCCGTCCTTGAGGGTCTGGGCAGTGGCCTCGGGATTCTTATAATATTCTTTCATCACGCCGGGACCCTTGATGATGAGTTCACCGGATTCGTTGCCGAAGAGCAGCTCGCCGGCCTTGTCCACAATCTTTGCTTCCCAGTCGAATCCGGGCAGGCCGATGGGGCCGACCCGGTGGGCGTTTTCAATGCCCAGGTGGATGCAGCCCGGCCCTGTGGATTCGGTGAGGCCGTAATTGGTATCATAATCCTGGCCGGGAAAATAGGTTTTCCAGTGTTGGATGAGGCTGGGCGGAACCGGCTGGGCCCCGGCATGCATGAGCCGCCATTGGGACAGGGTAAATTTGGAGAGGTCGATGTCCTTGTTTTCAACGGCAATGATGATGTCATGGATCCAGGGAACCAGGAGCCAGACAATGGTGCATCCTTCCTCGGACACGGCCTCGATGATCCATTTGGGGCTGACGCCTTTTAAGAGAACCCCCTTGCCGCCCACAAGGAAACTGCCCATCCAGTGCATCTTGGCCCCGGTGTGGTACAGGGGCGGGATACAGAGAAAGACATCGTCCAGGGTCTGGCTGTGGTGGGCGTGTTCCACGTAACAGGCGTGTTCGAGATTTCTGTGGGTGAGGAGGACGGCCTTGGGTGATCCTGTGGTGCCGCTGGTAAAATACAGGGCCGCGTCATCATCGATGGAGAGGTCGGCTTTCGGGGGGGACTCGCCTGATGCGGGCTCGATAAAGGATTCATACTGAACCGCCCAAGCCGGGCAGGAGGCCGGCGGTCCGGTATAAATCCAAAGCCGGACATGGGTTTCCAGCTCTTTTTTGATCGCTTCAATCCGATCAATAAATTCCTCGCCAAAGATGAAGGCTTTGGCTTCCGCGGTTCGGGTGCAGAGCAGGATTTTGTCGGATTCAAATCTGAAATTTAAAGGCACCACCCAGGCTCCGGTTGAAAGGATGCCGAAATAAACGGGAAGCCATTCCAGGCAGTTGGTCATCAATTGGATGACTTTATCACCCTTTTTGATTCCCCATTGGTCCAGGCTGTTGGCAAGCTTATTGGATTCACCATAAAATTCTTCCCAGGTCAGGGTTCTTCTTGTATCAAGAGCCGGAGCCCGCTCCACAAGCGCGGTCCTGTTTTTATGCATCCAGGCGTTCCGGGCCAAAATTTCCGTGATGATCATGGGCAGTCCTTACACAAAATAAAAAATCCTGCCGTGAACTATAAATTACGGCAGGATTATATTCAACAGGTTTTATGAGCCTTTATTTATCTTTCTTGACCTCTTCAAAATCTGCATCCACCACATCATCATCCTGGGGAGAGGTTGACGCGCCCTGGCCCGGTCCGGCCTGGCCGCCATCCTGGGAAGCCTGCTGGTACATGACTTCCGCCAGCTTGTGGGAGGCCTGGGACAGGGCCTCGATTTTCTGTTTGATGTCGTCCACACTGTCGGAATCCTTGGCTCTCTTCAGGTCTTCAACCGCGGATTCAATGGTTTTCCGTGTGGCTTCATCCACTTTGGAACCATGTTCTTTCAGGGTTTTCTGGGTCTGATCGATGAGGGCTTCGGCGCTGTTCTTGGTATCCACCAGCTCTCTTTTCCGTTTGTCTTCGTCGGCATGGAGTTCCGCATCTTTTACCATTCTGTTGATTTCATCTTCGGAAAGGCCGCTGGCGGCCGTGATGCGGATGGACTGCTGTTTTGCCGTGGCCTTATCCTTTGCCGCCACATGGACAATGCCGTTGGCGTCAATGTCAAAGGTGACTTCAATCTGGGGGACGCCCCGGGGCGCCGGCGGAATATCGGCCAGTTCAAACTGGCCCAGGGTTTTGTTATCCGCCGCCATCTGCCTTTCGCCCTGAAGCACATGGATGGAAACCGCGGGCTGGTTGTCCGCGGCCGTTGAAAATACCTGGCTTTTCTTGGTCGGAATGGTGGTGTTCTTCTCGATGAGCCGGGTCATGACGCCGCCCAGGGTTTCAATCCCCAGGGACAGGGGGGTGACATCCAGGAGCAGGACGTCATTGACATCCCCCTGGAGAACACCGGCCTGTACGGCCGCGCCCATGGCCACCACTTCATCGGGATTCACGCCCTTGTGGGGTTTTTTTCCGAATATTTTTTCAACCCGTTCCTGAACAGCAGGCATGCGGGTCATACCGCCCACCAGGACGACTTCGTCCACTCCGGCAGGTCCGAGGTTTGCTTCTTTCAAGGCATCCAGGCAGGGTTTTTCCAGTTTGTCCAGGAGATCCGCCACCATGGATTCGAGTTTGGCCCGGGTCAGTTTAACATCCAGGTGTTTGGGGCCCGAGGCGTCGGCCGTGATAAAGGGCAGGTTGATACTGGTTTCCGTAGATGAGGAAAGTTCCATCTTGGCCTTTTCCGCCGCTTCCTTGAGGCGCTGAAGCGCCATCTTGTCAGACCGGATATTAATTCCCGTATCTTTTCTGAATTCATCCGCGATAAAATTAATAATTCTCAGGTCAAAGTCTTCACCCCCCAGGTGGGTGTCTCCAGAAGTGGATTTAACTTCAAAAACCCCATCCCCGATTTCAAGGACGGAGACGTCAAAGGTGCCGCCGCCAAGGTCAAACACGGCTATTTTTTCTTCCTTTTTTTGTCCAGCCCATAGGCAAGAGAGGCCGCGGTGGGTTCGTTGATGATTCGCTTGACTTCAAGACCGGCAATTTTACCGGCATCCTTGGTGGCCTGGCGCTGGCTGTCGTTAAAATAGGCCGGAACCGTGATGACGGCCTCCTTGACCTCTTCTCCCAGGTAGTCTTCCGCGGTTTTTTTAATATTGGCAAGGATAAAGGAAGAAATTTCAGCAGGGCTGTATTGCTTTCCCCTGATGCTGATCCGGGTATCGCCGTTGGATGCGGGTTCGATTTTATAGGGCAGGTTCGGGATATCGGTCTGTATTTCATTGGAATTAAATTTACGGCCGATGAGCCTTTTTACGCCGAAGACCGTGTTTTCAGGGTTGGTGATGGCCTGGCGTTTGGCGATCTGGCCGACAATCCGCTCCCCGGCCTCCGTGATGGCGACAATGGAGGGTGTGGTTCTTCCCCCTTCGGCGTTGGTAATGATTTTTACCTCTCCGCCGGCTTCCATAACCGCTACGCATGAATTGGTTGTTCCGAGATCTATTCCGATTATTTTACCCATAATATACCCTCCAAGATATCTTTAATTTTCTATGGTTTTTTCATTTTCTATTTTTTTTGAGACAACCACCATGGCAGGCCTGATCAATCTGTCATGAAGCATGTAGCCGTTCTGAAGGACGGCCGTCACGGTATTTTCAGGAAATTCGTCTGTTTCATGCCGGGTCACGGCCTGGTGAAAATTCGGGTCAAAGGGTTCGTTCCCTGCTTTAACCACCTTGACGCTGAACATTTCAAGCAATTTGAGAATATCCTTGTGAATGAGCCTTACGCCTTCCAGCAGGGTTACTTCACCTGAATTGGCTTCCGCAGACGCAATGGCTCTTTCGAGGTTATCCACAACCGGCAGAAGTTGCCGGAAAATGGTTTCATTGGCAAACTTTTTAAAGTCATCGATTTCTCGCTGCTTTCTTTTTTTATAATTCTCAAATTCGGCAGACAGCCTTAATACCCTGTCCTTTTCACCGGCAAGCTGCTCTTTCAGGGCATTGATGTCGTCGGGTTCAATTTTTTCAACCCGGTCTTCCGTTGGGCTGTCTGCTGTATCAATGCCGTCTTTTTCGCCGGGTTTGATTTTTTCGGATGATTTTTCGGGAGAATCCTTAACTTTTCGGTCTTCCTTCTTTTTTTTGTCTTCTTTTGCCAATTTCCTCTCCTGCTCCAGTCCTTCCTTCTTCAATATGAGTAGTGATGGTATGGTATAACAAATTATGGCAGAAAAATAAGTCTGTTTGAAAGCATGTCAAGACATAAAAGAAGAGGCTCTTAAAGAAAGATCCGGCCGCAGAAGGGTTGCGGGAAATCGCATGACCGGGATCGATCCACGACACAGAAGAAATCACTTATCGCTGCTTCCTTCCGGACCTGACGAGGTTCATGGTCTTCTGTTGCGAGGCGACCGGCCAGAATAATCCGCTCCCGGTCTGCACGGCCGGAAGGGATATATATAACCGGATCTGTTCTTTTTTTCAAGCCTATTTATTCCGGCCCGGTTGAGCGGCATATTGAAAATATGGGTTGAACAAGTTTAAATTTTTGATATAGTGAGTTCATACGGACAGTCAATTTTATAAGGCGTTGATGATATCTTCACGATTAATGCCGGGATTAAAAATCTTTATTACAGGAGACTAGCATGAGCGAAATACTAAACCAGGGAGATGAGACAATTGTTAAGCCGGGGATGGATATTGTGGCTTCAATGGCTGAAGATTTTAAGAATGAGCTGCTTTCCGCGATCAATGATTCGTCCGCCGGACTTGTGATTGACCTTGATGGGGTTGAAATGGTTGACTCTGTGGGCATTGGTGTGATCATCGCCGCTCACAATACACTGAACCAGTCCGGCAGAAAACTGAAGGTGATCAATGTGGCAAAGGATGTTTATGGCCTTTTTACCACCATGAGATTGAACCGCAGGTTTACGGTAGAAGGGGTATAATATATAAGGCAATAAAATGAAATCGGGAAAATTATTTTATTCTATTTGTTTTCTTTTGGTATTTCTGGTTTCAGCCTGCCAGGAAGGCAAAGAGAAAAAAGAGGATTACTCAGGCGTATCAGACCTGATTTCAGAGAGAAACAAATCGCGTCATGTGACGGTTGAAAAAAATACGGTTAAACAGACCTATTCAAATTCTGCAGAAGAAAAGACCGGCTCGTTAAAACCGGACCCGGATTCCAAGGCCGAGGACATCTCCTCAATTGTCCTTTATGAAGAAAAAGTAGACATTATCGGTTCGGAATCCCGTCGGACACTTGCAAAAGGGTTGGCATACATCAATAAACAGGGCCAGATCGTAAGAATTAAAATTTTAAAGGAATGATCCCTTTCCAAAGAGGCGGGATATTCAAAGCGTCAGCTTTTTCCTGTTGGACCCCGAGGGAAGATCAATAAATTCTTTCTGAGCTGTTTTCTGGGGTGATCCTTCCTTGGCAGGAGGCGGAGGCGGGGTTTCCGAAAGCGCTGTCTCATTGGATTTAATAACGCCCTCCTCCTCTTTTATCCCTAATTTTTCTTCGTATTCGCTTATTTTTAAATTTGCCTTGTAGATTTTCTGTATCGACTGCTCCTGGATATCTTCAAGGTCCTTAATCGTCTTTTTCTGTTCTTCAATGATCGCCTTATGGCTGTCTATGATTTTTCCAAAATTCACGGCAGCCTTTTTTCAATGGATTTGGTAAGGGTCTGAGTCATGAAGATATTGATCAGCTCTGCAAGAACGGCGATGATGATCACGTAAATAAATCCATCGGCCTGAAGGTAATAAAAAATAGACACGATGACAATACAGGTTAAAAAGACCATGTTGCGGCTATCACTAATAATGTTAATGGAATATTAAGGCCCTTGATCAGGGTGGTCGGGGCGAGAGGATTCGAACCTCCGACATCCTGCTCCCAAAGCAGGCGCGCTACCAGGCTGCGCTACGCCCCGCCGATCTTAATCAATGCAAGCGAATTAGATATCATTTTCATCTTTTTATGGCAAGTTATTTTAAAACCGGCATCTATATATAATGACGGTTCCGGCAATTTTCTTGACACCTTTAATGAATAGAGGTATCTTAACAGACTTTGTGAAATACTATTGTTATGCAATGGAATTAATGGATTACAATTTTTTTGATTATTTATAATAGTGTTTTAAATATTATTCAATTGAAAAGGATTTATTACAGGACGGTGACATGCAGATAAAAATTGAAGACAAAAGCAGTGTGAAAAAAGTGCTTTCTTTTGAAATCCCCAAAGAGGCCGTTACCAAAGAACTCGATAAGGCATATAACGAGTTGAAAAAAAAGGCCGATGTCAAAGGGTTTAGAAAGGGGAAAATCCCCAGGAAGGTTCTGGAAAACAGATTTTCAAAAGATGTTCATTCAGATGTGGCCCCCCGATTGATTCAGGAGGCGTTTCTGGACGCGATAAAAGAGCATAATCTGAATATTGTTGGTGGCCCCCAATTGGATCCGCCTGAATTAGATCCTGAAAAAGCATATGCCTTTGATATTACGGT
The DNA here is from genome assembly GCA_012031875.1 of Desulfobacula sp. GTDB lineage: Bacteria > Desulfobacterota > Desulfobacteria > Desulfobacterales > Desulfobacteraceae > Desulfobacula. The sequence goes on from JAAUSZ010000154.1 coordinate 7,412, forward strand.
GGAGATAAAACCTGAGCTTGAGGATATCGATTTCGAAGGGCTGTCTCTGAAAAAAACCAGGTATGAGGTATCTGATGCCGAGGTGGAAGGCCAGCTTTCTATGATCCAGAGGACCATGGCCAAAAAGGAAACCGTAAAAGAAGCCCGTCCTGTAAGGGATACGGATTTTGTCCTGATTGATTATGAAGGGTTTTTAGATGGCGTTCCCTTTGATAAGACACCGAAGATTGAAAATTACCTCCTGGGGATCAGCCGGGGGACCCTGCCCAAAGAATTTTCAGATAAGCTGACAGGTTCCATTCCGGTCCAGGATCTTGAGATCGAGGTACCCTATGCTGAGGACTATTATATTGAAGACCTGAAAGGCAAGACCATTATTTATAAGGTTAAATTAAAGGAAATCCAGGAAGAAATCCTGCCTGAAATCAATGATGATCTTGTTAAAGGCCTGGGGAAATTTGAGACCCTGGATGAGGTAAGGGCATCCATCCGGCAGAATCTTGAAAAGGGATATGCCCAGAGGGTAAAACACGAGCTTTCCGAGCAGATATTTCAAAACCTTCTGGAAAAGAGCAGGTTTGAAGTTCCCGAGGCCATGATCGAAGGGGAACTCAACGGTATTATCATGGAAGCGGAACAGGCCTATGCGGCAAACAATACCAGCCTGGAAGAAGCTGGTTTGAGCAGGGACATCATCCGGACCCAGTACCGGGATGTTGCGGAAAAACAGGCCCGGAGACATATCATCCTGGACAAGATCATAACCCAGTCAAAGATTGAATTGACCGATGAGGAACTTGAAAAAAGCTTTCAGGAAATGGCTGTTGGAATGAATGCGCCGGTTGAAGCCGTGAAAAATTATTTTAACCGGGATCAGTCGCAACTGGCATATTATAAACACACCCAGCTTGAAAAAAAGGCGGTTGATATTATAATTGAGAAAGGCAGTTTGACCGATGTGGAACCGGGTGCTGCCGATGCAAATCCTGAACTCGCGGATGCATCGGAAAAATAAAACATTTGGTCGGATTAAAAAAATGAAGACAGGAATCTAAAACATTAAAGGAGTTGATCGTGCCTCTAATCCCAATGGTTGTTGAACAGAGTAACAGAGGTGAGCGTGCGTATGATATTTATTCACGCCTTTTAAAGGACAGGATTATCTTTGTCGGATCCGCCATTGACAGTGAAGTCGCCAATCTGATCGTGGCCCAGCTTTTATTTCTGGAGTCGGAAGATCCTGAAAAGGATATCAGCTTTTATATTAATTCTCCGGGCGGGGTGGTGAGTGCAGGGCTTGCCATTTACGACACCATGCAGTACATCAAGCCGGATGTGGCCACGGTCTGCATCGGCCAGGCCGCCAGCATGGGAGCCTTTCTGCTGGCCGCCGGCGCAAAGGGCAAGAGGGTTGCGCTGCCCAATTCCCGGATCATGATTCATCAGCCTGCCGGCGGCACCCAGGGGACAGGCCACGGATATCAAGATCCAGGCCAATGAAATTCTGAGAATGCGGGACGCCTTAAATGAAATCCTGTCCCGTCATACCGGCCAGGATATCAAAAAGATATCCGAAGATACGGAAAGAGATTATTTTATGTCGGCCCAAGAGTCCATGGAATACGGGATTGTGGATAAGGTCGTGGCGGACAGAAGCGAGTTGGAAGACGAAACAGAGGTTTCTTCAAAGGAGTAGTTTAATTATGGCTCGTAAGAATGAAGGCAATGATCATTTTTCTGTTCTTTTTGCGGCAAGAACCAGAAAGAGGTCAAAAAGCTGATTGCCGGCCCAAGCGTGTATATCTGTAATGAATGCATCAAATTGTGCGGTGAGATTATCGATGACGAGGAAAAAGAAAAAAAGGCCGACGCTCACGGCATCAAGGACATGCTGACCCCCAAACAGATCAAGGAACTCCTGGACACCTACGTCATTGAGCAGGACCAGGCCAAAAAAGTGCTTTCCGTGGCGGTCTACAACCATTATAAGCGGCTGAGTTCCACCGTTGAGAAGAAAAATGACGGGGTGGAAATTCAGAAAAGCAATATCCTTATCATCGGGCCCACCGGCTGCGGAAAAACATTGCTTGCCCAGACGTTGGCAAGATTCCTGGATGTCCCCTTTGCCATTGCCGACGCCACCGCGTTGACCGAAGCCGGGTATGTCGGAGAAGATGTTGAAAATATCGTTCTTTCCCTTGTCCAGAATGCGGATTATGATATTGAAAAGGCCCAGAAGGGCATCATTTATATTGATGAAATAGATAAGATTTCAAAAAAGGGAGACAACCCGTCCATCACCCGGGATGTCTCCGGCGAAGGGGTTCAACAGGCGCTTTTAAAAATTATTGAGGGGACGGTCGCCAGCATTCCGCCAAAGGGCGGAAGAAAACATCCTCAGCAGGATTATGTCAAAGTGGACACCTCCAATATCCTTTTTATCTGCGGGGGTACGTTTACAGGGCTTGAAAAGCTGATTGAAAGACGGATTTCAAAGAAAACAATGGGGTTTGGGGCAAAGATGATTGCCAGGGAAGAAAAAAACATCGGCCAGCTTTTTGAACAGCTCAAGCCCGAAGACCTGATAAAGTTCGGCCTTATCCCTGAATTTTTAGGCCGCCTTCCCATTATCACATCCATTGGCGAACTCAATGAAAAATCCTTGGTAAAGATCCTGACGGAGCCGAAGAACGCCCTTGTCAAACAATATCAGGAATTGTTCAAGATCGAAGGAGTGGATCTCCAGTTTACGGATGAGGCCCTTGTGGCCATGGCCAAGGAGGCTGTTAAACGGAAATCGGGCGCCAGGGGGCTTCGCGCTATTATGGAAGACACCATGCTGGACATCATGTATGAGATTCCTTCAAAAGAGAATGTCAGGGAATGTGTTGTCGGCGAAGAAGTCGTCCTCAGAAAAGAGGATCCGATCCTGCTCTATGAGCAGCCTAAAAAGCAGGCCTGAGATTTAGCGGGTTTTAAATTTAATGATCAATATATCTAAGCTCTTCTCCCAGGATGGCCCGACCGGCATAAAAAAGCAGCTACCCCTGGTCCCCTTAAGGGATATGGTGTTGTTTCCCTTTATCACCACCTCTGTTTTTGTCGGACGGGATAAGTCCATTAAAGCCTTATCCGAGGCCATGGCCGCGGACAAAAAAGTTTTTTTAACCACCCAGAAAGATCCGGAGGTGGTGAAGCCCAATATCACGGATGTCTTCCAGGTGGGTACGGAAGCCAGGATTACTCAGCTTTTGCGGTTGCCGGATGGAACCGTCAAGGCATTGGTTGAAGGCCTGCAAAGGGGAAAAATTGTAAAGCTCGTGGATGAGGAAGGGTATCTGGTGGTCGAATATGTTCCCGTCCTTGAAGAGCCCCTGCCTGAAAAGGAAAAAGAGGCTGCCGTGCGGACGGTGACCGAGGCCTTTGAACATTATACCCAGTTGGCCGGAACCGTATCTAAAAGCTTTTTCAAGAATCTTGAAGTGCTTTCCGCGAATGAATCCAGGTATGCCGATACCATTGCTTCCCAGATGCCTTTTAAATTGATGGACAAGCAGCAGCTCCTTGAGTGCGGCAATATTGAAGACCGATTCCTGATGTTGCTGAAACTCATTCAAAAGGAAACGGAAGTTTTTGCCATGTCCCAGAAAATTAAGGGCCGGGTAAAAGAGCAGATGGATAAACTTCAGAAAAAACACTATCTCAATGAACAGATGCGGGCCATCAAAAAAGAGATGGGAGAAGACGCGGAATCGGGCGAATTTCAGGACCTGGAAAACCGGATCAAGAAAAAGAGGATGTCCAAAGAGGCTTCTTCCGTTGTGAGAAGAGAACTGGAAAAGCTTAAGATGATGTCCCCCATGTCTTCTGAGGCCACGGTGGTCAGAAATTATATTGACTGCCTGATGGCCCTGCCCTGGTTTAAAAAAAGCCATTCCAAAATCGATCTGAAAAATGCGCAGCAGATCCTGGACCGGGATCATTACGGGCTTGAAAAACCTAAAGAAAGAATATTGGAATATCTGGCTGTCCAGGCCCTTGTGAAAAAAATAAAAGGGCCCATTCTTTGCCTGGTCGGGCCTCCCGGCGTCGGCAAAACATCCCTTGCAAAATCCGTGGCCGCTGCAACCGGCCGGTCCTTTGCCAGGGTTTCCCTGGGGGGGGTCAGAGATGAGGCTGAAATCAGGGGGCACCGGCGGACCTATGTGGGAGCCCTGCCCGGGAAAATCATCCAAACTCTGAAAAAACAGGATTCAACAACCCGGTTTTCTGCCTGGATGAAATTGATAAAATGACGGCCGATTTCAGGGGAGATCCTTCCTCGGCCCTGCTGGAAGCC
>JAAUSZ010000155.1 GCA_012031875.1 Desulfobacula sp.
GCTGAATCCGCCCCGGAGATCCCGTGGCGGCAGGTGCAGGTTTTGCAGTTGCCCTTGCACACATGGCCCCGCTTCCTGTCCTCGGGCAGGAAAATGCAGCCTTCGGGCGAGATTTCCCTGGCCAGGGCCCCGGAAAAATGCAGGCGGGAACGAAATTCCCGGTTGGGGATCAGGGACTCCATCACGGCCTTGCCGAAAGGGTCGGCATGGGTGAGGCCCTGGGTGTGGATATGGATGGGCAGGCAATGCCGGGATTCCTTGAGGATGGCGTGCATCAGTTCGTGGGCCGAACTGCCGTTGAACCTGCCGTGCAGCAGGATGTCCAGGGATTCATCGCGGCGTCGGATATTTAAATGAAAATTTGAATTCATGGCGTCTCCTTGTCAAGGGATTTTATGTTTGTTCTGACTAACTTTAGAAGTTAAATATGATAAATAAATATCATTGTCAAGATAAAAGTTAGTTTAAGCTTAAATTTTATTGATGGCTTTCCTCGGTTCTTTGCAGGGCTGCCGTTTTTACAGGAACAGCCGTTTGCGATAGATATAGAGGTGATATCCCAGCAGGAGGGTGAAAAGGCCGCCGGAGGCTAGATGGATTTTTTCCCGGCCCAGGAGGGCGGCCATGAGGCTGACCCCCAGGCAGGAAGCCATCCCGCGTTTGGCCGTGCGCATGCCGGAGGGCCCCCGGCGGCGGGCGGGTTTCCGGACCTTGGGCCCTGTTTTTTCAAGGAGGCCCGTTATCTGTTCCGGGGGCAGGACCCGGGGGTCATAGTGCGCCAGCAGGGTGAGGGTGCGGGGATTGGCCTGAACCGCCGTCACCCCTTTGGTCTCCTCCAGGAGGGCCAGGGAGGGGTTTAGCTCGGCCGGGCCGGGCAATTGGATGCGGATACGTCCGGGAATATGGCTGAGAATCATAGGTCTCCTGTGGTATGAAGGGTTTGGGACGGCGGAGCCCCGTGGGCGGGATGGCCGTCCAGGGGTCTCAGGCTGTTGGCCGCGACCAGGACCGTGACCAGGTTGTGCAGCAGGGCGGAAACCGGGGGAGGCATCATGCCGAAGAGCCCGGTCAGCATCAGGGCCCCGTTGATGCCCAGCACGGTCGCGTAGTTCCGGCGCAGGCGGCCTATGGCACGCCGGCCGATGGTGCAGGCCGTGATCAGGTCCTCCAGTTCATTGCGTGTCAGCAAAACGTCGCAGACCTCATGGGCCAGGTCGGCCCCGGACCGCAGGGAGATGCCGATATCGGCCTCTGAAAGGGCCGGGGTGTCGTTGATGCCGTCGCCCACCATGGCCACCACCCGGCCTGGCCGGCGCAGGGCCTTGACCATCCGGGCCTTGTCTTCGGGCAGGAGCTGGGCGTGATATTCATCAATGCCCAGTTTGCGGGCCACGGTGGCGGCGCTCTCCTCTCCATCGCCGGTGAGCATGATGATCCGGCGGATACCGGTTTGCCTGAGCCCGTCCAGGAACCGGGAGGCATCGGGGCGGACCGGGTCTTCCAGCAGGATGACCCCGGCCAGTTCGCCGCCGATGGCCGTAAAGAGCAGGGATGATCCCTGGGCTGCGGCAAGGGCCATGGTTTCCCGGGCCGGGTCCAGGCTGACCCCGCCGTGTTCCTGAAGGAAATGGCGGCTGCCGACCAGGACCCGCCTGCCGTTCAACTGAGAGGCGATGCCGTGGGCCAGGATGAATTCGGGTTCGGCGTGTTCCTCTTTGTGGTCCAGGCCTTCCCGTTCCGCCATCTCCACCACGGCCGGCCAGGGGATGGGGAAAATGCTCCTCCAGGCAGGCGGCGATGCAGAGAACATCCCGGGGCTGGTGGCCGTTGAATCCTACGACCCCGGTGGCCATGGGGGCGGCCTGGGTCAGGGTGCCGGTTTTATCAAAGATAAAGGTATCGGCCTGTTCCAGTTTTTCAAGATACCGGCCCCCCTTGATCAGGACCCCCCGGGTGGAGGCTTCGCGCATGGCCGAGAGCATGGTCAGGGGGGTGGAGAGTTTGATGGCGCAGGAAAAATCCACCAGGAGCACCGAGGCGGCCCGGTTGAGGTCCCGGGTCAGAATCAGGGTCAGGGCGCTCAGGGCCAGGGTCAGGGGCACCACCCGGTCGGCCCATTGTTCGGCCCTGGATTCCAGGCCTGCCTTGACCCGTTCCGAGGTTTCCAGAATTTTCAGGATTTTCACGGCCCGGGTGGCGTCCCCCACCTGGTCCGCACTGATGACCAGCCGGCCTTCCTCCACCACGGTGCCGGCAAAAACCGTGATTCCGGGGGATTTGGAAACGCCCAGGGGCTCCCCGGTCATGGAGGCCTGGTTGACCACGGCTTCCCCTTCCAGGATGACCCCGTCTACGGGGATGCGGCTTCCGGTCCGCACCACCACCTTGTCTCCGGGCCTTACCCGGTCCGCGGGGCAGGACACCTCCCGGCCGTCCTGAAGCAGCCACACCCTGTCCGGCAGGTGCAGCAGGTCCCGGACCAGTTGGTCCTGGGAGTGCTTGCGGGTCCACTGCATCAGAAATTCACTGACGGCCAGGAGGGTGGTGATGATGGTGACGGAGCGCGCATCCCGCCTGATGAGCGAGATACCGATGGCTGCGGCGTCCAGGAGGTCAATGGTGAGGCGCCCCGGAAAAGGTCGACGCTTCCCTGGGCCAGGAAGGGCCAGGCTTTTTTCAGGGACAGGAGGAGCCGCCATTTCCGGGGCAAAAACGGCGCAGCACCATGCCGGGGAAGGCCAGCCGTTTGATCAGGCCCCGCCCGAGAGGTTCCGGCCCGGAAGATTCTTCCCCGGCCCCGGGGTCCGTATCCGCCGGCGATGGACCGGCTGCTTCCGGGAAGGGCTGTTCCAGCCAATCCGGGTTCCGGACAGGGGTCAGGATCATTTCCAGGCTGGTCTGTTCCGGATCAAAGAGGATGAGCAGGCTTCCGGTGCGAAGGGAGGCCCTTACCTCTTGAACGCCCTGACCCCCTGTCAGAACATGGGCCAGCCGGGTCCAGGTTTCCGCGGCCGGCGCGGATTCCAGGCGGAGGCGGCACCGGCCCGGCAGGGCGTGCACCAGGTGAATGGGGATATCGTCGGTCATGACCTGTTCTCTCCTTATCCGGGGGCCTAGGCCGGGCTTTCCGTTTCATCGGGGGCGGAGGGTTTTTGGCTTTTTCCGGCATAGCGGGCCTCGGCCACCAGGTCTTCCACATTTTCCCTGGCTTTTTCCAGGGAGGTCAATACCTTTTCCTTGGCCTTCATGCCCTGGGCCACGGCCCCCACCACGGTGTCCCGAAGGCTTTCGTCCCGGCGGGTGATGATGAGGGTTCCGGCGGTCCCCAGGGCGATACCGGCCAGCAGCACCAGGCCGCCTTTAATAAATGCATCCATAAAACCATTCCTCCTTTGTATGTTTTGAATTAAAATTATTTTGTTTTAACGTATGGTTAGTATCCATTTGTTTTTTTGTGGCCATAAACATCTTGTTTATCTGCGCCGGCAGGCTCAGGACAGGGCCGAATCCGCCGCCGCCCCTTTCAGATAGTCCATGGTTTTATCGGCGGGCATGGGCTTGGCAAAATAATAGCCCTGGGCGCTTTCGCAGGACAATTGCCTCAGGGTATCCATCTGCTGCCGGGTTTCAACCCCTTCGGCCACCGCGGCCAGCCCCAGGCTCTTGGAAAGCAGGAGGATGGATTTGACGATTTCAAAACTGTCCTCCCGCCTTTCCATGGACCCGATAAAGGAGCGGTCGATTTTGATCTGGTCAATGGGGAACTGCTGCAAATAAGACAGGGAGGAATACCCGGTCCCGAAATCATCAATGGCCATGACCACGCCCAGTTGCTTCAGGGCCTCAAGCCTTTGGACCGCCTTTTCCGTATGCTCCATCAAAAGGGATTCGGTGAATTCCAGCTTGATGTCCGAAGGTTTGAGGCCGTATGTTTCAATGGCTGCGGCCAGTCTGTCTTCGAAATTTTCCTGGAGAAACTGTTTGATGGAAATATTGATGCTGACGGACAGGGGGCCGGGGAAGACCTTTTTCCAGGCGGCCAGCTTGCAGAGGGCTGTGTCAATGATCCATTCCCCCATGGGCAGGATCAGCCCGGTTTCTTCGGCCAGGGGGATGAACCGGTCCGGGGGTACAAGGCCCTGCTCGGGGTGGTTCCATCGGACCAGGGCCTCAAAGCCTTCCAGGCGGCCCTTTGCCACCTGGATGATGGGCTGGAAAAACAGGGTCAGTTCCTCTTTTTCCAGGGCCTTTCTCAGCTCCTTTTCCAGGGTGACCGAGGCCATGAGGTCCTCGTGCATTCGAGGGGTGAAGAATTTGAACTGGGCCTTGCCCGAGTCCTTGGCGTGGTACATGGCCAGATCCGCATCCCGGAGCAGGTGGTTGGCGTTTTCATAGACCCGGGTCTGTTCCACAATGCCGATGCTGGCCGACACGTATACTTCCTGGTTCTGGATGATAAAGGCCGATTCGGCGGCCCTGGTGATCCTTTCGGCGATGACGGTGATCTGGTGGTGGTCCCGGATGTCCGGCAACAGCACGGCAAATTCGTCTCCGCCGAGCCGGGCCAGGGTGTCGTTGGCGCGCAGGCAGTCTTTTATCCTGGCTGAGACCATCTGGAGCAGTTCATCCCCGGACTGGTGGCCCAGGGTATCGTTGATGCTTTTAAACCGGTCCAGGTCCAGGAGAAGGACCGCGAACCTGAATTCCGGGTCCTGTTTCTGGCGGTCCAGGGCGTAATCCAGGCGTTCGCTGAACAAAAGGCGGTTGGGAATTCCGGTCAGGGTATCGTGGTAGGCCTGGTGTTTGAGTTTTTCTTCAAAGAGTTTGCGCTGGGAGATATTTTCATAAAACACAAAGACTCCCTGGACCCGGTTGTTGATCCGGACCGGATAGGCCAGGGCCGAGATGGGAATCCGGTATCCTTTTTTATGCAGGCACAGGGTTTCGACACAGGTGGTCTCCCCGTCAAAGGCTTTTTTGACCAGGCCTTTATGGGCTCCCTCGGCTTGCCCGTCAATGGGGAAGCCGGGAAATTCGCTGTTGAGAATCTCGCCGATGGAATACCCCAGGAGCCTGGAATAGCTGTTGTTGGAGCTGATGATCCGGTTATCCCGGCCCACCAGGACAATGCCGTAGGGGGAATTCATGAACAATTCCCGGAAATAGACCTGGTGCTTGTGGGCCATGGCCTTTTTGTCCAGCAGGTCTTCCTGGGCCCTTTGGAGTTTCTGCTGCTCGCTTTCCAGCCGCTCCCGGGAAGTCCGGACCTCGGAGGTCTTTTCTTCCACCAGTTGGGTCAGCCGGTCCCGGTATTTTTTCAGTTCCAGTTGGGATTTGACCCTTGCCCTTGTGACCGAGGCATTGACCGGTTTTCGGATATAATCCACGGCCCCGATTTCAAACCCGAAGGCCTCGTCTGCATCCTCGATTTTCGCCGTGACAAAGATGATGGGGATCTGGCTTGTCTTTTGGCCGGCTTTCAGGCGCCGGGCCACTTCATAGCCGTCCATCCGGGGCATCATGATGTCCAGCAGGATCAGGTCCGGCAAGGGTTCGGACCCCGCGATGTCAATGGCCATGGGGCCGCTTACGGCCACGCTGATATCGTATTCGTCCGTGAGGATGGCCCCGAGAACGTCAATATTGGCCGGGGTGTCATCTACAATGAGGATTCTTTCCTTTTCGTTTGCCATGGGTTTAATCTCCGCTATGCTTTTGTATCATTCAAATGGCGGCTGCGTCCGCCAGGGCCGACAGGATGCCGGAGTGCAGGGTTTCAAAGGTTTTTTGGGCTTTTTCAAAGTCAAACCGTTTGACCTGGGCCTCCAGGGTGATCGCGCCGGTTTCAAAGGGTGTCCCGGCCAGGTGTCTGGAAAACTGCCGGGTATAGTCTTTTGCTTTCAGGCTGTTCCCGTCCAGGAGCGGCTTGAGCACGGCAGCCATTTTGCCGGCCTGTTCCAGCAGGGGGCCGGGTATGGCGGCCTGTTGTAAAATTCCGGCCCGGGCCGGCTCCTTGCTCCGGTCTTCAAGGCGGCCCGCGGTTTCAAGAATCCGTTCAAATTCGATCCGGGTCCTGGCCAGACCGGACACCAGTCCCGGATCATCAGGGCTGAATCCTTCTTCCAGGGATTTGACGGTTTTTTCAAGTTCGGCCAGGCTGTCGGCCAGGCCGTCGGCAGACAGGTTCCGGCTCACGCCTTTAAGCTGGTGCGCCTCTGAAAGGATCAGGTCTTTCCGGCCTTGGCCGGCCCATTCCCGGAGCCGGTCCATGGGGGCCGTGTTCTCCCCGGCAAAATCCCGGATCAGGTCTTTTAAAAGGGGCAGATTGCCTCCCAAACGTTCCAGGGCAGTCCGGGTATTAATTCCCGGCAGGTCTTCAAGCAGGCATTCCCAGGTTTGATGGGCCTGATTCATCTGGTTTGCGTCAAAGGCCAGGGGTTTGTTCAGGATTTTTGAAAGGGTGGCGAACAGGACGGCCGGTTCCACGGGCTTGGTCATATAAGCTTCCATTCCGGCTTTAAGCCCGGATATCCGGTCTTCTTCCATGGTATTGGCCGTCATGGCAATGATGGGAACGGTTTGGCCGTTGGGAAGGTCCCTGATCCGCCGGGTGGTTTCATAGCCGTCCATATCCGGCAGTTGAATATCCATCATCACCGCGTCAAAGGCCTGATCCCGGACACAGTCCAGGGCTTTTTCCCCGCTGTCCGCCACCACCGGTATGATCCCGGCCCGGGCGAAATTTTCAGGGCCACCCGCTGGTTGATGGGATTGTCTTCCACCAGGAGGATCCGGGTCTGCCGGGGGTGGGAAAAAAGATCCGGGCAGGGGGCAGGATTTTTTATGGGTGCAGTCTCCGGGACGGAAAGGGTCTCCATGATGCCGTCAAATAAAGAAGACTGCTTTACGGGTTTGGACAGGATCTTCCGGGCCCATATGGGCGGGTTAAACGCGGCCTTGCCGTTCAGGCCCCCAAAGCCATGATGGGAAAGGGCGGCGGGCCGGGACCGTCAAAGGCCTTTGATTCTGAAAGGTCAAGATCCTCCAGGTCCATATCAATGACACCGAGAAAATATGAATCCTTGCTTTTGCCCAGATCCTCCCGGACTCCCGCCCAGGTGGTATGGGAGGTGACGCTAAAGCCGAAGGAGGTCAGAAACTGATTCAGGATTCTGCCGGTTGCCGGATTTCCGGCCGCCAGAAGTGCAGGCTTTCCCGGAAAGGCCCCATGGAAGGCAGCCGCGGGCGTCTCATCCGGGGTTTCAAAGGGCAGGGCCTCCAGGGTCAGGGTAAAACAACTGCCTTTGTCCGGCGTGCTTTGGACCGTGATATCCCCGCCCATGAGGGTGATGAGTTTTTGCTGATGGCAAGCCCCAGTCCGGTCCCTCCGTACCTTCTGGACATGGACCCGTCAGCCTGGGTGAAAGCGGTGAACAGGCTTTGAACGGTTTTGTCATCCATGCCGATGCCGGTGTCGGTGATGGTGAATATAAGGGGGATACGGCCTGAGGGTGTCGCCGCGTCCATTGACACCCGGATGCAGATTTCCCCCCGGCTGGTGAATTTAAAGGCGTTGGAGACCAGGTTGATGAGCACCTGGCGAAGGCGAAGCGGGTCCGTCATGATCTTCCGGGGAACGCCGGCATCAATGTCGATGATGAATTCAAGGGCTTTTTCCGCCATGTCGTGCCTGAAAATATCGCTGACCTCTTCCAGCAAGTCTCGGAGAGCCGTCGGGATGCTTTCAAGGCATAGCTTTTCCGCCTCCATTTTAGAGAAATCCAGGATGTCATTGATAACCTTTAGCAGGTTTTTGGATGAATTGTGGATAATATGGGTGTATTCTTCCTGGCGGGAATCCAGAGCGGTTTTGAGCAGCATATCGCTCATGCCCATAACAGCGTTCAGGGGAGTCCGGATTTCATGGCTCATGGTGGCCAGGAATTGGCTTTTGGCCTGGGCCGAAGCCTTGGCTTCATCCCTGGCCGAGACGAGTTCGGCATTGGTCTGCTCCAGGGCCCGGGTTCTTTTCGCTACCCGGTTTTCAAGCTCTGATTCCCTTATTTCGATCTGGCGGATCATCCAGTTCATATTGCGCATTAAAAAATCAGCTCGTTTTCATCCCCGGTTTCATTGGGCTCGTTGGGCAGTTGGAAATACTTGTAATTCCCGTTTTTAATGTCTGAGCAGATGCCGGAAATCTGCCGGATCTGTTTGAAAAATATCCATTTAAACCCGGGGAGCAGGGGGCTGCAAAGCGCCAGGCCGATGATTATCGCCAGGCAGAGGGCCAGAGCCGTTTGAAAGGAATGGTCCAGAAACAAACCCGTATCCCGGGTAGAAAGGAAGATGACGGCAATGGGCAGCGCCATATAAAAGGAGATGATGAGCCTGAATTTGGTTTTGACTTTCAACATGTGGTTATCCGTCAATTATATTTATATCCTTTTTATATATCGACATTAAAATCAAGTTAGTGTTACAAAACTTTTAAGCGTGGAATATACAGAGTCGGGGATCTTTTGTCAACCTTAAAGTTAGGTATAACTAATAAGTATTAAGAAAATTATTTTCTGGATGTTTCTGCACGGTGCGGACCACGGCCCCGGCTTCAATGTTGGGACTTTCCATACCGGATTGATTTAAATTGACAAGAGCGATCCGGGATTGTTATATTTACCCGCATTCCTTAAAAAACTGATTTTTTAACAGCGCTCAAACCTGCAATTTAATGAAACCATTTTTCATGGGAGGGTCTATGACTTTTTTCAGAAATATCCGCATCAGGACAAAGATTTTTTCAATCTGCCTTATTCTATTGGCCGCCATGATGGCCTTGGGCTGGATATCGTTCAAAAGCATGACGGGGATCCAGGCCAATCTTGCCGATATCTTCAGGGTGAGAATGCCGGGAATTGATTTTCTCATCGAAGCCGACCGGGACCTCCAGCAGCTCCTGGTTGCAGAAAGGTCCCTGGTTTTCGCCGATTCCGGCAGCGACACCTATAAAAAACTCTTAAAAGAATACGAAACCAATTTTACCCAGTCTTCAGAACGATGGGAAAAATTTAAGGCCCTTTCAAGCGCTCCGGAAGAAAAACCCTTCATAGAAGCCCATGACAAAGCCAGAAAAGACTGGGTGGAATCTTCACGTAAGGTTCTTGGCGAGCTGGCAAAGAATACGGAGGAATCGAAAAAATAGCCGTTGAGATGACCCTGGGCGAAACCAGTCACAAATTCGAGGCCATGCGGGATCCCATGGACAAGCTCACGGATCTTTCCCTTGCCAGTGCGCAAAAAGCAAGTGACGAGGCAGATGCCACTTACCGGTCGGCCATGGTGCTTTTGATCTCCAGCATCGGGCTGGGGTTGGTCATCGGTATTTTACTGACTTGGTTCATTGCAAAGATTATCGCGGATACCATTAATTCTGCGGTTACCGGCCTGAAGGACCTGGCCGAAGGCGAGGGGGACCTGACCCTCCGTCTGCCGGTGAACAGTAAGGATGAGATCGGAGAAATGGCAAGCTGGTTCAACACCTTTATGGTAAAGCTTCAGGAAATCATCCGGCAGATTGCAGATAATTCAAGACGGGTGGACGATTCCTCAACAGAGCTTTCAGCGGTCGCGGTTCAACTTTCTTCCAATGCAGAGACCACGGCGAACAAAGCCAATAGTGTCGCGGGGGCAGCCGAGGAAATGAGTACCAATGTCGGCAATGTGGCCGCGGCCATGGAAGAGTCTTCCACCAATACCAATATGATGGCTTCGGCCGCGGAAGAAATGAATTCAACCATAAACGAAATCGCGAGGAATGCAGAAAAGGCCAGGGCGGTTTCCAGTGATGCCGTGGATAAGTCTAAAAACGCCTTTAACAGAATGTCGGAGCTTGGCAAGGCAGCCCAGGCCATCGGCAAGGTGACGGAAACCATTAAAGAGATATCCGACCAGACCAAGCTTCTCTCGTTGAATGCGACCATTGAAGCGGCACGGGCCGGGGATGCCGGCAAGGGGTTTGCCGTGGTGGCCAACGAGATCAAGGAGCTCTCCACCCAGACGGCCGCGGCCACCCTGGATATCAAAAACCAGATTGATGAGGTTCAGAAGATGACGGAATTGAGTGTCCGGGAGATTGATCAGATTTCCAGCGTCATTAACGGTGTCAATGAGATCGTCTCCACCATTGCAGCGGCTGTTGAAGAACAGTCTTCGGCAACAACCGAAATCAGCGGCAATATCAATCAGGTCTCGGCAGGGATCCAGGAGGTGAACCAAAATATCAGCCAGAGTTCTTCCGTGGCCCGGGAGATTACCCAGGATATCACAAAGGTCAATGACGCAGCCTCGGAAATATCCAAAGGCAGCCGCCAGGTCCAATCCAGTGCGGCAAATCTCAATGGAATGGCCCGGGCCCTCAATTCCATTGTAAGCAAATTCAAGGTATGAAGGATTAAACCGCCCTTACCCCTATAATCATCCGGATTTTGCTTTTTCAGGTTGTCAGAAAAAAAAATAACCTTATAATAAGGACAGCTTTCATCTGGATAATATTTATAATCTTACTGACGAGGTGATCCATGACCGATGACAACAATCCCATCACACCGGAAATAGTAGAAGAAGACACTGAAAAGAATGAAGGTCAACTGGTTCAGCAGGTCACAAAACCAGAGGTGCTGTATCTTATCCCCATCACGGGCAGGCCCCATCTGCCGGCCCAGGTTCAACCCCTCATGGTCAACAAGACAAGATGGGAGGAGACCCTGACAAAGGCGTCCAAAGATGGTAAAAACCTTCTGGGTCTTTCCTATCTCAGGGAAGTCAAGGGGCAATATGTGTACAAGGATGATTTTCCCAAGGTGGGGTGTATTGTCCGGATCATGAACATCGTGGATATCCAGGGCAATATCCAATTCATTGCCCAGGGCCTTGAGCGGTTCCGCATTGTCCGGTTTCTGTCGGACAAGCCTCCCTTTGTGGTCCAGGTGGAATATTTTGAAAAATTGCAGGAAAACGAAGACGAACTCAAGGCCTATGCCATTGCCATCATCAATGCCATCAAGCAATTGCTCTCGCTGAACCCACTCTATTCCGAAGAGGTCCGGCAGTACCTGGGCATGTTCAGCCCGGACCAGCCGTCTCCGCTCACGGATTTTGCCGCCGGCATCACCACGGCGTCGGGGGATGATCTCCAGGAAGTCCTGGAGCTGCCTTCCATCATTGAGCGGATGAAAAAAGTCATGCTGCTCCTGACAAAGGAAATCGAGATTGCCAAACTCCAGACCAAGATCCAGCAGGACATCAATATCCAGGTGGATGACAACAAACGCAAATTTTTCCTGAAGGAGCAGCTCAAAGCCATCCAGAAGGAGCTGGGCCTGCAGAAGGATGACAAGACCTCGGATGTGGATAAATTCAAGGAGCGGTTTGCGGCCTTAAAACCGCCTGAGCATGTGGTCAAACGCTTTGAAGAAGAGATCGAAAAGCTGTCCGTGCTGGAAACGGGCTCATCCGAATACGGGGTCACCCGGAATTACCTGGACTGGGTGACCTCCTTTCCCTGGGGGGTCTATTCCGAGGACAATATCGACATCAAACGGGCCGAGGAGGTCCTGGACCGGGACCATGCAGGCCTGTCCGACGTCAAGGAAAGGATTATCGAATTTTTTGCGGCCCGGTATCTATAAAAAGGATATTTCCGGGTCCA
>JAAUSZ010000156.1 GCA_012031875.1 Desulfobacula sp.
GGGAATCCAGAAGCGCAATTTTTGCAGTGGTGGAACCGATATCCAACCCTGCTTTGTAAACCAATGCCTGAGCCATCCTGTCCAAAACTCCAAAAATATCGCCCGGAACATCTTATCCGGGAAATCAAAGACATTTTGATCGTATCTGAATGTATCAGGTCTGTTACAAAATTCAACTGGTTTGAAAGAAAAATAACGCCTGCCGAGCCCATGGAATTCTGCCATGGTATTTTCTTCAGGGGGGAGGCGCCGCCACAGAGACTGGAAATGAGGGGACATTCCCGGGTGAGTGTGGTATAAGCATGCCTGGGTTTAAACCATATTACGGATGAGAAAAACACATGTCATTTAATGACCTTGGCCTTCGGGCCGAACTGCTGAACGCCGTTAAGTCCAAAGGGTACACCACGCCGACCCCCATTCAGGACCGGGTGATTCCGGCCATTCTCGAGGGGCGGGATATTTTTGCCCGGGCCCAGACAGGAACGGGAAAAACAGATGCCTTTGCACTTCCCCTGGTGGACCTGTTGAGCCGGGAGAGCCACGACCGGCGTCACCCCCGGGCCCTGATCCTCGCTCCCACAAGGGAACTGGCCCTTCAGGTGGGAGACAGCATCAAGGCTTATGGAAGGCGGGTGTCCATTCGTTGTTCCGTGGTATACGGCGGGGTTACGATTGATCCCCAGATAGACCGGCTGAAGCGGGGGATTGATATCCTTGTGGCCACGCCGGGGCGTCTTCTGGACCTTGCCGGCCACCGGGATGTGAATCTTTCCCGGATAGAATTTCTGGTGTTTGACGAGGCGGACAGAATGCTGGACCTGGGGTTCAGCACGGAAATTTCCGAAGTTCTGGCGCTGGTGCCAAAAAACCGCAGAACCATGCTGTTCTCCGCCACCTATACCCTGCAGATCCGGAATCTTGCCAAAAAAATGCTGACAGAACCGGAATATATCGAGGTGACGCCCGGTAATACGGCAGCCGAATCCATTGTCCAGAAAATTCACCTGGTGGACAAGTCCCATAAACGGGATCTGCTCATCCATTTGATACGCCAGGGGCGTCTGCGCCAGGTCTTGGTCTTTGTCCGCACAAAATTCGGGGCAAACAAGCTGACGGAAAAACTGGCTGAAAAAGGGATACTTGCCGAAGCGCTCCACGGCAACAAGAGCCAGTCCTTCCGGACCCGCACCCTGAAAGAGTTTAAAACCGGCGGGATCCATATCCTGGTGGCAACGGATGTGGCGGCAAGGGGGCTTGACATCAGCAACCTGCCCCAGGTGGTGAATTATAACATGCCCAAGGTTCCGGAAGATTATATCCACCGCATCGGCCGGACCGGCCGGGCAGGTGCCGGCGGTATGGCCGTCTCCCTGGTCAGCCCTGAAGAAAGAGGGTATTTAAAGGCCATTGAAGGGTTGCTGAAAGAAAAGATTCCCAGGGAAGAGGTCAGCGGTTTTACCATTGGCGGGGAGGTGCCGGATTTTGTCCTGCTGCGCCCCAATCACCCGTCCAGTGAAAAAAAGGCAGACAAGGCCATTCTGGAGATGGTCAGGCAGCGGAAGATGTCAAAACAGCGGAGGACCGTAAAATGACCCATAATGATATCCTGCGGCGCATCCGCTATATTTTTGATCTCAGCGATTCGAAAATGATGGCCGTGTTTGGCCTGGCGGGTCTTTCGGTGACACGCAGTGAAATAAGCGATTGGCTCAAAAAAGAGGATGATCCGGCATTTCAGGAATGCCGGGATACCCATCTGGCTGTTTTTTTAAACGGGCTGATCCATGATAAACGGGGTGAAAAAGAAGGCCCCCGGCGGATCCGGAACCCCGCCTGACCAATAATATCATTTTCAGAAAATTAAAAATCGCTTTGGATTTGAAAGCCCAGGATATCATTGAGATCATCGGACGGACAGGTATGAGTATCAGCAAACACGAGCTGAGCGCCTTTTTCAGAAAGCCCGGGAACAGGCATTACCGGGCCTGCAAAGATCAGATCCTGCGCAATTTTTTAAAGGGGCTGCAGCTTAAATACCGGCCCGAAACTGATGAAAACCCATGGAACCTGGATTAAATCATAAAACTATATGGTTAATTGTAAAAGCCAAATCCTCCCCGGACAGATCAAGCACAGCCACGAGCATATCTCCAAAGATTGACAATGTTTGAAATTTTGCTATTATGGCTTGTACCAGCAGCATAAATAAGGAGGTGCAGCATGCATATCTCATTGACACCCGAGCTTGAAATCAGAGTTAAACAAAAAGTAGCATCAGGGTATTACAACAATGCCAGTGAAGTGATTCGGGATGCCTTGCGGTTCTGGGAAAAAAACGAAGAACTGGTTCAGCACATGAAGCTTGAAATGTTAAAAGAACGCCTATCGGTTGGTGCTGAGCAAGCTAAACAGGGAAACTTTGTTGCCCAATCAGTAAGTGATATTATTACTGAGGCCAGGAATGCATAATTATCGCCTCACTCCTTCAGCAAAATCGGATTTAATAGAAATCTGGAATTACACTGTTGAAACCCGGGGTGAGACACAGGCTGAAAAATATCTTCAAGAGATTGAGGACAAGCTTAATCAACTCGCTGCCCATCCGGAACTTGGGAGACAACGACCCGAAATTGCTCCTGGATATTATTCCTTTCCTGTACAGAAACACATCATCTTCTATCTTCATTCAGATCACCATATTGATATCATTGGAATTTTGCATGGGAAGATGGATATCGATAAAAATTTAATGTGATTTTCTCCTGCCGGCCAAAGGGGTCAGGTGGTTTCGTGGAGGGCCCGGACCAGTTTTTCCGCAAGCATCTGCGTCATGCCGGGAAGGGCGGCGATTTCTTCCGCTGAGGCGGCTTTCATTTTCGTGATGCCTTTAAAATGCAGGAGCAGGGCTTTTTTCTTTTTGGGTCCGATACCGGGGATGCCGTCCAGGAAAGACAGCCCCGCCCTTTTCTCTCTCCGGTTTCTCTGGAAGGTAATGGCAAAGCGGTGGGCCTCGTCCCTGACCCTTTGCAGAAGGTACAGGGCCTTGACGGCATTGGCCGTATTCAGGGGGTTGGACCGGCCGGGGATATAGATCTTGTCATAGGCCTCGCCTTTGGCCTCATCCTTTTTCGCCAGGCCCGCCGTCATGAAGCGGTCTTCAATGCCGAGGTCCTTTAAAACCGCCAGGGCCATGCCGAGCTGGCCCTTTCCCCCGTCCACCAGGAGAAGGTCCGGAAAGGGCATTTCCGGCGGGGCCTTGGAAAACCGGCGGCTCAGGACCTTGAACATGGCCGCGTAATCATCCGGGGTATCCATGTCCCGGACGATGAATTTCCGGTAGCCGTCTTTATGGGGCCGCCCGTCTTTGAAGACCACCATGGCGGATACCGGGTCTTGGCCGGCGAGATTGGAATTGTCAAAGCATTCGATGCGCTCCGGCAGCCGGTCCATGGACAGAAGGTCTTTCAGCATGAAGACCGCAGCCATCTCCTCTTCCTCCCTCAGCAGCCGTTTCTCAAGCTCCCGGGCGGCATTGGCCCCGGCCATATCCACCAGCCGCTTTTTTTTCGCCCCGGACCGGAACATGGATGGAAACCCGGCCCTGTTTTTTCTGGGACAGGCGGTCCTCAAATAGATTTCTTTCCTCGATGTCCCGGCTCAGCAGGATGGAAGAAGGCAGGACGCTCAGGTTTTCATAATAATCCTCCAGAAAGGCCGGCAGCATTTCTTCAGGCTCCTTGAACCCCAGGTCAAGGGGAAAATGGGCCGTGTCGATGAGAACCCCGGACCGGACCACCATGACCGTCATCACCATGGAGCCCCGGTCCGACGCAAAGGCGATGATATCCCGGTCCTGCATGTCCGGGCTGACCACCACCTGCTTTTCCATGATCTGCCGGATGGCGGAAAGGGTATCCCGGTCCTGGGCCGCCTTTTCATATTCCAGGGAGGCGGCATGGGCCGCCATCCTTTCCTTGAGGGCGTCAACCACTTCCTTTGATCTTCCCTTTAAAAACAGGATGGCGTCCCGGACCTGTTTTTTATACTCCTCCGGGGACACCTTATTGCAGCAGAGCCCGAGGCAGGCCTTGATCTGGTAATTCAGGCAGGGCCGGGACCGGTTCCTGAACTGGGTGTTTTTGCATTTCCGGAGCCGGAAGAGCCTCTGGATCTGGGTCAGGGTCCGGTTGACGCTGAGGCTGGAGGAATAGGGGCCGAAATACAGGGCATGGTCGTTTCGTATCTTCCGGACCCGCAGGATGGCCGGGTAATCCTCGTTCATATCAATCCTGAGCAGGGGGTAATTCTTCCCGTCCTTCAGGATGACATTGTATTTGGGGGCATATTCCTTGATGAGGTTGGATTCCAGGATAAAGGCCTCATGGCCGGAGAAGGTGAGGATGACCTCAAAATCCCGGATCATTTCCAGGAGGACCAGGGTTTTGGGGTCATGGTGGTCTTTTTTGACAAAATAGGAGGACAGCCTTTTTTTCAGATCCTTGGCCTTGCCCACATAGATGGTTTGCCGCCGGCGTCCTTCATGAGATAAACCCCCGGGGAATGGGGGATCTGCCGGTATTTTTCCAAAATGGTCTCTGAAATCATGGCCGGCTGAACCGTTTGATATCCTTGAGTTCTCTGATCTTGTCCCGGTATTCCGCCGCCTTTTCGAATTCAAGGGTTTCGGCGGCCAGTTTCATTTTGTATTCCAGATCCCGGATAATATCCTCCAGGTCCAGTTCCGCCCCTTCGTAGGCCCGGATCTCTTCGTTCACGGAGCCGTCGGCCGCCGCCCCGTCCTCATGGGTTGAATAATCAAAAAGGTTCAGGTTTTTGCGGATGGTGGCGGGAACAATCCCGTGCTTTTCATTGTAGGCGCTCTGGATGGCCCGGCGGCGGTCGGTTTCCGATATGGCCTTTTGCATGGACACGGTTTCTTTTTCCGCATACAGGATGGCCTTTCCGAATATGTTCCGGGCCGCCCGGCCGAAGATCTGGATAAAGGACCGGAAGGACCGGAGAAAGCCTTCCTTGTCCGCATCCAGGATGGCCACCAGGGAGACCTCCGGGATGTCCAGGCCTTCCCGCAACAGGTTGATGCCGATGAGCACGTCAAAGAGGCCCCTCCGGAGATCCTGGATGATATCGATCCGTTCCACGGTGCCGATATCCGAATGCAGGTATTTGACCTTGATGCCGAGATCGGCATAATAATCGGTGAGATCCTCGGCCATGCGCTTGGTCAGGGTGGTCACCAGGACCCGCTCGCGGGCCGCCACCCGTTTCATGATTTCTTCATAGAGGTCATCCACCTGGGTCTTGGCGTCCCTGACCTCCACCCTGGGGTCAATGAGGCCCGTGGGCCGGACAATCTGCTCCGCCACCCGTCCCCCGGCCTGTTCCATTTCATAATCCGCAGGCGTGGCCGACACATAGATGGTCTGGAACACCTTTTGCCGGAATTCCTCAAACCGCAGGGGCCGGTTGTCCAGGGCCGAGGGCAGCCGGAACCCGTGCTCCACCAGGGTTTCCTTCCGGGACCGATCCCCCTTGTACATGGCCCCGAGCTGGGGAACGGAAATATGGCTTTCATCAAAGAACAGCAGGAAATCCTCCCCCATATAATCCAGGAGGGTGGGGGGCGGTTCTCCGGGGTTCCGGCCCGTCAGGTGCCGGGAATAATTTTCAATGCCGTTGCAATAGCCGATTTCATTGAGCATTTCCAAATCATACCGGGTTCTTTCATCCAGGCGCTGGGCCTCCACGAGCTTGTTATTGGCATAGAGATATTCCAGCCGGGTCTTGAGTTCGGCGATGATGCCTTCCACGGCCCGTTTCCGGGTCTGCTGCTTGGTCACATAATGGGAGGCGGGATAGATGGCGGTCTGGTCAAAGCTTCTCAGCACAGTACCCTTCAGGGGATCGATTTCTGAAATTCCTTCTATGGTGTCCCCGAAAAAATCGATCCTCACGGCCTTGTCCTCTTCATAGGCCGGGAAGATTTCCACCCGGTCCCCCCTCACCCGGAAGGTGCCCCGGTGAAAATCCATGTCGTTGCGGGTATACTGGATATTGACGAATTTTTCCAATATCTTTTCCCTTGATATCTCCATGTCCCGAGTCAGGGTCACCCTCAGGTCCAGGTAATCTTCGGGCGCGCCCAGGCCGTAGATGCAGGACACGCTGGCCACCACAATGACGTCTTTGCGGGCCAGCACGGACCGGGTGGCCGAATGCCGCATCTTGTCGATGACCTCGTTGATGGAAGAATCCTTCTGGATATAGGTGTCACTGGAGGGAATATAAGCCTCGGGCTGGTAATAATCATAATAGGAGACAAAATATTCTACGGCATTGTCCGGGAAAAGGGCCTTGAATTCATTGTATAACTGGGCCGCCAGGGTTTTGTTGGGGGCGATGATGAGGCTGGGCTTTTCCACCCGGGCAATGACATGGGCCATGGTAAAGGTCTTGCCCGACCCGGTCACGCCGAGAAGCACCTGGTGTTTGGTGTTATCCAGGACCCCCCGGGTCAGGTAGTCGATGGCCCCGGGCTGGTCCCCGGCCGGTGAAAACTCCGATACCAGATTGAATAGGCCCATAACGCTCTAAACTCCTATAGGAATTCTTTTCTTTCTTTTTCTTCAGCAGGTTGAGCATCGCCTCCGGGGTCAATCCCAGAGACAACAGATACCGGGTGGGCCGTAATCCGGGTAATGAGTTTTTTGGCCGACAAGCGGGAAAACGCGCTGATCAAGGACATGATAACGGCGGCCAGATAGGGGATGGCCTGGACCAGGAGGACGATATTCCACACAATGATATCCGCGGTTTCAAAGCCCTGGGCCCTGATAATGCCGTAGACGGACAGGAGAAAGGCCAGCAGCATCAATCCTTCTTCCCGGGCAGACTGAAGCGCGTACCAGAATACCTTGCCCTCCACCATTTTCGGGGTCCTGAAAAGGGCAGGTTTTTGGTCACAAACCCGTAGAGGATGGCCTTGGCAATGGTATGAGACAGGGACAGCCCGGCCAGGGCCGAGGCCAGGGTCTGGGTCAGGGTGGCTTTCACCCGGTTCCGGTAGAGGTAAAACATCTTGGCCAGCTTAAATACAAAAAAGGCCAGGGGAACCGCGGACAGGATGACCATGGGCGGGTCGAATTTCCGGGGCAGGCAGATCATGCCGATGGACCAGGCCAGGGCCGCAAAGGCAAAGATGAGGTTGATGCTGTCCGCCATCCAGGGCAGCCAGCCGGCCAGAAAATGATACCGCTGGCCATAGGTCAAGCGGCTCCTGCCCTTTTGCAAAGGCGGCGGCATGGTGGCGCATGATCTGGACCGCGCCATAGGCCCACCGGTACCGCTGTTTTTTGAAATCCATAAAGATATCGGGCATGACCCCCCGGCCATAGCTCTTGGAGGTGTAAAGGGCTTCATAGCCTTTTTCAAATATCTTGAGTCCCAGTTCCGCATCTTCGGTAATACACCATTCGGCCCAGCCCCCCACCTCTTCCAGAACCGATTTTCTCACCATGGTCATGGTGCCGTGCTGGATGATGGCGTTCCGCTCATTCCGGGTAATCATGCCGATATAAAAGAATCCCCGGTATTCGGCATAGCACATGGCCTTGAACAGGCTTTCCCCTTCATCCCGGTAATCCTGGGGGGCCTGGACAACGGCCACGGAAGGTTTTAAAAACTGGGGCACCAGATCCCTGAGCCAGTCCGGCGTCACCTGGTAATCGCTGTCAATGACGGCCACCACCTCGGCCCGGGGCGAGGTGTGCCGGAGGCAGTAGTTCAAGGCCCCGGCCTTGAACCCTTTGAGCGGATTTTCATGGAAAAAATGAAATTTCGGGCCCAGGTCCCTGCAATGGGCCTCCACCGGCTGCCAGACCGCCGGGTCCTGGGTGTTGTTGTCCATGACAAGGACTTCATAGGAGGGGTAATCCAGGGCCGCCAAAGCGTCCAGGGTTTCGATCATCATGTCCGGCGGCTCATTGTAAGCCGGTATATGAATGGAGACCATGGGCAGGGATTCTTCCGGGGGCCTCCACCGGGGTCAGGGGACGCCGCATGCCTGTTGTCCAGATGGCTTCGGCCCATTCATGGGCCTCGGTCAGAAGGACGATGACCACGCCGATGATCCCCAAAAGCATGAGGCAGCCCACTATGATGATGGACACCGTCAGATACTGCTGGGAATAATTATAAACAATCCAGACCGCTCCGGTGGCGGCCAGGAAGGCAACGGATGCCAGGAACCCCCGGCCCGAAGGCCGCAGGGAAATACTGTCGATCAGCAGAAGCGAAAAGGTAAAAACAGCAATGATGATGGAAATTCCGGCCAGGACCCGCCACTGGGGCACCCCGACAATGGGAGTGGTAAAGGGAAATTTGGGCTGGCGGGCCAGGTCATAGACCCCCCAGTAGCCTCCTACTGAACCTTCGTTCACCCTTTTCCAGGGCTGGTCAAAGGCTTCCATGACATAATACACATAATGCAGCTCTTCAGCCTTATTGATAAACCGGCGCAGAAAGGTGGCCTGGTTGGCCACGGAAGCCACGGCTTCATTCCGGGTGCGCCCGTTGCTGGGCCAGCCGACTTCTGCAATCACCACAGACTTGCCCGGGAAGGTGGCCTTTAAGAGGTTGACATGCTCAATGACGTAATCCACGGCCTTTTCCATTTTAACCCCCTCCCAATAGGGAAGCATGTGGGTGGCGATGAAATCCACGTGGCCGGCCATCTCCGGGTTTTTGACCCAGATATGCCAGGGTTCTGCCGTGCTGACGGGAACCGCCACCGCGGCCTGCATCTGGTCGATATAGTCCAGAAGCTCTTTAACGGTCAGGTCGTTCCGGTAGACGACCTCGTTGCCGACAATGACCCGGATGACGTTGCGATGGTTTTCCCGGGCCAGCCGGATAACGGTTTGGATCTGCTCTTCATTGGCTTCCAGGTCTTTGCTGAGCCAGGCCCCCAGGGTCACGTTGAGACCGTATTCCCTTGCCAGGGCCGGAATCTTTTCCTGAACCGCTTCCACGGAATAGGTCCGGATGGCATTGGTCTTGTTGGCCAGGAGCTTGAGATCGCCCTTAATTTCCTCTTCCGTGGGAAAATTCTTTTCCATGGGATTGTTCCACTCCTGCATGGGGGAAAAGGAAAATCCCTGGATCCGGCTGGGCCACGAGGGTTCTATCTCCGGCCGGTTCAACAGATACCAGAAGCTGAAAAAAATAACTGCAACCGCAGTGCAGATAAAGATATTAAATATTCTCATAAAGCAGCGGATTATAGTTCAATTGTGGATTTTTTGTCAATATAAACCCTTGTACCGCTTTTTTTTAAACATCACAACTGCTATGATCTGCTTCAGATAAGAAATGAACCAGGATGACAAATGAAAAAGGCCGGACCTCCCCGGGATATATTTAAGGATTTTCCATGACCACTGCCCTCATCTATCCCCCCACCTGTGATCCGACGGCGCCCTATCTTTCCCTGCCGACCCTGACCGCATGGCTGAGGGCCCACGGGGAAAGGGTGATCCCCATTGATGCCAATGTGGAGGCCTATGACGGGCTGCTGCAGGGTGACGCCATGACGATAACGGCCCAAAAAATCCGGGCAGCCCTGAAAAATCTGGACAAAAAGCCCTTTCTGGATCACAGGGACCAGATTCATTATGTCCGGCTTTGGGAAGCGGCAGAGGATATTTCATGGGTTCCCAAGGCCATGGACCATGCCGTGGCCGTCCTCCGGGACCGGACCGGAAAACGGTTTTTCAACGGACCCGGCTACGAAGCCGCGGTTCAGACCGTCCAGGCCGGGCTCAACCTCATCGGCGCGGCCTACCACCCCTTGTCCCTTGATTTTACCGGGTACCGGACCCCCTTTTCCCTCCTGACCCCGGAGCAGATCAAGGCCGATGCCGCGCCTGAAAAAAATCCCTTCCATGATTGTTTTGCATCCATAGGGGACCGGCTGGCCCTGGAAAATCCCATCCTCATCGGGATTTCCATGGTCTTTCCCGGCCAGGTCCAGCCCGGATTCTCCCTGGCCTATTACCTCAAGGCAAGGTTTCCCGGCATCCACCTCACCGTGGGCGGACCCGCCATCACCCAGATCCTGGTCCGCCAGACCCCGGAAGCCCGGACCCGGATCATGGGCCCCTTTGATTCCGCGGTACTCTACGAAGGGGAAGAGGCGCTGCTGGAGCTTGTCCAAACCCTGTCGTCCGGGAAAACACCGGAACGGATCATCATTGGAAAGACCGACACCCGGTTGGAACAACTCCCGGCCCCGGATTTTGAGGGTCTTCCCCTGGATCTGTATTTTTCACCGGAACTGGTGCTGCCCTATGACCCCACCCGGGGCTGTTACTGGGGAAAATGCGCGTTCTGCCATTACGGACTCTGCGGTTCAGGAACGGCCCGGTACCGTGAACGGAAGATTCCGGATATGACGGCCCAGTTAAGAGCCCTTTCCTCCCGGCACCCGTGCCGGAATTTTTATTTTTCCCAGGACGCCTTTCTGCCCGCCACGGCCAGGGCCCTTTCCCTGGCCCTGAAGAAAGAGAACCTGGACATTTGCTGGTCATCGGATATGAGACCGGAAAAGACCCTGACAAAGGACTGTTGCCGGGACCTGAAAGACGGCGGGGCCCTGTCCATTGCCCTGGGCATTGAATCGGCCTCACCCCGGGTATTGAAACTCATTCACAAGGGGATTGCCCCGGAGACCATGCAGGCTGCCGTCAAAACCTGGCCAGGCCGGCATTGCCGTGGAAGCCATGTGCTTTAACGCGTTTCCCACGGAGACCCTGGCCGAGGCAGACGCCACCCTCCGGTTCATCCGGGACCTGAAAAAAGACCTGGCCCTTTTTATCTGCGGCCGTTTCGGTCTCTGGCACGGGTCCCATGTGGCCCTTCACCCGGAGCAGTATGAAATCCGGAAGATCTGGCAGTTGGCCGGAGATGAACTGGGATCCGCCCTTTTCTATGAAAGTTCGGGGCCGGCCCGGTCTCCTGAAGACCAGGACCGGATTGATGACGCCATTGACGCCCTGTCCCAACAGTGGTGGCTCCACGATTATCCCTGGGCCGGCTCCCTGTCCACGGCCCATACGCTGTTATGGTATGCCCGGGCCGGCAGGGATGTTTTCAAGGAGAAGGCGGGAATGCCGCGGCATATGGCTCCTCCCGGGCAGAAACCCGGCCTGAAAAGCCGGTATGATATCCGGAAATTGCGGCGCCTTGCCGGGGCCCATGAGGCAGGGATCTGGGAGGAACTGATCCACGGGCTGAAAGCCGTGGGCCAGGAACCCTATGAGTCTTTGGCAAAGGCCCTGCCCCCGGTCTATCCCGAAAAAACCGCCCGGCCCGGCAGGCCCAAGCCTAAAAAAAGATAGGGCTTTTTTTCCGGATCAAAGGGGCTTCACCCCCTTGGCCACATCCACGATCCGCCGGGCCAGGATTTCGGCTGCATCCAGGCAGGCCGGGCCTCTTCCCGGCCCAGAACGCTCAGTTCCGTGCAGGCCACGACCGCCAGGCCCGCCCCCCTTTTTTGCAGATGGCCCGGACCCGGCCATATTCCTCGTGAACCCCGGGCCAGTCCCGGCCTTGACCTTCCGGATGACCCGGAAAGACCG
>JAAUSZ010000157.1 GCA_012031875.1 Desulfobacula sp.
GGATCTTCCCCGGTTAAAAAAAAGATGGTTCTCGCCCTTGCCTCCTTTCCTGGTCATCCTTGGTATTACCGTCCCCATAAGCTATTTCCTCTTTTTTCAGGCGGACAGAAGGACCAGGAACCGGCGAGCGCACCGCAACAGCCTGTGGTGACAATTCAAAGGGAGGTTAAGATTGAGAGCGTTGAGGCGCCCGTTGTGCAGCCAAAGGAAAGTAAAAGTCCGGGCAATATGGTTCTCAAGGATTTTGTCATACTGGCGCCGGATATTTCAAAAAACATGACCTATATCACCGCCGAGATCTCCATTGATTATGAAGATCAGAAAGTCTTTCAGGAAATTCAGAATAATTTGTCCTATTACCGGGATCTGATATATGGCGCCATCGGCAAAAGCCTGGTGGCCGAGAAACAGGAAAATATTACAGAGGAAGAGATTTTGTCCGGGATTGAAACTCTCCTGAAAAAAGCATTGCCCGGAAATTCCATCAGCCGGGTCAGTTTTATATCGTTTAAGATCAGTTGAAGGGGGACTGTGATGACAAGCATACCGGGGCACAATCTGGTGATTCAGCAATCCGGCGTTGCCCAGGAGATGGCCCACCCGGCTTCCTCGCCCAAGCCCTCCCCGGAACAGGCGGCCGCGCTTCAGGCAGCCGGCGAACTCCTGAAAAATTCCACGGTTCAGGAGTTTGAAGAATCTGATAGATTAGAATTGAAAAAAGAAAAAGAGCCTTTGGGCGCAAGAGAAAAACAAGAAAAACAGAAAAAAAGGAAACGCCGGGAAGAACTGGAACAGGACCCCGATGCAACGGGAAAGCTGGTGGATACAATCATATGATCAGATTATTTTCAGTTGAATTCTGGATGGCGGTTCTTTTTTTTATCAATTTTTCACTGGTGCTGTTTGTCTTTGTCCTCATCCGGAAGGTGAACCGGTTTTTTGCAGAACAGGCGTTTGCCTCCCCCCCTGGCGGGGGGCTGGGAGAGGATGATCCGGTAAGGGATACGGCATCGGATATCATGGCCGTGCTGGAGCCCCTGGTCAAGGATTCCAGGGAAGCCGCCATCCTGTTCGATGAGCAGATCAAAGACAAGAAAAGACTGCTGAAGGGGCTGAATGACGCACTGGATTCCAGGATCATCAATATCAATCTCTTGCTGTCTCGGGCTGATGCCATGCAGAAAAAACTGGAAGAGAGACAGGCTGAATCCGGCAGAATTTTTGCAGCCTTGTCAAAGGGGGAGGGCGCTGATGTTTCCTCAGGCAACCCGGCCGGCCAGCAGGACCAGATCCTCAGGATGTATGATCAGAAATATGATATTGACGCCATTGCCCGGCAATTGTCCATACCCAGGGGAGAGGTTCAACTGGTCGTGGACCTGAAGAAAAAGTTTCTGGAAATGGAAAAAAACAGCCGATGATTTCAGGCATCCACGTCTCGTCTTCCGAGATTGTTATCCAGAGAGGTGAAGGCAAAAAAAATACCCCCCCTTCCTTTGTCAAAGGCCAGGTGGTTCATGCAAGGGTCCTGGAACTGCTTCCCCAGGGCAGCGCCCGTCTTCTGATCAACAACCGGGCCGTTACGGCCAAAACCGCCATGCTGCTGAAACCCGGGGAAGAGATCCAGCTCAGGGTCCTTGAAGAAAAAGAGACGGTTCTCTTAAAGCTCATGGGCCCGGTCCAAAAAATGAGTACATCTCAAATCTCGTCTTTGGTCCGGTTTTTTCCGGGCAATGAGTCCCTGGCGGATGTGGCCCGTATCCAGATTCCCCGTGTGAAAGAGCTTCTCCATGACCTGGCATTGAAATCCGGCCGCGCGGACAAGGATTTTCTGCCCAGACTCATCGAAAAAATCGGCATGCCCCTGGAGAACAAAACAGCCAGGATGATTCAGGGCCGGATGCCCCTTCCCGATCTTAAACAAAGCCTGTCCCTCCTTTTAAATCAGGACATCAAGGGATTGATCCAAAAAGAGCTGTTCACAGCCGAACCGGGCCATTCGGAAAACCTGGGTATGGCGGCTTTATTTTCTGAAACCCTGGAGAATTTTCAGCTTTTAAACCATCAGGGCTCTGAGTCGGGACGGTTCCTCCTGCCGTTTCCTGTTTTCAGCGAGGCCGGCTTCCGGTTTGGTCAGCTTTTTATTGATACCGGAGGTAAAAACAGGAATGAAGAGAATTCTGCCGATAAGCTCATACGAGTTTCCTTTTTATTGGACATGAGTCTTCTGGGGCCTTTAAGGGCGGATTTTAGCTGAAAGAAAATATCCGGCCGTTTTCTCCTGAATGATGAAGCCACCTGCGAATATGTCCGGTCAATGATGCCCGAACTCAAGGAGCGGCTTTATGCCATTGATTATAAGGTCCGGGAGATAGACTGCCGCACCGGAGAGAAGACCGAAATCCAACCCGCTGATTTTATTGAAACCCTATTAAAAGCCGATGCCGACAGGGTTTTAAATATCGTGATCTGAAAAATGGAAAAGAAATATATCCATAAGGCGGTTGCGCTGAAGTATGACCGGAAAAAGGACGACGCGCCCAAGGTGTCGGCCAAGGGAAAGGGGAAGGTGGCGGAAAAGATCATTGAACTGGCGAAAAAACACGATATCCCCATAAAAGACGACCCTGACCTGGTTGAGGTCCTGTCCTCCCTTGACATCGACCAGGAGATTCCTTCAGAAATTTACGCAGCCGTTGCCGAGTTACTGGCCTTTGTCTATTCCGTGAATTCAAAACGCCGGCCCAAGTAAAGAATAAATTTTCAGTGCAGATCTTTGTAGAGAAAAAAAGGCTTAATAATCGCCGGGGTCATCTGATATTTTGTGCTTATCCTCAATGTCTTTGATCAGGACAAGCTTGTTACAGCCCGAACATACCATTTTAAGGGTGGCCACCCTTCCCCTGAAAAGCTTTGTGCCGCAAAAAGGGCAGAAATAATCCATATGGATGGGCATGGCGTTCTGGTCGTTATTCCGGTCGATAGTCTCTGATATCATGTATATAAATGTCCAAATTGTTTTATAGTGATTTTTCCCCGGAGAGGGCGTTTCTTTCCAGGAAGTAAGAGCAATGTTTAGCGTTAAAACAGATTTTATGCAAGGATTTTTTTCCATTTAGGGTTTTAGTGCCCACTAGGAAAATTTTTCTGGTACCGTCAATTATTATTCTGTTTTCCTGTTGAACTTTTGGCGGAAGGGATGATTCGGGTTCCTTTCTTTCATTGCCCCGGATTTCTTTGGGGGAGCCGATTCAAGCGCTGTTGCAGAGGTCTCGCGACGCCTTGCCCCATATGGGCGGGTCTTGATATGTCCCGGGATAAATTTGAAAGGCGGATGGCATCCATATTGCAGTATTCCTATTGAAATTGTGTTTTTGCACCAATCTTAGTTTGCGGGAGAGATCAGCATGATTCTTGAGGTGACGCGGCCGGTCCAGGGAGGATTAAGGCAGGAGAGGAAACTGGAGTCTGTATCCAATAACCTGGCCAATGCAGAAACCATTGGATTTAAAAAAGATAATATCAGTTTCGATGAAAAATTCAAGGCCCAGGTCGACAAGGATTTTTCCCAGGGGTCCCTCCAGACCACCGGGAATGCCCTGGATGTGGCGCTGTCCGGAGAGGGGTTTTTTAAAATTGAGACCCCCGAGGGGATCAGGTATACGCGAAACGGTAATTTTTCCCTGGATATCAACGGGGTCCTGGTGGATCAGAACGGAAACCCCGTATTGGGACAGGGGGGGGCCATCGCCATTGACGGAGAAGAGATGGAGGAGACCCTGTCCATCAACCAGATCGGTGAGATCAGCCTTGGCGGAGAAGTCCTCGATACCCTTGATATTGTGACCTTTGCCGATAAACGAAAGCTGGATCGGGAGGCGGAGAACCTTCTCTCTTATAAAGGCCCCACCACGGATGAGATCCAGGTGGACCAGACGGTTGTCCAGCACAGGAGTCTTGAGAACTCCAATATCCAGGTGGTGGATGAAATGGTTCGCATGATTGATTACCACAGAATGTTTGAAACATTTTCCAAATCCATCATGACCTTTGATGAAGTCGATTCAAAGGCGATCAATGACGTGGGTAAACTCAGATAAGAGGACAGGAGATAGAATATGATACGATCACTCTGGTCAGCCGCAACCGGTATGAATGCCCAGCAGATGCAGACCGATGTGGTGGCCAACAACCTGGCCAATGCCAGCACCACGGGCTTTAAAAAATCCAGGGCCAATTTTGAAGACCTTATGTACAAAACCATGCAGGTGGCGGGCCAGACCACTCCCGGCGGAGGCCAGGTCCCTTCGGGGATCCAGATCGGTATGGGCGTCAAACCCTCGGGGGTCCAGAAATTGTTTACCCAGGGGGATTATATCCAGACCGACAACCAACTGGACATGGCCATTCAGGGCAACGGATTCTTCAGGATCCGGCATGGTGATGAGGATTTATATACCCGGGCCGGAAATTTTACGCTGGACAGCGAAGGCTTTTTAACCACCCCGTCCGGCGACCGCTTGCAGCCGGAGATCTCCCTTCCGGTGGAAACGGTCACCGTGACCCTCCAGGATAACGGCACGTTGACGGCCAACGGGGCTGATGAAACCATCCTGGCCACGGCCAATGTGTTGATCAACAGCTTTGTCAATCCTTCGGGCCTTTTTGCCGTGGGGAATAATCTCTTAAGACCCACGGAAGGTTCCGGGCCGGCCACCGAGGGAACTCCGGGCGAGGACGGGTTGGGAACCGTGGTGAATAATTATCTTGAGGGCTCCAATGTGAGCGTGGTGGAGGAAATGGTGGCCATGATATCCGGCCAGAGAACCTATGAGGCCAATTCAAAATCCATCCAGACCGCGGATTCCATGCTCAGTACCGCCACAGGATTGAAACGGTAGTTGAACATGGCTTTTCCTAAATTTCATAGGGTTCTCTGCCTTTTGATCACGGGTTTTCTCTGGACCTGCCAGGGCGCTTTGGCGGATCTTTTGGCGGAGAAAAGTCCGGAGTCCGGGGCCGGGATAGAGATCACCCTGAAAGAGACCAGTACGGTTCAATCCTCCCGTATTTTTCTTCAGGACATCGCAGATATCAAGGCGGATGCATTTTTAAAGGAAACCCTGGGGAAGATCGACCTTGGGCTTTCACCCAAACCCGATAAGATCAGGTCCATTGATAAGGGGAAGATCCTGTCCATGATTCAACGGGAGCGCTACCTTCCAAAGGATTCCGTCATTACCTGCCCCGAGCGCATCTATGTGAAACGGCTTTCCCGGAAGGCTTCGGTCCAAGATATCCAAAAATATGTTGAGCAGCGCCTTTCAGACAGTTTCAAGAATAGGGAGTATCAGTTGGTTTCTTTGAATGTCAAGGGCCTTGAGCCCTATCCCTCGGGGGAGATAAGTTTTTTTTCCGATTCGGACGAGATGGTTGACAAAAACGGGAAATTGTCGCTTTCCGTGGATATTGTCATTGACGGAAAAAGGGCTGACAGGGTCAGTGTCACAGGCCTTGTCGGATTTTATCCCTTGGTTCGGAAGGGAGATATTGTCAGTCTTTTTGCCGGGAATGACACCCTGGTGATCGTCACAAAAGGAGTCTGCCGGGAGGACGGGGCTGAAAATGATGTGATCAAGGTTGAGAATCTGACTTCCGGAAAGATTGTCCTGGGCAGAATAAGAGAAAAATCAAAGGTGGAGGTCCTCTATTGAACAGGCCGACGTACAGAATCATGCCCCCTTGTTTTTTTGTCCTTGTTTTTTTGTGTTTTTGCTTTTCAGGATGCCTGGGGTCCGGGACAAGCGATACCGGCCTTGTGATTCCGGAAGGGGCTTCCACGGAACCGGCCCTTGCCCCGGAAGTTTCTTCTCCCGTCCCCTGGAGGATCTTTGTGGGTCAATAAAAATTCATCCCTGTTTGAGGATTCCAAGGCAGCCTATGTCGGCGATACCGTGATTGTCGATATCATCGAGAACTCAACCTCCAGCATGGATGTCAACACCGAAGGTGCAAGAAAGACTGAAATGGGAATCGGCATGCCGACCCTCAACGGGTTGACGGGTAAGGTCATCAATCCCCCGGCCAACCTGACCCAGATGGTGGGAACGGATTTTTCAAGCACCTTTTCAGGAGAGGGAAAAAGCGACCGTTCCGGCCAGGTGACCGCCTCCATTGCGGCCCGGGTTACCGAAGTCCTGCCCAACGGGAATTTGAGCCTTTTCGGCCGGAGGGCCATGAAAGTCAATAACGAGGTCCAGTATATTACGGTATCCGGGGTGGTCCGGCCCCAGGACATTTCCGCGGCCAATAGAGTAAAATCAACCTTTCTGGCCGACTCAAGAATTGAATACTATGGAAAAGGCGCCCTTGCCGATAAGCAAAAACCGGGTTGGGGAACCCGGATTCTGGAGAATATCTGGCCATGGTAGAAAGGAATCCCTCATGCCTGTGAATCGAATATTTTACGCCGTGTTTTGTCTTTTGATCTTCGGAGGTATGTTTGTCTCAGACGGCCATGCCGCAAGGATTAAAGAACTGGCTGCCATTGAAGGCATCCGGGAGAATCAGCTCATCGGATACGGTCTCGTGGTGGGGCTCAACGGCACCGGGGACAAGGAAGGGGTCGGGTTTACCAAACAGGCCCTGGCCAATATGATGGAGAAAATGAATATCTACGTGGAAAGCAGCCAGCTCAAGGTTAAAAATGTGGCTGCCGTCATGGTGACGGCCAATATCCCTCCCTTTGCCAGAATCGGAGACAGGATCGATGTGACGGCTTCTTCCCTTGGGGACGCCAAGAGTCTCAAAGGCGGGACCCTTTTGGTCACCCCGCTCAAGGGAGTGAACGGGGAGGTCTATGCCATTGCCCAGGGGCCGGTCACCCTTGCCGTTCCCGGAGGGGCCAATGACAGGACCAGCCATCTCCAGGTAGCCCAGATCAGCAACGGCGCTTCGGTGGAACAGGAAATTCCCTTTCAGTTGAATGGCAAGAAGACCCTGACCCTGTCATTGTTTCAGCCGGATTTTACCACGGCCGGCAGGATGGCCGACACCATTAATGCCTCCCTGGGTGAAGAGGTGGCCAGTGTTGTTGATGCCAGCGCCTTGACCCTGAATGTGCCGGAAAAGATGCGGCAGAAAAATGTGGCTGAATTCATCGCAGATATTGAAACCCTTACCGTCATACCGGATGCGGTGGCCAGGGTGGTGATCAATGAAAAAACAGGAACCGTGGTTTCGGTGGTGACGTGACCATATCCGGTGTTGCCATTGCCCATGGAGATCTTTCCGTCACCATTGCAGGCCCCCCTGAGAAAAAAGAGAGTGTCATGAACCTGCCCGGAACCTCCACCATTGGCGAGCTTGTCCAGGGGCTGAATTCCCTGGGTGTAAAACCCCGGGACCTGATCAGCATTCTTCAGAGCATCAAAGCGGCCGGTGCGCTCCAGGCGGAACTCGTCATCATATAAGCCCAAAGGAAGATATTTTATGGATATGGTCAACCAGAACCTCACTGCTTCAACGCTTTCCAGGATCAAAAAACAGACCGGGACTCCTGCTGAACAGGCTTTAAAGGAAAAAGATTAAAAAAGGCCTGTGAAGGGTTTGAAGCCATTATTTTAAATACCATGATCAAAAGCATGCGTGAATCCTTGCCCGGGGATGCGCTGTTCGGGGAATCCAACGGCGCAAGCATTTATAAATCCATGTATGACCAGTATCTTGCAGAAGAGCTGGCAGGAAAAAACCAGTCCATCGGCCTCAAGGAATTTTTATTCAAAGAACTGAAAGATTCCCTCTAGTCCCGCCTCACCCGTCCCGCCGGTCCCATCATTTTTGCCTCCATGGCATAATTGTTGCTCTTTTATTCAATCAAGGCCCGATATGGCGGAACAGGGGAAAATTATTCCCTTTCCTGTTCATCCGGATGTTCAGCTTGACCCGGCAGATACCGATAATGCTTAAAGGAGAGCCAAATGGAAAAATTGCCCATAAGATAGAAGAATTGCTTCAGGAAAAACTTTCTTTGTATCAGGAACTGCAACGCATCCTTGAACTGGAAAAAACCTATGTGGTGAAGATGGATATTGATTCTCTATGGGTGACCATATCCCAGAAAAAAGCGCTGGCCCTGGCCATTGAAGACATAAGACAAAATATCATCCGGGTTTTGGGCGGATCTTCGCCCAGCACGGATGACAAGGCCCCCGGCCTTTCCCGCATGATCCGGAGGGTGTTGCCGGAAAAAAGGGCTGAGCTGGAAAAGATCCATCTGGCCATCGATACCTGTAAAAAAGAGATCGCCCGGCAGGCCTCGGACAATAAAAAATTATATCCGGGAATCTCTTTCCGTGATTGACGGGATATTTTCAACCGTATTGGATACCGCGGACAAAAAGGCGTATAGCCGTTCGGGAACCGTATTCCAGGATAACGGCAAAAACCGTCTGATCCATGCAAAGGTGTAAATCATGTCAGGACTTTCCTCTACCCTCAGCATCGCCAAAACCGCTATAGCGGCCCAGCAATACGGCCTGAACGTCACCGGGAACAATATCGCAAACGTCAACAACCCGGATTACAGTGTCCAGAACGCCGACCAGAAAAACATGAAGCCCGCCCTTTACGGTGGCTTTCTGTTCGGTACGGGCGTGGATACCTATCAGATCCGGCAGAGCGTGGACCAGCTCCTTGAGCAACGGTTGACCAGTGCCATATCCACCCAGGCCTCCCTTGAAGAGCAGGAATCCTATATGAGGGTCCTGGAGGGTTTTTTTGACGAGAGTTCGGAAACCAGCATTTCCAGTGTATTGACGGAGTTCTGGAGTTCCTGGCATGATCTTGCCAACAATCCCGAAGGATCTTCCGAGCGGGTGTCTGTCTATGAAAACGGGGAAAAGCTGGTATCCTCCTTTGAAACCGCGGACCTCAGCATGGACGACCTGTTGCAGGATATTAATGCGGATATTATTTCAGCGGTTCAGCAGATCAATGAACTGACTGAAAAGATAGCGGTTTTGAATGGTGAAATCCAGTCTGCGGAAAACAACCGGTCCGCCAATGACCTGAGGGACCAAAGGAATCGCTTTGTGGATGAGCTGGGGGCCCTGATCGATATTGACAGCTTTGAACAGTCCGACGGCGGCCTGATCGTGAATATTTCAAACAGTTTTACCCTTGTCAACGGTGTGGACACTTACGGCTTGTCGGTCCAGCAGAAGGAAGTCGTCCTGGAAAGTTCATCCGGCGGCGATCTGGTGATTTCCGATAAGATAACCGGGGGACGGGTGGGGGGCCTTTTGATCATGAGGGATGAGGTCATTCCCAAATACCAGGCGGAGATTGACGAGCTGGCCCGGGAAATGATCTGGGCCATTAATTATCAGCATTCCCAGGGCGCGGGCCTGGAATATTTTTCAGAACCGGTGGTGGGGGACTATGCCGCCGGTAACAGCCGGTGGCTGACCAGTTATGCCTTTGGAGACAAGATTGATTTTTCAAAGGATTTTACCATGTGGGTGGAGGACACCACCTCTGTTGATACGGAATATACCAAAATTTCCATTGATATGGGAATATCCGAGGCTGCCATCAGCAACTGGCAGGGAACTGCGCCCGGCGCTGTTCAGTCCGTTTACCGACTGACCGTTGTGGATGAGGCCTTCCTGGGGAATCAGCAGGTTACCGAGTCGGACGGAGACGGGCTGGCCACGGTTTGGGGATCTACAGCCGGGACATCCGTTACCCTTGACCGGGCCATTGCCGAACAGACCCTGATGATTTATGGGGGACCCACAGGCACCACAAAATCGAAATCAAAGATGTGGGGGGGGACGCCAAGCGGTCCGCTGCTTCCATTGCCGAGGCCTTGAACCAGGTGGAAGGCGTCACGGCCCACGCTTCCGAGAACAGCACTTCCTTTGACATCACCGGCATTACCGATGCCGAAGATGGGGATGAGGTCCGGTTCTCTCTTTATGCAGACGGTATTATCCGGGAGCAAAGCTTTATCCGGGATTCCGAGGCCGGGTCCCTGCAGGAACAATTTGAGGAAGCGCTTTTATCCGCCGTTGAAGCCGTGAATCAGACCAATGAGGATAATGACCTGTTTGCAGACGGCCTGAATATTACCAGCAGCTCCGGCAGGACCCTGGGGGTCCAGGATTTCGAAGTCCAAGACAATGCCGGTATCAGCCTTTCCGCTTTTACCGGGTTTAATCCGGGCGATACCCTTGATTTTGACGTCAACGGCACTAGGGTCTCCGTGGATTTGACGGGCGTGGATACCAGTGACGGAACGGCCGTGGCATCGGCTTTTTATTCGGCGGCCCATCTTGCCCTTCAGGGCAAGGCCTTTACCGTTAAAAACGATTTGGCGACCAATTCAGTGGTGATCAGAACCACGGACGGATCGGATATCACCTTGGACAATGTCAGTACGCTGATCGCCAATCCCACCATTGCCGTCACGGCCCTGGCCGGCACCACCATTCCGGGGGACCCCACCCTGACTTTTGACGGCGCCGATACCGTGGTGGCCAATGCCGATACCTTAGATACGGATGCTTTTGTTTTTTCCGGCAACGGGTCCGGTGTCACCATCCGGGAAGGGTCCTTTGCCGGCGGGAATAAATCCGGGGTGATCACCGGGACCCTGACCATTCTGGTGGATTCCGGCATGACCCTGCAATCCGATGTTTCCGGGCCGGGGTCCGGCGGTATTTTCGACGGGATCAATGCAAAAATCGGGAGTTCGATTTTGACTCTGGGCGGAGAGGGGGGCTTTGATAATTTGTCCACGGCCGGGGGTGAGGTTATTTCCTTTGAGCTGGACGGAGCCCTGATCACTTTTACCACCACAGCCGCCGGAGGAACATCGGACATCGATTTTGCCCAGTATCTTGAAACCCAAATCAATGCAGGCCTGGCCCTGGCAGGGATAGACGGGTCCTATCAGGTGGTCAGGACAGCCAGTTCCGTTTCCATTATCAAGGATGCAGCCCTGGATGATCCCATTCAAATTACCGGTTTCAGCGATTCCCTGGACAATAATGCCCGATTCGCCGTGAAAACCGGAACCGGAACCGGCTCCAACCCGCCTGAAAACGACCTCCTGGACGCAGATCCCCTGATGTCTTACCGGAATTCCTCAACCTCCAGCCTTTATGATGATGAGGGCGTCATCCTCTGGGAAAGGCTGGACAAGGATGGTGTGGGCACCGGCGCATCGGGCCTGCTGACCGTTGAGGATGGAGGCCGGGTGACCATCGTTGAAAACGGGGTTGAGACCCTGTCCTTTGATATTTCAGCCGGCAGCCTGGTGGCCGGCAATACCTTGACCGTGAATACGGATACCCTGGGAAATCCCGATCCCCTGGATCTGAGGATCACCGGCCGGGCCAACAGCATCAATGATATTTATCAGTTTACCGTCGTTTCCGGCGGTAAGGTGGGCCAAGTCCCCGGAGAAGGCGAGGAGCCCCTTGTCATTGCCTGGTCCAACAGCGTTACCACAGGAACCTTCACCATTGAGGGCCATGACCCCCCCCTATACGCCCGAGACGCCGGTGGAAATTGTCGTGGACGGGATGACCCTGAAATTTTCCGACGGCACCCTGTTTTCCGGCGATG
>JAAUSZ010000019.1 GCA_012031875.1 Desulfobacula sp.
GGGTCCCATGTTCCAGACCCCGGAAGAAGCGGCAAGGATGGCCGTGGAAAACGATGTCCATGTCATCAGGGGTATCCAGCCTGGCTGCCGGGCATAAGACCCTGGTGCCCCAGGTCATTGAGGAATTGAAAAAACAGGGGGCCTCGGATATCAAGGTCGTTGTCGGCGGCATTATCCCGCCGGGAGATTATGAATTTTTGACAAATGCCGGGGCCTCGGGGATTTTCGGGCCCGGAACCGTGGTCACGGACTGCGCCAACCAGACCCTGAACATCATCGGCGCCTGAAAACAAAATGGCCCCCATTGATCCAGACCCCTATGTCCGGGGCATCCTTTCCGGCCACCGGCGCATGATTGCCAAGACCATGACCCTGATTGAAAGCAGCCTCAAAGACCATCAGCAGGTGGCCTTCAGGGTCATGGAAAAATCCTGCCCCATACCGGCAACAGCATCCGCGTCGGCGTCACCGGGGTTCCGGGTGTGGGCAAAAGCACCTTTATCGAAAACCTGGGTGTCTATCTGGCCGACCAGGGCCACAAGGTGGCGGTCCTGGCCGTGGACCCCTCCAGCCGCCGCTCCGGCGGTTCCATCCTGGGGGACAAGACCCGGATGGAAAAATTGGCGGCCCATGAAAATGCCTTTATCCGGCCTTCCCCGGCCGGCGACACCCTGGGCGGTGTGGCGGCCAAGACCCGTGAAACCATGCTGGTCTGCGAAGCGGCCGGGTTTGATGTCATCCTGGTGGAGACCGTGGGCGTGGGCCAGTCTGAAACCAGCGTGGCCTCCATGGTGGATTTTTTCCTGGTCCTCATGATCGCCGGGGCCGGTGACGAACTCCAGGGCATCAAAAAAGGGGTCTTGGAAATGGCCGACGGCATCGCCATCAACAAGGCCGACGGGGAGAACCTAACCGCCGTGGAAAAAGCCAAAACGGATCTTGAGACGGCCCTCCATTTTATCCGCCCGGAAACCCCCACCTGGTCTCCCCCGGTCCTGACCTGTTCGTCCGTGAATGAGGGCGGCACAAAAAAGGTCTGGGACATGGTCCTGGACCACAACCGGAAATTCAAAGCCACGGGGGAATTCATGCAGCGCCGCAAACACCAGTCCCTGGATTGGATGTGGACTCTGGTGGAGGCCGGTTTAAGAAAGCGGTTCCACGATAACCAAGCCATCCATGAAAAAATTCCTGCGGTTTCAAAACAGGTGGAAAACGGGAAAATTTCCCCTTCTGCCGCTGCCGACCTGCTTTTTATCCTATTTGTAAACTGCCGGCGCTTTTAAAGGCTGCCAGCCTTTTGAAACGCAGCCGCCAGGGCCTTGACCGCTTTTTCCAGAATCGGCCGGGGGCAGGCAATATTAAACCGTTCAAAGCCCGCCCCGTTTTTCCCGAACCAGTCCCCATGGTCCAGGGCGATTTTGGCGTCATCCTCGATGATC
This sequence comes from Desulfobacula sp., assembly GCA_012031875.1. Taxonomy (GTDB): domain Bacteria; phylum Desulfobacterota; class Desulfobacteria; order Desulfobacterales; family Desulfobacteraceae; genus Desulfobacula. Next base: position 1,443 of record JAAUSZ010000019.1, read on the forward strand.
TGAATGATGTTTTCAGGTGACAGCCCCAGGGGATTAAAATCCGCCCAGGCCAGATAGGTCCCTTCCAGGTTAAAAACGGTTAGGCCCGGCAGTTCCTGCTCCAGCGCGGTTTTCAGATAGATGAAATTATCCTGTAAATACAGGAGAAGGTCGTCCAGCCAGGCTTCCGCCTCATTGTAAGCGGCCTGGGCTGCAATTGCGCCGAAAAGGGTGCCGCTGCCCCGGGGCCCGACCCCCAGGGTTTCAAAATAGATTGAAAATTCATTGCGAAGGACATCATTGGGAATGATGAGGCCGGACTGCTGCAAGCCTGCCAGGTTAAAGGTCTTGCTGGCCGCATTGGCTGAGATGGAATGGTCTGCGAATTTTTTAGAGATGCTCTGAAAGCAGACATGCTTATATCCCGGCATGATCAGGTCGCAGTGGATTTCATCGGCAAAGACCAATACATGGTTTTGGATACAGATTTCCCCGAACCGTTCCAGTTCCTCTTTTGTCCAGACCCGTCCCACCGGGTTATGGGGGCTGCAGAGGATGGCGACCTTGACCCTGGGATCCCTTGTTTTCTTTTCAAGGTCATCAAAATTCATCTCATAGCGGCCGTTCACTATTTTCAATGGATTTTCCAGAATAGTCCGGCCGTTTCCAATGATGGACTGGGCAAAGGGATAATAGACCGGGGTCTGGATGAGGATCTTGTCTCCGGGTTTTGAAAACCGCTGGATCAAATAATTGGTGGCCGGGACAATCCCCGGGCTTGCCAGGATCCAGTCTTTTTTGATATCCCACTGGTGCCGCCGCAAAAACCAGGATATCAGGGCCTCATCATAGGCCGGATCAGGGATGGTATACCCGTACACCTGGTGGGCCAGACGCTTTTCCATGGCATGCCGGACCGGGGTCGGGCATTTGAAATCCATGTCCGCCACCCACAAGGGCAAAAGGTCTTCCCTGCCTTTCCCGAATTTTGTGCACAAGACCTTGGGTTCCCACTTCATTGACCCGGTATTCTTCCGGTCAATGACCTCATTAAAATCCCAATCTTTTTCAAATTTCATCTTTTTTCCCGTATTCATTACATCCATTCCCGATTGTATTGTCTCATTCGTTTTAAATCGATACGCCCGAGCCGATATCCCTGGTTTTACCTGAACCGGTCTATCCCAAAGGGCCTGATATTGATCTCCGGTTCCCGGCCATAAATCATATCACAAATGATTTTTCCCGTTCCCGGTGCCAGTGTCAGCCCCAGCATCCCATGGCCCGTGGCGATCATGAGATTTTCATGGGAGGGGGCCCTGTCGATGACGGGCAGGTCGTCATAGGTCATGGGCCGCAGGCCCGTCCACTCTTCAATCACCGGATGGCCCAGGGGTTCCCTTAAAAAGGCGGAGGCGCCGGAAACAAGATTTGAAAGCCGCTTTGGGCTTAAAACATCATTGTACCCTGAAAATTCCATGGTCCCTCCCAGCCGGTAACCGCTTTTCCATGGGGTGACCACCATGTTTTTTTCATAGAGGGAGAGAGGATGGGAGGGGCAGGCCCCGGGTCTTTCCATGGTGATGCTGTAGCCCTTTCCCGGCAGAACCGGCAGGTTTAATTTTAATTGCCGCAGCGTAAGCGGGGTCCAGGCCCCGGCGGCCATGACAAAAAAATCCGCCTTAAAGCGGCCTTTGACGGTATTCACACCCTTCAGGGAATTGCCCTGGATGTCAAAGTCGATTAAACTGCTGTGTTCTTCAATGATCAGCCCTTTTTGGCTCAACTGTTTCCGCCAGGAATCCATGAGCATATCCGGCCTGAGATGCCAGTCTGACCGGTTGAGCCAGCCTCCTGCAATATCATCGCAAAGGGCAGGCTCCAGCTCCAAAAGATCTTTTTTCTCTATTTTTTCGGCGCCCATGTGATAGGCATCCAGAAATGCACTGGTGGCCTGATAGGCTTCAAAATTTTTTTTGTTTTTAAATACCGTCAGCATGCCCTTTTTTTCAAAATCGCAGCTCATTCCGTCCAGGGAGAGCAAGGAATCAAACAGACCCATGGAATAATTCAGGATTTCATATTTTCCCCGGGCCGCCGTCAGCTTATGGGCTTTTGTGCATTTCAGAGCAAATTTCAGCAGCCACAGCATCTGACTGATATCCAGGGAGGGCTTGATATAAAGGGGAGAGGTCCGCTTCAGGGTTCTTGCCATCTCATGGCCGACCGTACCCGGGGAACATAAGGGGATGACGTCGCTGAAGCAGAGCAGGCCACAGTTTCCATGGGAGGCCCCGTTCCCGACGGGACCCTTGTCAATCATCCTGACACCGGCCCCGCTCTCCAGCAGATAATGTGCACAGGCAAGACCAATGACCCCCCCCGCCGATGATAATGACTTCTGTATTAGATTTCACTGCTTTTTTCCTTTTACCGGTAAAAATTAAAAAACCAGGCGCAAGAGTAAGACTGTTTTTCAAAGAATTCAACGGAAAAATGATTGACAAGCATAAATGGATGGACTTATGTATACATCAATGTTTTTATGGGATTTTTATCGGGAGATTGAAATGGCAAAGAAAAATCTGGAAGAGTTTGCATATAAATCCATCATTAAATTGATCCTTGAAAACCATTTTAAACCAGGGGATTTCCTTCTGGAAACGGAACTGTCGGATTCGCTTAAACTGAGCAGGACACCGGTCCGGACCGCCCTGGGGCAACTGGTGGCCGAGGGGTTTTTAGACAAAAAGAAAAAAAAGGAGCTGTTTTATCCCTTCCCCCAGCCCCCAGGACGCCAGGCATGTTTTTTATGCCAGGGAACATATCGAGGGCCTTACGGCTGCATCTGCCGCACGGTATGCCACAGCCGAGGACATCGAATACCTGTACGGCCTGGTTGAAAAAGAAAAAAATGTGGAAAATCCGGGAACCCGGGAAGCCAAGATCGCCTATCTGACGATCAATGAAAATTTTCATCTGGGCATTGCCAGGATCTGTCTGAATAAATACCTGGAGCAGTATTGCCGCCACAGCTTCTGGCGGTCGCACACCTATATTTTCTTTTTTGACCGGTACTATTCGGGAGTGGATTCAAGCGGTCAGAAAACAAGCCCCAGGCAGCATATTGAGATTGCAAAGGCCATTGAAGACCGGGACGAAAAAAAGGCAAAGGACTTTATGAAACAACACATTCGAACGACATTTGAACAGTTGTTTGTAAAATTATAGACCTCATCCGGCCGTTGGGGCCTATGGAAATTCCCCTTACCGGCAGGGATGCATTAAACACACAAAAGAGGAGAAAAAATGAAAATTCTTGTTCTGGGCGGTTCCGGTACACAGGGAAGAACAGCCATCCATGACCTGGCCGGGGATCAAAACATCAGCCGGGTCATCTGTGCAGATATCTGCTTTGATGAATTGGAGAAAATCAGGCCTTTTACGGACATGGGCAAAGTTGACACCGTCACGGTGGATGCCAGAAATAAGGAAGCCCTGGTGGACCTTTACCGGAAAGTGGATGTGGTCATTGACCTTCTGCCCAAGGATTTCAAGAAGTTTGTCAACCAGGCGGCCCTGGAGACCGGGGTCTCTGTGGTCAATACCAATTATGCCCATGATCCCGGAGACCTTGACGCAAAGGCCAAAAAGGCCGGCATTGCCATCATGCCGGAATGCGGCCTTGATCCGGGAATCGACCTGGTGATCTATGGGGACGCCAAAAACAGGTTTGATGAAATCCATGTCATTAATTCCTATTGCGGTGGATTCCCGGAAAAGAAGGCCTGCACAAACCCCTTGAATTATAAGGTGTCATGGATATGGAAAGGGGTTTTAAGTTCAACCATGAGGGATGCCAGAATCATTAAGGATAAAAAAATCATTGAAATTCCGGCAATGAACCAGCATGATGAAGCCCATATCCATGCGGTTGATTTTCCGGGCCTGGGGGAGCTTGAGGCCATTCCCAACGGAGATGCCGTCTATTTTACGGACCTCATGGGATTGACCGGCACCATCCGGGAGACCGGCCGCTATTCATTGCGGTGGCCGGGCTGGAGCGCCTTCTGGCGGCCGTTAAAACAATTGGGGTTTCTGGGTGAGGCCCCGGTTAAAGGCCTTGCCTGTCCTGTCACGCCCGTGGAGTTTCTGGACAAGCTTCTGGGGCCGCAACTGGAATATGAAAAGGATGAAAAAGATTTGACCGTTATGATCAATATTTTTGAAGGCATCAAAGATCGGAAAAAAATGAGATTCACCAGCACCATGCTGATTGAGAGAGATCTTGATACCGGGATCCTTGCCATGAGCAAAGGGGTGGGGTACACCGCCGCCATTGTGGCCCGGATGATCGCCCAAGGGGATATCAAGGAAAAGGGGGTCCTTTCGCCCATAAAACACATCCCGGTTCAAAAATTCATGGACAGCCTTAAACAAAGAGGCATTCAGATAAAAGAAGAAATGACCGTTCTGGAGGAATAAACAAAGCAGTTGGTTGATTGTTAATCACTATTATAAAAAGGAGAAAAAATGAAACTGAAGAAACTTTTATCCACTTTTTTTGCCCTGTCTCTGGTCCTGTTTGTGACGGGAACCGGCTTTGCCGAGACACTCACCGATATCGTGAACCGGGGTGAATTGAGGGTGGCGGTTCAATCCGGGTCCGCCCCCTATGCCTTTGTTGACAAAAACGGGCAACAGGCAGGCTCCATGATTGATTTTGCAAAGGGTATGGCCGAGGAAATGGGCGTAAAGCTGGTCATCCTGGATTTTGACTGGGATGGCCTTATCCCTGCGCTTTTGTCCGGGAAGGCCGATATCCTGGCAGCCGATATGACGCCCACATTGAAACGGGCCCTGAAAATTTCCTTTGCCGACCCCTGGATCTATGTCCAGCCCTGTATTTTCACCAAAACCGGCGCGAGTTTTCAAACCCTTGAAGATGTGAACAAACCCGAAGTCACTGTGGGGGTTCTCCTGGGCTCCACCGGGGAAACCATTGCCAAACAATACCTGCCCAAGGCAACCATCAAATCCTATAAGGGCGGCGGCAGAATGATCGTCCAGGCCCTGATTGCCGGCCATGTGGATGCCGGGGTCAACGATGATCTGGCGGTTCTCACGGTGCTTCCGGATTTCCCGCCCAATTCCATCCGTCTTCTGGACAAACGCCTGGGCCAGGGCAAGGATTCCCTTTCCTTTGCCGTCCGCCATGAGTCCGTAAACCTCTGGCAGTGGATCAACCTTTATTTTGAAACCATCCGTGAAAACGGCACCTATGATAAGAATATCAATTACTGGCTGAAAGGTGTTGACTGGAAAAAGATCATTGATTGATCCTTATCACGCGATAAATTAAATCAACAAGGGTTGTGCGTTTCCATGAAATGCACAACCCCTCAACAAAACGGACGGTTTTATGCTGGCTGATTTTAACCTGAGAGTCATCCTGGAATATCTGCCCCTGTTTTTAACCGGGCTGAGATCCACTTTTTTCATTTCCATCGTATCCATCGGCCTTGCCATTGCAACCGGAATCCTTGCCTGCGCCTGCCGGATTTCCGGTATCCGGCTGATCAAATATCCGGCCATTGCCTATATAGAGATTGTCCGGTCCACACCGCTCCTGGTCCAGATTTATTTTCTGTATTTCGGGTTGCCCACCCTTGGGATCAGGGTTCCTGAAATCCAGACCGGCATCCTGGCCCTGATGCTCAATTCCGGGGCCTATATTGCGGAGATTATCCGGGCCGGGATCAATTCCGTGGAACCGGGACAGATTGAGGCCGGGGTGTCATCGGGCCTGAATTATGTCCAGAGGATGCGGTTCATTATCCTGCCTCAGGCCCTGGGCGTGACCGTGCCCCCGCTTCTGGGACAGGCCATTGTCCTGGTGAAGGATTCGGCCCTGCTTTCCCTGATTTCCGTGGCGGAACTGACCCGGGCCGGGCAGACCCTTACCTCTGAACGGTTCATGCCGTCGGAAGCCTTTTTTACCGTGGCCTTCTTTTATATGTGCATTTATTTCTGTCTCAAGGCCCTGGCCGACTGGTCCCAGCGGAAACTCATTTTCAGGGAGGTCTACTGATGACGGCATTTTATTTTGACCGGCTTGTGGAGATCTTTCCCTTTTTCTTAAAAGGCTTGTGGATGACCAGCAAAGTCGCCTTTATCAGCCTTGTCACCTGTACCCTGCTGGGGTTTGTCCTGGGCATTTTCAGGTCGGGCAAAAATAAGATTTTCAAACGGATCATCGGTGTCTATGTCGCGTTTATCCGGGGTACGCCCTTTGTGGTCCAGGTGTTTATCATCTTCTTTATTCTGCCTGAATGGGGGTTGCAGTTAACAGCGTTTCCGGCTGCGCTTCTGGCCATGGGCATCATGGGCTCGGCCTTTATCTGCGAAATTGTGGCCGGCGGAATTTCCTCCATACCCAAGGGTCAGTGGGAAGCTGCCGCGTCCTCGGGCCTGAGCCTGATCCAGCAATTGAAATGGGTCATCCTTCCCCAGGCCATGAAGGTCATCCTGCCGCCGCTGGTGGGGCAGTATGTCCTTTTGATCAAAGATACCTCGGTGGTGTCCGTCATCGGGGTGATGGAACTGACCCGGGTCGGGTGGGTGACCGTTGTCAGGATACCCGAGGGCCTCATGGTGTTCTCACTGGTCGGTGCGCTTTATTTTGTCATTTCATATCCCCTGATCCTGCTGTCCAACTATCTTGAACAAAAGATGGCGGTTTAATAAAAGGAAATTCCCCATGGAAAACATAATAGAATTTAAAAATGTGAACAAATGGTTTGGCAAACTCCATGTGCTGAAGGACATCAACCTTCAGATTCCCAAGGGAGAAATCCTGGTCATCTGCGGGCCCAGCGGCTCAGGCAAATCAACCTTGATCCGGTGCATCAACCGGCTTGAAGATATCCAGAAAGGCGAAATCATCGTCAACAGCATTCCTGTGCATGATAAATCTGCAAGCCTGACCCGGTTGAGAGCAGACATCGGCTTTGTCTTCCAGCAGTTCCATCTCTACCCCCACATGACGGTTCTGCAAAATATCATGCTGGCCCCTGTGCAGGTCAAAAAAATGGACAAGGCCAGGGCGGAAAAAATCGCCATGGAAAAACTGGACCGGGTGGGGCTGGCCGAAAAGTCGGGCGCTATCCGGCGCAACTGTCGGGCGGGCAGCAGCAGCGGGTGGCCATTGCCAGGGGGCTTGCCATGTCCCCGGAAATCATGCTGTTTGATGAGCCCACATCGGCCCTGGACCCTGAAATGATCGGGGAAGTCCTCGATGTCATGGTCAACCTGGTATCCGAGGGGATGACCATGTGTGTGGTCACCCATGAAATGGGGTTTGCCAAAAAAGTGGCCCACCGCGTACTGTTCATGGATGAAGGCAAGATCATCGAAACCGGCACGCCGTCGGATTTTTTCGACCATCCCAAAACAGACCGGGCCGCCAGTTTTATCAGTATGATATTGACCCATTAATCAAAGGATTTCCATGAATCTAGAACACCTGCCCCGATTTCCTCTGGCTGAATTCCCGACACCGGTCCATTTTTTAAAATCGTTTTCAGCAGAGGGCAAGGGGCCTGCCGTATTGATGAAAAGGGATGACCTGACCTCCCTGGGCCTAGGTGGGAATAAAACCCGCAAACTGGAATTTCTCATCGGCGAAGCCTTGAATCAGGGCTGTGATACCCTGGTGACGGCTGGAGGAGTCCAATCCAACCATTGCCGGCTCACGGCCGCGGCCGCAAGAAAGGCGGGTCTGGCCTGTCATTTGGTCCTCAATGGCGACCCGCCTGAAGCTCCCAATGGGAATCTTTTGCTGGACCGGATTTTCGGGGCAAAAATTCATTTCTGCCTGAGACAGAACCGGGATAAAACCCTTGACCGTGTGGCCGAAGACCTGTCCCAAAAAGGGCAACGGCCCTATGTGATCCCCGTGGGCGGTTCCAACAGCATTGGTGCGGTGGGCTATGTCCATGCCATGTTGGAACTTAAGAACCAGATGGACCAGATGGAGATCAGGCCTGATGCCGTTGTTTTTGCGACAAGCTCCGGCGGCACCCAGGCCGGTCTGGCGCTGGGGGCGAAAATCACCGGGTTCAAGGGACAAATTCTCGGCATCAGCATTGATCAGACCAAAACAGGGAATGCCCCCTTCCTCCCCATTCTTACAAAGATTGCCAATGATACCTCCCTTAGAATAGAAGCGGGGATTCAAATGGATGAAAGCGATTTTTCCCTGAATTGCGATTATCTGGGGGCCGGGTATGCCCTGCCCGGAGACCTGGAATTGAATGCCATCAGAGACCTTGCGCTCAATGAGGGGATTCTGCTGGGACCGGTTTATACGGCAAGGGCCATGGGCGGGATGATGGATCTGATCCGAAAAGGGGTGTTTACAAAGGATCAGACCCTGCTGTTCTGGCATACCGGCGGCACCCCTGAACTCTTTGCCTGGGCCGATCAGTGTTGCCGGACATTTGAATAATGGTTAAAGCCGGAAAAGGCATTGAGGTATTCTTTTCGTCGTGATATCAAAGGGTATCAAAATGAATGATATTCAGACCCTTAAAGTAATCGGGATATCCTTATGAACCATCCGGAAGAAATCGAAAAATCAACCCTTCCCCTGAATCTTCACCAGATCTGCCTGGATGAAGCCTCGGTCGCGGTCTATCGCATCGGACCGGACGGCCGGTTTTTGGAAACCAATAAGGCCGCGTCCCGGCAGACCGGTTATACCCGGGAAGAACTATCCTCCATGTCGGTTTTTGACATTGACCACGAGGCTTCCCCGGAGCGGTTTGAAGCAATCGGAAGGATGGTCCGGGAGAAGAGGGCATTAACCTTTACATCCAGATTCATAAAAAAGACGGGACGATTTTCCGGCTGAAATCACAACCAGCCTGGTGGCATTCCAAGGCAGCGAATTCGCGGTCAGCTTTGTCCAGGACATTTCAGACCGGGAGAAACTCCAGGGGGAACTGAGGCTTACCCAGTTCTGCTTTGACAATGCCTCCCTGGCGATTTACCGGATCCGTCCTCGGACGGGAAAATCGTCAATGCCAACAAAAAGGCTTCGGAGCAGACCGGGTATACCCGGGAAGAATTATGCACCATGGCTGTCCCGGACCTAGACCCGACCTTCTCCCTGGAGGAACGGGATGAATATCAGAACCGGCTCAACACGGAAGGCCCCTACACCGTTGAATCGGTTCACCGGCATAAGGACGGCAGGATCTTCCCCGTAGAAATCCTGGTGGACCATATCGAATTTGAAAAGAATGAGTATCATCTCACCTTTGTGACGGATATTACCGCGCGCAAAAAGGCGGAAAAAGACCGGGCCGGGATCAAAACCCGGCAGATCCATGCCCGGAAAATGGAAGCCCTGGGCACCCTTGCTGGAGGCATTGCCCATGATTTCAACAATGTGCTTTCCGGGATTCTGGGATACACGGCCCTGGCACAGCGGGCCTCCAGTGAAGATCCCAATGTTTCACGGTATATCCACCAGATCCTGACGGCCGGGATGCGGGCCAAGGACCTGGTCGGGCAGATCCTTGCCTTCAGCCACCAGGCGATGGTCCGGAAAGTGCCGGTGGATATCGGCGCCATTGTGGAAGAGGTGATCAAATTGCTGAAGGTCACCCTTCCTTCCGCCATAGAAATCCGGCATGATATTCCACTGAATCCCGGAACGGTTCTGGCCGACGGGACCCAGATTCACCAATTGGTCATGAATCTTTGCACCAATGCCTGTCATGCCATGAAAGACAAAGGCGGTGTGTTAAGGCTGAACCTTGTGCCCGTTACCCTGACCGAACCGGAGTCAACAGTGGACGGGAGGCTGGAGCCGGGCCGTTACCTTGAGTTGATGGTGTCGGACTCGGGCCATGGAATGGATGAGGAGACCCTTTTGCAAATTTTTGATCCCTATTTCACCACCAAGGATATGGGGGAAGGAACAGGGCTCGGGCTTTCGGCCGTCCATGGGATTGTCAAAAGCCTGGGCGGGGGGATCAAGGTCCGCAGCAAACCCCATGCCGGAACGGAATTTTGCATCCTGTTTCCCGCGACGGACCGGGAAGCGGAACCGGAGGCCCGGGAACAGGATGCCCTGCCCGGGGGCAATGAACACATCCTTTTTGTGGATGATGAAAAGGTCCTGACCGAATTCGGCAAGGAACTGCTGGAAGATCTGGGGTATGCGGTTGAAACCCGGTCAAACGGGGAGGAGGCCCTTGAGGCGGTGCGGACGTGCCCCGGCAAATATGCGCTTTTGATCACCGATATGGTCATGCCCGGAATGGCCGGGGACAAACTCGCGGATGCGATAAAAAAGATTCAGCGGATATCCGGATCATCCTTGCACCGGGTTCAGCACGCCGTTGCCCGCGGACCACCTTGAACGCGTGGGAATCCAGAGGGTTCTCATGAAGCCCGTGACCGTTCAGGGCCTGGCCGGTATGGTCCGGGAAGTGTTGGATGCCCGGCCGTGACAAGGCTTTATCGCTGATATTTCATACGCCATAGGTTCCAGCCTTACCGCGGTCCGGTTCATCTCGGCCCGGAAAAAGGCCGGGAGTTCATTCTGTGCCGCAGCCCCGCCCTGGCCCTGCCTCTGATTGGCCCACCTGAGCAATTCGTTCTTTAAATTTAAATAATTCAATTCCGCATACATTTATGTTGATAAAATTTAGAAATAAGCATATCAAAATTGTAAATAAAATCATTTAACCTGAATTAGCGGCAGGAATTTTATGGAAGCTGATCCCATTCTTCAAGACAAAGACCGTTTTTTAGCTTTTATTCCCCAGATCAATGAATATGTCCAGACCTTCCGGATGATCAACCGCCTGTGGAAAGGCGCCATCACAGCCGGCATGATTGAAACCGGACGGATGCCCGAGGCCCGGCTTTTTACTCCCCTGATCCGGGATATGAGCGCCACCATATCCAAGTATGAAATCATCCAGCAGGAACTGGTGGACACCATCCTGGCCGAGCTGGTCAATAAGGTTGTTTTTGAAATCTCGGATGCAGCTAAGTTTGCGATCAATATTCTCAAGCGCAACCTGTTTGAGCGCACGGCAGATGTCGGCTATCTGGCCACGGATGGGGAAATCATCGGGTTTTTAAGACAGGCCCAATGCCTCGAAGGCCCGGCAGCTCTGAAGCATAAGGCAGGAGCCGTTCGGGAACGGCTGGGCGAATACCGGCATGAATACACGGTATACCATGAGATCATCATCCTGGATACAGAGGGGCGGGTCCTGGCAAACCTGGACCCGGACAATCGGATTTCGGCATCTGCCGGCAACCTGTTCGCCAAAACCATGGCCCTTGACCTTTGCAATTTTCCCGGGCAGGACAGGTTTTTGGAAACTTTTGGGCCGTCGAACCTGATCCCGGGCCGCAGCAATGCACTTATCTATTCCCAAAAGATCGAAGATCCGGAAAGCAGCGCCGCCCTGGGAGCCCTCTGCCTGTGCTTTGATTTTGAAGAAGAAATGGCGGGCATCTTCCGGGATTTGTCCCAGGGCAATCCGGACATCATTGCGGCTATCCTGGATGCCGGCGGCCGGGTGATCAGCACCAGTGCGCCGGATCAACTTCCCCTGTCTGCGAAAATTCCAGTGGCTATGGACCGGGATTTTGGATTTGTAACCCTGCAAGGCCGGGACTATCTGGTCAGTATTCGCCCCACGGACGGATACCAGGGGTTTTACGGATTGAGCTGGTATGGGCTGGCCATGATTGAAATGGGGCAGGCCTTTGCCTTTGATTTTGACCGGCCCCGGTTTGAAACCGATATCACCCGCCAGATCCGGAACTTTTCCCGCGAATTGTCCCTGATCAAGAAAAAATCAGACGGGGTTCTGGCGGATATGAGGATCGACGGGATCAACGGGGTGGTCCAGGCCACAAAATACCGGAACAAGACCTTTGTGGAAATCATGAATTATATCAGTGCCATAGCTTCTGAAATCGACACTCTCTTTACCTCGGCCATGGGGGACTTGCAGCAGATCGTGGCGGCCTCCCTGTTTAATGATTTGCAGTTCCGCGGATTTCAGGGCAATACCATCGCGGACCGGAACCTTTACGAACGGGCCAATGATGTTTGCTGGTGGGCCCTGACCCCCCTGTTCAGGACCGGCCTGGCAAGACAGGGGGACCTGGGGCTTGAAAAAGAGGAACAGGCGGCCATCACCGCGACCCTCCAATACATCAACGATCTTTACACCCCCTACCTGAGACTGTTTCTGACCGATACCCAGGGAAGGGTCATAGCGGCCTCGAGTCCTCCCGCTGGTCTGGAAGAGATTCCGGCCCAAAAGGGGCTTTCCCGGAACCGGGAGATTTTAGGGACGAAAATGGATGACTCCTGGCTGAAACCCATTCTAAGGCTCGCCTCAAGCAAGGATTACGGTGTTTCGCCATTTGCCCCCAGCCTGTTCTATGGGGACCGCCCCACCTATGTTTACGGCACTGCGATACGGGATATGTCCGATCCCTCCCGGATTGTCGGGACCATCCAGGTTGTCTTTGATGCAGAGCCCCAGTTCAAGGCCATGCTGACGGATATCTTGCCAAAGGACAGAAACCAGAACAGGGTTGAAGGTAGCTTTGGTGTTTTTGCCGACCGCAGGAAAACGGTCATTTCCAGCACGCTCCCGGACTTTTCGCCCGGAAGCCGTATCCCTTTGCCGGACCATTTTTTTGACCGGCCCAATGGAGAACGGGGGGCCGGGATCGTATCCCTGGGGTCCCGCTCATATGCTCTGGGGTTCCAGGTGTCGGAAGGATACAGGGAATACAAACGCATGGACGGTTATGTCAATGACATTATCTGCATGGTGTTCATCCCTGTCTGAATTTTGCCCCGATGTCAGCAGCACAGCTATGCAGGCAAAAGCCTGCAATCCGTTATCTTTTAAAGGGCGGCGGGGGCAGGGGGGGGTAAGAGTTTATCCCATCGGTTTCATTTTTTTGGGAAAGAACGGAACCCATTTTTAAAGCAAGCTCCTTGATGGAAAAAGGTTTCTGAATAAAATTAATCCCTTCCTTTAAGATGCCCCTTTCAGCGATCACGTTTTCCGTGTAACCCGACATGAACAGCGCCCTCATTGCAGGTCTGGAGGGTCTAAGGGCTTCATAAAGTTCCTTTCCGTTCATCCCCGGCATTACGACATCGGTCAGCATCAGATGGATTATTCCTTGGTGTTGTTTTTCAATCTCTCGGGCTTCTGCCGGAGACCCTGAGGGCAAGACGGAATAACCCAGTCGGGTTAATGCCGTGCATACGACCATGCGTATTTTTCTTTCATCTTCCACCACCAGGATGGTCTCCCCTCCGGCCGGTGCAGGTTCGGCCTCAACTCTCTTTTTCCCGGTTGTCTCGCCCATCCGGGATACCGGGAAATAGATTTTAAAAATGGTTCCATGGCTCGGCTCACTATAGACCCATATGGTTCCCTGGTGCTGCCTAACTATTCCGTATACGGTGGACAAGCCCAGACCCGTACCTTTGCCCGGGCCCTTTGTTGTGAAAAAGGGTTCGAAGATCATCTGCCTGGTCTTTTCATCCATACCCTTGCCTGTATCGGCTACTGACAGCATCAGATAGTTTCCCGGCTTGACATCCAGTTTTTTTGCAGCATGATCCTCGTCAAGGGTCACCCTCATGGTTTCTAAGGTCAGGGTCCCTCCGTCCGGCATGGCGTCACGGGCATTAACCGACAGGTTGAGAAGGATCTGTTCCATCATCCCGGAATCTGCATCAATTTGGGGGATGCCGTCTTCCAGCATCATTTTAATAGTGATATCTTCTCCGATCAGGCGCTGGATCATTTTACCGAAATCCTTAATAACGGTATTGAGGCTAAGACTGCTCATTTCAAGAACCTGTTTGCGGGCAAAGGCGAGAAGCTGCCGGGTCAACCCCTTGGCACGTTCTGCAGCCTGTAGTATCTCTTCCAGGTTTTGGTGCATATCGCTATCTTTGGGAGAGTCTTCAAGGCCGAAATTTGAATACCCGATGATGACGGCCAGCATATTGTTGAAATCATGGGCAACGCCGCCCGCCAAGCGACCCACTGATTCCAGTTTCTGGGATTGCTGAAGTTGTGCCTCCAAAGAGCGCTTTTCCTGTTCAACCCTCTGTTTTTCCGCCGTGATGTCCCGGGCAATGCTGGAAACCCCGACAATTCGCTCGTCGGCATCCCGGATTGGGGAGACCTGCAGGGAAACATTTAATAAACTTCCATTTTTAGTTACCCAGGTTGTTTCGATCCGGCCTCCAGGCTGACCCGCTTTTATCTTTTCCAGCACACGCGGCATTTCATCCGGTTGATCCTGTGGTGTGAGAAAAGAGATATGCTTTCCCAGGACCTCGTTCTCTTCATACCCGTATACTTGTTTTGCGCCCCGGTTCCAGCTCACAATGATGCCATCCAGGTTTTTACCGATGATGGCATCATCCGAAGACTCGACGATACGGGCTATTCTTTGTAAAGCCTGTTCAGACGCCTGCCGCGCTTCTTGGACACGGGCGTTGGAAATTGCCGCTGAACACACCTCGGTCAAAGGCAGGGCCAGGGCCAGGTAGCGTTCTTTATATTCCGCAAAGGCCAAATCATCAATTTCCAGGATGCCCAGGCAGCCTCCCTTATACTCCAGGGGGATCACAAATCCCTGGCCTGACCTTGTCCAGGCAAATTTTTCTCCAGGCTTGAGGGCAGGGTATTCCAGCCCATGACCGGCCGGGGTATAGACTATGCGGCCAGGCGCGAAAAGCAGGCTGAACAAATCCTTAATATGGTCAATGGCATCCTTTTCACTGTTTGAAACCAGGAGAATATTCATTAAATCAATGACCATCAGGTGATCGGCAAAAAAGTGATCCGGAGGAGGGAGGAATTTCCGGTTCTGCTGCAGCTTCACCACCAAGTGTTCCAGGGAAAGCCGGAGCATATCCAGCCCCACCGGAATGGATTGGACCGGCAGGTTGAGATACTCGCCCATGGCTGATAATTCGGCAAGGCAGTCTTTGTAGACACCGGTATCAAGCAGGATCAGTTTTTTTGTCGTTTCCCGGAAAAATTGCCTGGCCGTTTCCTGATCAAATCCCCAGTCTGTCACGTATTGCCGCCAATCCGACAGCCAACCGGGAGTTGTCAGGTAGGCGCCCTCTGCGATGAGGCTGTCCACCAAGGCTGCCGGTGCCACGAGATGGAAACAGAGCCGGGTTTCCGGAATAATGACATGGGCCTGATTTTCGTCGCCGGAATTCTGATGTTCCAGACAACCGCCGCCAATGATTGCATCGAATCCCCTGGGCTGCCCTGAAATAAGGGAAGCCGGGGTTCCCTGCCCTTCCTGGAAATTCTGCCGGCAAAAAAGGCATGGGTTTCCACCTGAAGTTCGGATAGTTCCATGGAACCGGCTACCACAGCCTCTATTTCCCGGTAGAAGTAAGGGCAACACCAGACCCGCATGTTATGCCCCATCGGAATTCACCCAATCCAGAGGATATTGTCCCCATCGGCGCACGGTTTCCGCAATCGTCAGAAGGATGTCTTCATCCACGGGAAAGGGGATCTCGCCATGATTGTCCGACAGCACAAACCCTCCTCCCGGACCGGCCTGGGCAATGGCCTTTTTGACCTTGGCTTCGATTTCCCCGGTGCTCCAATGCCTCATTTCAAGTGCATTCAGGTTTCCGACCAAAGCCAGTCTTCCTTTGCAGAGGCCCTTTAATGCACTCAGGTCTTCCTCGGCACTGGCGCTCATTGCGTTGAAGCCGGCCTTGGCGATTTCGTCCACAACCGGCAAGCCTCTCCCGGAAGCCAGGTGAATCATCACAGATCCTTTTATCCGGGAAATAACATCTACAGCCGTGGGCAATCCATACTGCAAAATAAAATCCCGGGACATGATCGTGGGCGAAAAGGCCGGGTCGGAATACATGACGGCTGCGGCCCCGGCCTGAAGTTGGGCATTGGCCCAGGCTGCACAGTATTTGGTATTGATCCGGAGAAGACGTTCCAGCAGGTCCGGACGTTCATATATCAGATCCAGATAAGCCCCGAATCCCATCTGCATGATGGGAAGGGAGAAGGGCGAGACAATCACTCCGGCGATGGGCATGTCATCCCCTACAATTGCTTTAAGCCCGGCCGTCGCTTCCAGAATTCCCTGCAGGGCCGGGTTCCCTTTTACCTCAGGCGGTTTAAGGGAAAGGATATCCTCGGGTCGCTTAATAATGGGCGCCCCGGCATTGGGCGGCCCCTGGTCGAAATAGACGGCCTCTCCGCCCCAGGCTAGGATTTCCAGGGCGGCAAAGGGATAGCAGCAGAGCATGTCATTGCCGAATTTTTTGTGGAGCCATACCTGGCCTGCCACCACATTTTGAGGCCTGGAAAAATATTCTTTGATGGTGATCCCCATTTCCCTTGCCGGGTGCATGGTGGCCGGGAGTACATAGGGAACCCTGTCCGGCTCCCTGTGGGAAAGGGTTTCCTGCAATCTTTGGCTGGAAGTCATGCCCATGTCCGATTCCCCATTATAGCCTGAACGATGCTCACTGCTTCACCGGAATTGCGGCCCATATAATGTGCCCCGACTTCCTTCCAGAGCAGGGGGGCAAGGCGGAAAGGAGCCCCGCCGACCACCACCACAGTCCTGGAGCCTGCTTTTTTCAGGCCTGCCGTTACACCTTTTACATGCATTGCCGAAGTCAGCATGAGACAGGAAAGAAGGAGAATATCCACTTTATCCCGTATTGTTTTCTCGATCAGATCAAGGGGCTGGAGACCATGCCCGTAATCCAGCAGATTGAATCCGGAAGAACGAAGCACCGATAAGACCATGCGCTTCCCCAGAGCGTGGTAGTCTCCTATCACACCGATGGCCAGTCTGGGACGATCATACAGAGAAGGACGCTCAAGGGAAAGCACATCACCGACGACTTTTTCACAAATCCGTCCTGCCATGTAAACCTGAGAAAGCGATATCCGGCCTTCCTCCCAGGCAAGGCCGATATGTTCCAGGGCGGGAATCACTACATCCTCCAAGGGGACTAGGCCCTCTTCCTGAGCGGATAAGGTTTTGAGCAGCATGCTGCATCCATGGCCGTCGATACGAAGAAGAGCATTTACGAAATCTTTTGATATCCCATTGAGTTCCGCCACTGTTTCCTCCGGAAGAACGGACGACGACCCTGAATAGAAACGTCAATCTTTTTTGTCTTGATGGCTGATAAAACAGGTTGCATGTTTCATTCTATATGATGATTAACTATTTAATCAGACTGTTTTTGTCAAGGGTTATCTTTAAGTTTCTTCTAAGACAGAATCTCCCGGCTCCCGGACTTGAGCGTAATTTCCACGCAAAATCCTTCAGGGTCGAGGTTGCGGGCCGAAACACCGCCCTTGCAGGTATCTATGCAGGTTTTCACAATGGCCAGGCCCAGGCCCACGCCCCCCGAATCCCGGTCCCGGGAGGGTTCGGGCCGGAAAAAGGGTTCAAAGAGGCGGCTTAAGAGGTCTTCGGGAACCCCCGGCCCGGAGTCACAGACCTCGATCAGGACCTCATCCTTGATTTTTTTGCCTCGATACGGATGGCCGCGCCGTCTTTTTTACCTTGGCCTGCGTATTTGACGGCATTCCGGATGACGTTGGCCAGGGCCCTTGTCAGAAGCTCGGCCGAGGCCATGACCCGGATCTCCGGGTCCACGGAAATCATGACCCCGGCTCCGGGTGCGGTTTCCCGTTTCACGGCCGCGTCCACGGCAGGGAGCAGGGCCATGGATTCCAGCCTTACCGAGGTCCGGTTCATCTCGGCCCGGGAAAAGGCCAGGAGTTCATTGACGAGCTGGGACAGGTGGTCCGCATCCTCCATAATACCCGCCACCCTTTCCCGGTTCTCCCCCTGGGTCCGGCTTTCCAGGGCCGCGAGGCCGAAATGGACCCGGGCAATGGGAGAGCCCAGCTCATGGGCCACATCTCCCAGGAACCGCTTCTGGCCCTTCACAAAATCGGATAAATGCGCGGTCATATGGTTGATGGCCCTGGCCAGGCGGCCGATTTCATCGGCCCTGGGTTCATGGATGGACACATCAAACCGGCCCTTGGCAATTTGTTCTGCGGTCCGGGTCATGCGGACCAGGGGCCGGGTGATATGCCTGACCATGGGGACCCACAGGAGGACTGAAATCAGGATCACGGCCACGGCAACAATCATCCAGGGCAGGGGGTCAAAGAAAAATCCGTGGCCCGTGGGGGAGTCGGAAACGGCCAGGAACATGACCGAGGACGGGTGCTGCAACGGTTTGAGAAAGAGGGGCCCCCGGTTCCCGAACCAGAACCGGGTGGGATTGCCTGTCCGCATCACTAAATTAGGACGGTTTTCAACTTCCGCTTTCACGGCCCTGGAGGGATCGGCAAGGTTGGAGCGGTCCCAGGGCGGCTTGACCTTCAGGATTTCTCCGGCCTTTTGAAGGACCGGGTCAGGAATTTTCCCGTCCGTTGAAAAAAACCAGGAACCATCCTCCAGGATCAGGGCGAAATCCACCTGGTGGATCTTGGCATGCCGGGCCAGGATGGAGGGCCATTCGCTTTGGGGGGCCTGCTCCATATCATAGGAGATGAGCATGCCGGCCACCCTCATCCGGTTGGCCCCCTGCTGCCGGAAGGCGGAGTAGAGGTTCATCTGGGGCTGAAAGGTAAAAAAAACCCCAAGGGCGATTCCCAGGAGGATGAGGTTCAGGAAAAACCAGGATAAAATTTTGGTGAACAGGGAGGAGCGGGGTCTGATCATGCCGGGTCCCCCGGATCACTGAACATATACCCCGCGGTTCTCACCGTCCGGATGAATTTCGGGTTTCTGGGGTCTTCCCTGAGTTTTTGCGCAAAGAAGAGATATGGACGTCCACGGACCGGTCAAAGACCTCATAGCTTCTGCCGGCAAACGCGTTCAGGAGATGATCCCGGGTCAGGACCCGTCCCGAAGCCGCTGCCAGGAGCATGAGAAGGTCATATTCCACAGGGGTGAGATTCAGGATGTCCTCCCCCATCCGGACGGTTCTGGAGGCTTTGCAGATCCAGAGGTCCCCGAAAACCAGGTCTCCGGCCTCATCGGCCGCGGGTTTTTTTTCCGTTCCGGATGCCCTCCGGATCACGGCCCGGAGCCGGGCCAGCAGTTCACGGGAGGAAAAGGTTTTGGGCAGATAATCGTCAGCCCCCATTTCCAGCCCCACGATGCGGTCGGTTTCATCCCCCCTGGCCGTCAGCATCAGGACCGGCACATCGGATTCCCGGCGCAGGCGCCGGAGCACCTCAAACCCGTCCATGTCCGGCATCATGACATCCAGGATCACGGCGTCATATTCCTTGCCCAGAGCCATCTCAAGCCCCCGGGTCCCGGTGTGGGCCTGCTCGGTGCATACCCCATGGTGTGCAGATAATCGGCCACCAGCCCGCAGAGTTTTGCATCATCGTCCACAATGAGGATAATCATCCGGCCCGGATCAGGGGTCGATATTGGGGAATGTTTGTCCATGGGGGTTCTCCCGCCGAATTTACAAATACTTTACAATTTCAGGTCCTACATAACATAAAATCTTTACATTATCATCCTATATTCACTGCATTAAACATAAAGAGAGGTCATCATGCGTAAAAAACATCATTTTGAATATGGGCGGCAAAAAAAGCGTCTGCCGGGCAAGGCTTGCCTGAAACGGCTCAGCCTTGCGTTTTTTCTGACGGCTGCCGCAGCCCTGGGCCTTACCGGGTGCGCGGCCGTGGGCCCGGATTATACCCCGGCAACCATTGCCATGGACAAGGCCTGGCACAGTGAATTGGCAAAGGGTCTGACCCGGCAGGGGACCCCGTCGGATACGGCCCGGTGGTGGGACAATTTTAATGACCCGGTTCTGTCGGGGCTGGTGGCAAGGGCAACGGAAAACAACCTGGATCTGAAAGAAGCCGGGGCAAGGGTCCGTGAAGCCCGGGCCCAGAGGGGGGTCACCCGCGCCGAGGGTCTGCCCGCCGTGGACGGGACAGGCGCCGTGTCCAGGTCCGGCGGCAGCGAAGCCGTCCGGAATACGGCCACCAATTATACCGCCGGGTTTGACGCAAGCTGGGAGCTGGATGTTTTCGGCGGGGTGAGGCGGTCTGTGGAAGCCTCGGAGGCCAACCTCCGGATGAGTGTAGAAGACCTTGGCGATGTCAGGGTCTCCCTTCTGGCGGAAACGGCCCTGAATTATATGGATGCGAGAACCCTGCAAAAACGCCTTGCCGTAGCCCAAGCCGACCTTGAGTCCCGGCAGGAGACCCTGGACCTGCTGTTGTCAAAATACCAGGCCGGGCTGGGCAGCGAGCTGGAAGTGCAGCAGGCCCGCGGCGATCTTGAAAGCGCCAGGTCAAAGGTTCCGGCCCTTCAGACCAGCCTTGATGCGGCCCTGAACCGGATGGCCGTGCTGCTGGGGCAGAGGCCCGGAGAACTCCATACCCTGCTGGCGTCCCCGTCCCCCATCCCGGCTTGCTCAAGGGACCTGGCCGTGGGCGTTCCCGCGGATACGCTCAGAAACCGGCCCGACATCCGGATGGCCGAGCAAGAGGTGGCCCTCAGGACAGCCCAGACCGGGATGGCTGTGGCAGACCTCTATCCCAAATTCACCCTTTTGGGCACCATCGGCCTGGAGTCCTTGTCCGGCAAGGATTTTCTGACGGCTCCCTCCCGCACCTGGAGCCTTGGTCCGTCCATTTCCTGGAAGATTTTTGATGCCGGCGCGGTCCGGCAGAAAATCGAGGTTCAGTCGGCCATCCAGGAACAGGCCCTGGTCCGGTATGAGGCCTCTGTCCTGGCCGCGCTGGAAGAGGTGGAAAACGCACTCTTTGCCTATGCCCGGGAACTGGAACGCCAGGAAACCCTGGCCGCGGGCGGGGATGCGGCCCGTCAGGCCCTGAAGCTGGCCCGGGACCGGTACGATTCAGGCTTGGGAGATTTTCCGATGTCCTGGAGGCCCGGCGGTCCCTGCTTACGTTCGAAGACGAGATGGCCCAAAACCGGGGGACTCTTGCCTCGGACCTGGTCAGGCTTTACAAGGTGCTGGGCGGAGGCTGGACCGGTGCGGCCCCTTTGTCTGAAGAACCCCTTACCCATCAAACAGAATAGTACAAAGGATAATATGAAGGAGAATATCATGTTAAACACAGAGAATGAAAATATGGCCCTTGTTTTGGGAAACGCTTCCGGGCCGAGCCGGAAGCCTTGGCTCAAACGGCTGCTTGCCTGGACCTTGGTCCTGTTGGCCGCGGCCGGGGCAATCTTCTGGTTTCAGGCCCGCGCGCCCAAGGCCCCCCTCCAATACAAGGCAGAGGCGGTCCGGGAAGGCGGCCTGACCATTATCGCCTCGGCTACGGGAACCCTGGAGCCCACCCACCAGGTGGATGTGGGCAGCGAATTGTCCGGCATCGTGGAAACCGTTGAGGTGGATTATAACGACCCCGTGACCCGGGGCCAGATCCTGGCAAGGCTTGAAACCTCAAAATTCAAGGCCCAGGTCATGAAATCCGGGGCTGCCCTGGATTCGGCCAAGGGCAAGGTCATCCAGATCGAGGCCACCCTGGCCGAGGCCCGGAAGAACCTGGAGCGGGTCCGGCATGCCAGGGCCCTGAGCCAGAACAAGACTCCCTCCCGGGAGGTGCTGGATGCGGCCGAGGCCGATTTCCAGAGGGCCGGGGCCGACCTGATCAGCGCCAGGGCCGCGGTGAGCGAGGCCAAGGCCACCCTGGAGTCCAATGAGGCAGACCTTTCCAAGACCGTGATCCGGTCTCCCATCAACGGGATCGTCCTGACCCGGAGCATTGATCCGGGCCAGACCGTGGCCGCGTCCCTGGAATCCCCGGTCCTGTTCTCCCTGGCCGGGGACCTGACCCAGATGGAGCTGCATGTGGATGTGGATGAGGCCGATGTCAGCCAGGTCAAGGAAGGCCAGGCCGCCACCTTTTCCGTGGATGCCTACCCGGACCGGACCTTTCCCGCCCTTGTCCGGCAGGTCCGCTACGGGGCCCAGACCACGGACGGCGTGGTCACTTACGAGACCGTCCTCAGCGTGGACAATACAACCATGATGCTGCGTCCGGGCATGACGGCCACGGCCGATATGACGGTCAAAACCATAGACCAGGCCCTTTTGATCCCCAATGCGGCCCTGCGGTTTTCCCCGCCGGCAACGGCAACGGAGAAAGAAAGTTCGGGATCAGGCAGTATCCTCAGCAAACTGCTTCCCGGACCGCCGAAAAGCAAGTCTCCGGCAAAGCAGGCCGATGCTTCAGAGGGCAAGGACCAGGCGGTCTGGACCCTGGGGGAGGACGGTCAACTGGTGAAGATTGCCATAGCAACAGGAGAAACCGACGGAACCCTGACCCAGGTCCTGTCCGGGGAAGTTACCCCGGGCATGAAACTCATTGTGGGGACCGCGGGCAAATCATGATGAATTCATACCATACGGAACAGCCGTCCGCCCTGATCGAATTCAAGGCGGTTTCCCGGGTTTACGGAACGGGCGCGGCAGCCATGGCCGCCCTCAGGGGCGTGTCCCTGGCCATCGGAAAGGGGGAATTTGTGGCGGTCATGGGGCCCAGCGGGTCCGGGAAATCCACCTCCATGAATATCCTGGGCTGCCTGGACACCCCCAGTTCCGGCAGTTATCTGTTCAACGGCATCCGGGTGGAGGCCCTGTCCCGGGACCAGCGGGCCATCCTGCGCCGCCAATACCTGGGCTTTGTCTTCCAGGGGTTCAACCTTTTAAAGCGGACCTCGGCCCGGGAGAATGTGGAATTGCCCCTGGTCTACCGGGGCGTTCCCGCGGGCCGGCGGAAGCGCCGGGCCCTTGAAGCCCTTGAGGCTGTCGGGCTCCAGGGCTGGGAATCCCATACGCCGGGGGAACTGTCCGGGGGCCAGCAGCAGCGGGTGGCTATTGCCAGGGCCATTGTGACCGACCCTGAAGTGCTCCTGGCCGACGAACCCACGGGCAACCTGGATTCGGCCCGGAGCCGGGAAGTGATGGAACTTTTGACACAATTCAACCGGGAAAGGGGGATCACCATCATCATGGTCACCCATGAGCCGGACATGGCCCGCTATGCCGGCCGCAGAATCAATTTTACGGACGGCGTCATCCAGGACGGCCGTCCGGAGGAGAGTGTATAATGCTCAGGGAAACCTTTTTTCTGGCCTTCCGGGAAATCCGCAGGAATGTCCTCCGGTCCTCTTTGACCATTCTGGGCATCGTCATCGGGGTGGCCGCCGTCATTACCATGGTGAGCCTTGGGAACGGGGCCACGGCCCAGGTGACCTCGAGCATCTCCAGCCTGGGCAGCAATCTGCTCCAGGTCCGGCCGGGCCAGGGACCCCGGGGCCCGGGGGGCACCCGGTCCGAAGCCGAACCCCTGGAGATGGCCGATGCAAAGGCCGTGGAGAACGAAATTTCAGGGCTATCCGGCGTTGCCCCGGTGTCGGCAAAAAGCGCCCAGGCCATTTACGGCAACCAGAACTGGTCCACCACGGTCACCGGCACCACCAATGCCTATTTCCCGGTCCGGAACTGGACCCTGAAGAGCGGCCGGGAGTTCACGGAAAGCGAACTCTCCGGGGGCCGGGCCGTGTGCATCATCGGCGATACGGTGAGAAAGCAGCTCTTTGGCGGCCAGAATCCCATCGGGGTTTCCATCCGACTGGGAAAACTCACCTGCAAGGTCATCGGCGTCCTTACGCCCAAGGGCCAGTCCAGTTTTGGATCGGACCAGGATGATACGGTCATCGTCCCTTTGCGGACCCTCCAGCGCCGCATGGCCGGCAACAAAGATATCGAGGGGATTTATCTTTCGGCCCAAGACCAGGTCTCCACCACGACGGTCAAAGCCGATATCGAAGTGCTCATGCGGGAGCGCCGGGGCATTGCCGCGGGCAAGGAGGATAATTTTCATGTCATGGACATGCAGGAGATCGTGAGCACCCTCACCGGCACCACCCAGGTCCTGACGGCCCTCCTGGGGGCCGTGGCCGCCGTGAGCCTTCTGGTGGGCGGCATCGGCATCATGAACATCATGCTGGTGTCGGTCACGGAGCGGACCCGGGAGATCGGCATCCGCCTGGCCATCGGCGCCCTGGAACGGGAGGTTTTGATGCAGTTCCTGGTGGAAGCCGTGGTGCTGTCCTGTTTCGGCGGCATTGCCGGGATTCTGCTGGGCCTTTCCGCAGCCAAGCTCGGTTCCGGCCTTCTCGGGGTCCCCTTTATCGTTGATCCAAAGATCGGCCTCCTGGCCTTTGTGTTTTCAGGTGCCGTGGGCGTGGTCTTCGGCTATTTCCCGGCCCGCAAGGCGGCCCGCCTGGACCCCATCGACGCCCTGCGCCATGAGTGATTCCATGTTCCCGCAGGATGCCGGTCTTTTTTTATGATCTGCTTTGCAGCAATGACCGGCTCCTGCCGAAAGTGTAAGAAAGGATCAGCCGGACCTTGGGCCGACGGCCCGGGAAAAATCCTTGAGGTATTGTTTTCCCCGTGATATCAAAATGCGTGAGTATGGCCGGGATGGATGAAAGGCGGGTAAAAAAACTCAAGGGTACCCGGTGATTGCAGATATGCGGAAAATAGCATAATTAATTGTTAGGTGAAACATGGTTCTAAAGAGAGTTACGTCTTCTTTGAAATTATCATGGTCAATTTATGATAGTTGGGCTGAGCTATTGGTCGGCACTCGTTTTCTACTGGACGTGATAGAAAGCCAAGTCTGTGACAAAATTGAAAAAGTTAATTTGCTCAGATTAGTTATAATTTCATCATCTCAGATGACCGAAACTATGCTTTTTACGCAGATGCAAAAATTCATCGATGCTCAATCAGATATCGTAAGGAACCTTTTCAAGTATGACATGAGCAAGAGAATATCTTTCAGTGAGGCCGGAGAAAAATGGCCAAAAATTTTAACCGGTAAAAATTTAGATTTTAGCTCCGAACCCATGCAATCAATGAAAAGTCTTTCTAAGCATAGAAATGCAGCAATACATCACAGTGCAAAATATCCTCCCATTGGTATCGGTGAGAGCGCTTTCTATACGGCGGTTGATTCATCAAAATATATATATGATCACTTCAATGGCGATAGTTGGGATAGTAGCGAGTATAAAAAATTTGTTGATGATAATAAGCCAAAATCACAAATCCTGCTATGTAAAGCTCTGAGTGAGTGAGGCGTACCTAATAAATCGTTCAAGCGGGCCCGCTGACGTGGGCAGCTTAACTTCGGCGTTCACGCCAGGAAAAAACAGATGACCAAGATATTTCACATCACCAGCGGCGACATAGCAGGCGGAAATCTGGCAAAGGCCGGTCTTCCGGGGGAAGTCTTGGTCTGGCATGACATTCTCTATGATGGCCCCCGGCAGCCGGGCTGGCCGGATGAAAATACTCTCCGAGCCCGAGCGCGGTTCATAGAGGAGTTCACCGCAGGCGGTTTGGATAGGGACGGCATTCTGAAAACCTTGCATCATCAGTACCAAAGGCTTGCGGAAGCAGCGTCCTATGACCGTGTCTCCTGTGGTTCGATGCCTGTCTTTTTGACCAGTCCATGCTTGCCCATATTCTCACCTGCCTGTCCCATAAAGGTATCCTGAAAATTGAACTCCTCTGTGTCGATGCGTTCCCCGGAATTGAGCCCTTCCACGGGTTGGGGCAACTGCAACCGGAACAGCTCGGATCCCTCTATAATGGCCGACATCCCGTCAGTGACGGGCAAATCAGGTTTGCCGCAGTTGTGGATAAGGCCTTTGCAATTCAGGATACTGCTCTGCTCACCGAGCTGTCGGGAATGACCAACCCGCCTTTGCCCTGGGTCCCGGCGGCAGCAGCGCGGTGGCTTCAGGAACAGCCCGACCCGGCAACCGGTTTGGGGCGGCTGGAAAGCCTTGCCCTGGCAGCGGTCCGTGCCGGTTGTGAGACACCGGGCAAAATTTTTACCTCAGTGGCTGCCGCAGATACACCACCGCAATTCTGGGGAGATACGACGCTGTGGGCCAAAATCAACGGGCTTGCGCACCGTGTACCTCCGCTCGTGGGGATTGAAGGACCGATGGACAGGCTGCCTCAATGGGAGAGTCCGGTGTCGCTTAACGAATTCAGGATCAAAGCCTTGCCGGACGGTTTTTAGGGGCTCATATGAATAATCCGCATTTGGGGAGTGACTTTGATGAATGCCTTCAGGAAGAGGGAATTCACGAAGAGGTGGAGGCCTCGGCGCTTAACCGAGATATTGCCCGGCAATAGGATCATGTGATGAAATCAAAGCATATCACCAAAACTGAGATGGACGCGGCCGCGTGGACCCCATCGACGCCCTGTGCTACGAGTGATCCCATGTTTCCGTAAATACAGAGAAAGGATCACCCGGAACCTTGGGCCGATGGTTCGGGGAAAATCCTTGAGGTATTGTTTTCCCCGTGATATCAAATTGTACGAGCATGACCGGGGTGAATGAGATGCGGGGAAAAAGGATTGGGATTCTGATATAAATGAATCGAACGACTATAAACCGATGAAAGAGGGAATCGAACGATGATAAACGAGATATATATCGACAATTTTCGATGCTTGACAAATTTTCGAATCAAGCCGGAGGAATTTCAGCTCTGGTTAGGGGACAATGGTTCAGGCAAAACTTCAGTCCTGGATGCATTGCGTCATATTCAACAGCTACAACACGGCGAACATGTGGAGAATATTTTCAATAGAAACAGCCTGACAATCTGGGATAAAAGACTCGATCAGACGATAGAGTTTTCCCTGATGATAGATGGCGAGGCATACAAATACAAATTGACGGTTGAATATGCAAAACAGGATGATAAACAACGCATTAAACGAGAAGAATTAATATGGAAAGGGTCAACCTTCTTCTTGTTCGACGGGCTGGAGGCGCATCTCTACCGCATCAACAGAAATACCGGAGACACAGAAGAAGGTACGGTTTTTCCTGCTCATGGGTGGCGTTCTGTGATGCCGACAATTGCAAAACGTGATGACAATAACCCTTTAATCCGGTTCAGGGAAGAGCTT
Organism: Desulfobacula sp.; assembly: GCA_012031875.1. Lineage (GTDB taxonomy): Bacteria > Desulfobacterota > Desulfobacteria > Desulfobacterales > Desulfobacteraceae > Desulfobacula. The sequence goes on from JAAUSZ010000019.1 coordinate 28,570, forward strand.
GAAAAGATCCTGGTGATTAATCCGGTTCCATTGGTTGTAGAAGACGCCACGGCTTCCGAGTCCCGCAATTTGTCGGAACATGCTGAAAACTTTGCACAATGGTATCGTCATCTTTTACAGGAACAACCCGCTATTGGTTATGGGGCAAAACAGCTCCTGGAGGAGGTTCTACCGGGTTTCGAACAGGTGAGCCTCAAAGAAATCGGCCAGTCTCGAAAATTGATTGCGACGTTCCGCATCACAGGCAAAGATCACGACTTTGAATTCATGAATATTTCCAGTGGGCAACGTCAATTAATCATTCTCTATACGGTTTTGGAGGCGTTGCGCGCTGGAACTTTTTCGACCGTACTGATCGACGAACCGGACAACTTTATTTCAATGCGCGAAATTCAACCTTGGCTTGATAATCTTAATGATATCTGTGATGGGCAAGACAAACAGGCATTGATCATATCTCATCATCCTGAAATTGTGAACAGGATGGCCAGAGGCACGGAGTTGTGGTTTTCCAGGCAAGCAGGATCGCATGTTGTTGTACAGCCATTCCCCAAAATAGCTGAGTTGTCACCGGCGGAAGTTATGGCGCGGGGGTGGGAAAATGAGTAAAGCATCGCAAATTATCATTCTGTGTGAAGACAAGGCCCATGAGGTATTTGTAAGGCACTTCCTGAAAAAATGGGGTGTAAAGCCCCGTGCAATCAGAGTGCCGCCCTATCCAAATGGAAAGGGATCGGGGAAAAAGCATGTGGAGGACAATATTTCCCCCGAAGCCGAAGCTCTACGCAGAAGGCACGCCTCAACTATTTTACTTGTGATTCAAGATGCGGATGAATTCTCTGTCGACCAGATCAAATCCAATCTGGACGCGAAACTATTGCCTCCCAGAGACGCAAATGAGCCAATAGTCTACATCATACCCAAGTGGCATATCCAGACCTGGATAGCCTACCTGGATGGAAACAATGTCGATGAGGAGGACAAGGACACCTACAAAAACAGATATGGTAAACTTTCTGAAAGCAAAGATGCGCATCCCTTTATCGACAATCTTGCAGATAGCTGCAAAAAAATATACAACCCCTATCCCCGCCAGCTTCTCTGGTCACAGCTTGTGAAGAATTTGGTCGAATACGTGACTCACTATAGGCCGTAGCTGCTCTGCAATTTGACTCTGTCAAAAAGGGAACGGATAAGATTTCCATGGAGGAAATCGATTCTGAAATTTCAATTCGATAAAGAACACATTGCAACGCCGGAAATTCATCCAGTCTCATCACGGGGAATATCATTCATTATCCGGATAAAAAGAATTTGCTTTGTGCTGTTGGTGTGTGTATATTCATAGGTGAGCATACACACCGGAGGTATTTATGCGTACAAACATTGTCATTGATGATGATCTGATGAATCAGGCCTTAGTCATTTCAGGATGCAAAACAAAGAAAGAAGCCGTCGAAGAAGGCTTAAAACTCCTTATAGCCCAAAGAAACCAGGCAAAAATACGGGCTTTGCGCGGAAAGCTCAATTGGGAAGGGGATCTGGATCAAATGAGAACCGACCAATGATTGTCGCGGACACTTCTGCCTGGATAGACTATGTCAAAGGTGTTAAAGCATTACATACCGACTTGCTGGATTATGAACTTGAACATAGCCGGGTCATTACAGGGGATATCATAATAACGGAATTCCTGCAGGGGTTTCGTGAAGAAAAGGATTATCAGATAGCCGAACGGATGATGGAAAGCCTTGAATACCATGACTTTCTTGGCAAGGAGAATGCGATACAGGCCGCACAGAATTACAGAAAGTTAAGAAAAAGCGGAATCACGGTAAGAAAGACAATTGATGTGATGATTGCCACTTTTTGTATAGAAAATGACTTTGAGCTGATTCATAATGACCGGGATTTTGATTCCATGGAAGAATATTTAGGACTCCGAGTGAAGAAGTGAAAATCCTCCAAACAAAAAGCAAAACAGAATCTCAGGCCGCACCGGATTACTGACAGCGCATGGCCTTACATGGTATGCAGCCGGAGCCGGAAGGTGAGGCTTATTTCAACGTCTCCATCGAGCTTCCCGAGAATGGCAATCATCCGGTCCAGTGTAAAACAGGCAAGTTTTGCGTTGCGGATTATTTCCGCTGTAAGAACAACACGGACTTGCTCAAAGCCGGCGTTCGCGCGGCCCAAATCGTGGAACACGTTTTCACTGCCTCGTACCAATTCAAAGATATCGTTCATTGCAAGCCTCCTTCAACATCCTCAGGGAATTTCCCCGAATTCATTTCCCGGCCTTGTTATTCATGATCGTCCGGGGAACCGGTCTGAATCCGGCGGTCGTGATGTCCGGCCGTTGCCTCAATTTCCCGGGAAGGCCCTCATGTCTGGCAAATAATCCTTGACAGAAAATAATTGTGCACCGTATACAGTATACCGGATTAGAATCCGGCGGTTGAAACAAAGGCTTTTAAAAGATTCCGGGGCTGTTGCCGCGGAGTTGGCTTTCTGTTTTGAGAGAAATGAAGGGAAGGGCGGCGCCGCTTTTCCCTAGGATATGATCCCGGCTTTGAAATGATAGAAAAATGCATCGGTAACCTGAAAAGGGGGAAAAATGAAAAAGCAATCCTTGAAATTTAGACTCATGGCGGGAGGTATCCTGATCGCCCTCATCCCATTGGCGGTGGTCGGAATTTTTTCGATTCAGCGGGCATCCGAAGCCCTGATTTCGGGGGCCCAGGAACAGGCCCGGCAGGTTGCGGCTGACCTGGCGGCCATGACCGAAATCACCATCCGGCAGGAAGTTAAAATGGCCCGGGGGATTTCCGTGGAGCCCCTGGTGGTCAATGGAGCGGCCAAGGTCACGGCTGCGGGCGTTGAGGGCTCGGTTCCGGAACTGGAGATGCTGGATCAATATCTGGTCAAAGTGTATTCAGAGATCGGAGCGGATTATGAGCTGTTTCTTGTGACCGATGCTTCGGGGCTGGTCATTGCCGACAGCACCGGCGGCAATATGCGCAAAAAAGGGATGTCCATTGCGGACAGGGAGTATTTTACGGCGGCCAGGGAGGGGAAAATCAGTATCGGAGTCCCTGTCAAGTCCAAATCCAGCGGAAAGCCCGTGTCCGTCATGGCCGTCCCCCTAAAGGACAATTCCGGACGGTTTATCGGCGTTTTGGGATCTGTGGTCAAGCTGGATGCCTTGTCTGAACGGATCACCCAGGTAAAAATAGGCGCAACCGGGTACCCGTTTATGATTGAGAAGACCGGTTTGACCCTGGCCCATCCCAACAAAGATTTTATCCTTGAATTGAATCTGGCCAAGCAGGAAGGCATGGAGGCCATCATCGGCCAAATGACGGCATCAAAGTCGGGAGTGGATTCCTACCGGTTCAAGGGGGAGGACAGAATCGCAGGGTTTGCCCCGGTGGCGTCCACCGGATGGAGTGTGGCCGTCACCCAGGACAGATCCGAATTCATGTCATCGGTGCACATGATTCGGAACGTGGTCATCGGGGTCGGGCTTATTTTCCTGGCGCTGACGGTTGTCGGGGTCCTGTTTTTTGTCCGGAGCATCATGGCTCTCCTGGGACATGAGCCGTCCGAGATCGCTGATGTGGCTTCCAGAATCGCCGGAGGGGATTTGACGGTTCAATTCGGAAAGGGAAAAATGACCGGTGTTTACGCAGACATGAAGGTCATGGCCGAGAACCTGGCCGGTATGTTCAGGGATATTGCCGCCGGGGTTCAGACCCTGACCGCCTCTTCAACAGAGCTTTCGCGCATTTCCGAGCTGATGTCTTCCAATGCGGATCAGACCTCGGCCAAATCGGGCAGCGTGGCCTCGGCTGCCGAGGAAATGACTGCCAGCATGAACAGCGTTGCCGCAGCCGCAGAGCAGACCACGGCCAATATCCAGATGATTGTGTCGGCCACTGAAGAAATGTCGGTCACCATCAGTGAAATAGCCAAAAACACGGCCAAGGGAAGCCATACCACCTCAGAGGCGGTGAAAAAGGCTGAAGAGGTCTCAGTCAAGGTCAATGCCCTGGGCAAAGCAGCCATGGAAATCAACAAGGTGACGGATGCCATTGCGGATATTTCCGCCCAGACCAATCTTTTGGCTCTGAACGCCACCATTGAGGCGGCCCGGGCAGGATCGGCAGGGAAAGGATTTGCGGTGGTGGCCGGTGAAATCAAAGTCCTGGCCCAGCAGACGGCGGATGCCACCAATGAAATCGGCTCCAGGATCCACGAGGTCCAGAGCACCACCCGGGAAACGGTCTCAGCCATTGAATCCATTGTCGGCATCATCAGGGAGATTGATGCGGTTGTCGCCACTGTTGCTGCGGCCATAGAAGAACAGTCCGCCACGACCCGGGAGATTTCCAGCAATGTGGGCCAGGCTGCCGGGGGGGTCCAGGAGGTAAACCGGAACGTCAACCAGACCTCGGTGGTGGCGGGTGAAGTTGCCGGGGACATCCATATGGTGAACCGTGTGGCGGAGGAAATGAAGACCGGCAGCCTTCAGGTCCATACCAGCGCCGGTGAACTTTCCCGGTTGGCGGAAAGCCTCAAAATGATGGTGGGGCGGTTTAAACTGAACTGATGGGCCGGTTTATGGCCGGAGGGTCCAGGGCAGGGACGGAAACTTTTGCCGGCGGCTTTAGGGCCTATCTCCGCCGGAAGTGGACCCTTAATCCAGGATAATCCGGGCGTCCACGGCAAAGAGATCTTCGCCGCTGCCTTTCAAAGGATTGATATCCATTTCCCTGATTTGCGGGAAATCCGTTGCCAGGAGGCTGAGACGCCGGAGGCAGTTTGCTGCGGCCTCAAGGGAGACCCCCTTTTGGCCCCGGAGGCCGGAAAGGACGGAAACCCCTTGGATGCCCCGGACCATGTCCAGGCTTTCGGCTAGAGTTAGGGGGGTGAGGCCGAAACTCACATCCTTGAGGGCCTCGGTGAAGATTCCGCCCAGCCCGAACATGGCCAGATGTCCGAAGTCTTTTTCATGATTGATGCCCAGGATCATTTCCGTCCCGATCACCATGGGCTGGACCAGGACACCCTGGGCCCCGTCTATGGACATCATATCGTCAAAGGCGGCCAGGGCTTCGGCCGGACCCGGCACGTTCAGCCGGACCCCGCCTGCATCGGTTTTGTGAAGGGGACCCAGGACCTTGACGGCCACGGGAAACGCCTGGTCTTTCAGGATGGCGGAAGCCTGGGCCCTGTCTTTGATGAGGGTCTGGGGGACGGGTCTGAACCCGGCGGCCTTGAGCAATTGATGGACATCTTCCGCTGAAAGAATTCCCTGTTTGCCGTCCAGCACCGAGGCAACCGCAGCCCTGTCATATCCTGAAAGCTCCGGGGCTTCCTCTTCAGGCCCGGACCGGGCCCGAAGCCGGGCCAAAGCAGCGGCCAAAGATACCTCGTCCTGGAAAAAGACGGCCCCTGAATCGATAAACCGGGTGATGAGGTCTCCGGCCGTGGTTAAGGAGGAAAATACCGGTAAAACGGGGATGGGGCTTTCCTTCATGGCTTGGGCAATGGCCTCGTAGATGGGGGCGTTGTCCGTCAAAAGGGAATTGCCGATGATCACGGCAATGACATCCACATTGCCCTTTCCTCCTGGGCCATGAGGGCGATGATGTCTTCGATGGTGTTCTCATCCCGGCTGGCCCCGCAGTCAATGGGATTGGCAAAGGCGGCTTCCGGGGGCAGGATCGGCTTCCGAGGCGGCTTAGGGTGGCGGGGCTGAACCGGGCCATGGAAAGGCCCTGCCGGGAAATTTCGTCACTCATCATGACCCCCGGTCCCCCGGCGTCGGTGAGGACGCAGATTTTTGCGGCGCGGGGGAGCCGTTCCCCGGCACGCTATGGCAGCGCAGGCCGTATCGATCATGTCGGCCCTGCTGCTGACCCGGATGATCCCAGCCTTGTCCATCAAGGCCTGGACCGCCGTGTCCCGGTTGGCCATGGCCCCGGTCATGGCTGGCCGCAGCCCCGGCTGCCGTCGGGGGTGTTCCCGGAGTT
>JAAUSZ010000158.1 GCA_012031875.1 Desulfobacula sp.
CTTTGCCGCCTCCATCAGATAACCGGCATTGGTTTTGGCCAGAAGAAAGGCGGATTTTAAAAATCCATGCCGGAAAGCGCAGGGTCTGCATGGAATGCATCCGGTACAATCACAATACCGGCTGCATCCGGTAATTCAGGAATTTCCCCGTTCCCCAGGTCAATGAGGACGCAGGGAATTCCGATTCGTTCAAATTCCCTTTGAAACTGTTCCGATATGTGGGAACCGTCCCTTGTGATATATACCTTTTTTCCTTTCGGCAGTTCAATTCTGGCGCCGTTATAGAACCGGATTTCATTGGTGGGATATTTTTTTAAGGAGACCACCTTCCGCGCCGGTCTTGCCCCGGCATGGATGGAATCAGGTTCAGGCGGTAATTCCGGCCGGGGCCGGGAACTTGCCTCGACAGCGGGTTCGGGATTTTTTTGGGGTTTTACAAGGAAATCAATAATCTCCCGAATGGTTTTGAGTCTTCCCATATCATCCGATGAAAAGCCTTCCGCGGAGTCAAGGGCCTGTTCAAGCCGGGACAGGATTTCCACCCGTTTGATGGAATCGATGCCCAGGTCGGATTCAAGGTTCATACCCGGCTCCAGCATTTCAACAGGAAACCCGGTCAATTCACTGATGGTGGACATCAACACGGCGGAAACGGTGTGATCATACCCTTTTTCAGAAATTTCTGACAATTCGGTTTTCTGATGGGCCGGAGAAGTCAAAAGGGGCCGGGTAGCGGAACCTGGCTGAAAATGAATGGCCCGGCAGATATCCTGGAGGGTCCGGACGGATCCCATACTTTCCGTGGTAATGCCCTCACCGTCCGGGATCTGTTTTTCCAGCTCCGAGATAATTTCAACTTTTTTGATGGAATCGATGCCCAGGTCGGATTCAATGTCCATATCAGGCTCCAGCATTTCCGAAGGAAATCCTGTGAGGCGGCTCACAATCTCAAACAAGACCTGTTCAATCCCGTTATCCACGGGGCCGGCAAGGATGGGCGCCTCGTGTTTTGGAGGGCTTGCAGGTAAAATTTCCTGGGGTTTTTCAAGAGGGATATCCGGTACTGATTTCTCCATGGTTTCAGCCGCGGGCCCAAGGGCTGAAAGGGGGGAAAGCCCGAGGTTTCGGGTCTGTTCCAGCATGGCGGCCAGGGTTTTACTCGCCTGGGCCTGGGTATCCAGAAATTTTTCATGGGCTCTCGCAGTCCGGGCCTGAAGCTCTTGCATGGCTTCAAGGCCCTTTTCCACCATTTCATGGCTTCAAGAGCCGGAAAAGAAAGAGAGGAGGGGGTGGGTCTTTGCTCAGATGTCATATCCGGACCTTTTAACATGGACCGATGGTCGGTCCGCGGGTTTTCATGGACAGGGGCCTTGGGTTCCGAGACCGGAATGGAGTTCCGGTTTGCCGGTTTAGGGTTGGCCCCGGTGAGTTCTATTTTCATTCGTTTGGGTTCAATTTTTTTGACCGGGTCTTCCCAGGGGGTCAGGTCAACGGGAAATCCTTTGGATGCAATGACGCATAATACATGGGCCAGATCTTCAATACCGGATTTTTTTCCACAGGACGCATCCAGGGACACGGCGGTGATCTCCCGGTCCTTCAGGATGGATTTGGTCAGGTCCGTCAGTACGGCCTTGGGGCCCAGTTCTATAAAGGTGGACACCCCCTTTTCAAACATGTTTTCAATATTGCCGAGGAAGTTGACCGGGTTCACCGGTTGATCACCCAGAATTCTCTTGATTTCGGATTCTTTCCGGTCATAGGCACCCCCCGTGGTATTGGAAAGGACCTCAATGCCCGTCGGATGAAAGGATTTTGAAGAGAGAAAGGCCTTAAACGGAGCCACCGCATTTTCCACCAAGCGGCTGTGAAAGGCGGCAGCCACGGGCAGTTGAACAGCCCTGAGTTTTTTTTGTTTGCAGATTTTTTTGGCCCTGAGAATTTCATCGGTGGACCCGGATAAGACGCCCTGGAAGGGGCTGTTTTTATTGGCCAGGACCAGATCCAGTCTTTCTTCTGCAATAAGGGCTTGAATATCCGGCAAAGGGGCCTGAACCGCGAGCATGCTGCCGGGGTCGGCTCCCAGGGACTTGGCCGCGGCCATATATTTACCCCGGGCTGCGGAAAGGTGAAACAAGGCAGCCTCGTCCATCCATCCGGCAGAATACAGGGCGCAAAGCTCTCCAAAGCTATGGCCGCAGGTTATTTCGGGGCTGACCCCGAAACGCTTGAGCACCTTGATCATGGCAGCGGAGATGGCGCCGATGGCGGGCTGGGCAATGTCGGTCCCGCGAAGCTGGTCTTCAGACAGGTCTTTGGGCTGTAAATAAAGGGGGGGCGGATAGATATGGTCTTGCAGGGCCTTATCGCCGGGTACGGGATTTTCATGTAAAAAGATTTGAGAGGCCTCATTTAATGCCTCCATGGCTTCGGGGAAAAGCGAGACCAGGTCCCTTCCCATGCCGGTGTACTGGCTCCCCTGGCCGGGAAAGAGAAATCCGAGTTTTCCCTTCCGAAAGCCCGGTGAAAAATAGACCCCCGGTTTTGATTGACCGGTGTCAATGGTTTCCAGGGCCTGGTCCAGAAGGCTGAAAATATCCTCATCGGTTTTATGCACCAGCAGAATCCTGAATTGTGAGTCCGGCAAAAAATTCTTTCTGGTTTCATGGGCGTTTTGGGCAATGGTTTGCTTCATCTGAAAAGCATCCCCCAAGGGCGGCAGCATGTCTCTGAAGCAATGGATTTCCTTTATCAGGTCATCCCTTGTGGCAGATGAAAAAGCAATGATCTGAACGGAACCTTCCCAGGAAATATGGGTTTTACGGGGGCTGTATTCCTCCAAAACCACATGGAAATTGCTGCCGCCGAAACCAAAGGCGCTGACGCCGGACCGCCTGGGATGGGAAGACCCTATCCAGGGCTTGGATACGGAGTTCAGATAAAAGGGGGAATCTTCGATCCTGAGGTCCGGGTCCGGTTCAAGGGCTTTCAAGGTGGGGGGAATGACCTTGTTGTAAAGCGACAGGGCCGCCTTGATCATGCCTGCGGCCCCGGCCGCGGCCTTGGTGTGGCCGATCATGGATTTGACCGACCCCAGGGCCGTAGGATGTTTTTCACCGGAAGGATCAAAGCATAATTTCAAGGCTTCAAATTCCACCTTGTCCCCGACCCGGGTGCCCGTGCCGTGGGCTTCCACAAGGCCCACGGTGGACGGATCAATACCGGCCTCCCGGTAGGCCTCGGTCAGGGCTTTTAACTGTCCTTTTGCATCCGGGGCATAGATGGCGGAAGTCCTGCCGTCACTGGAGGTTCCCACCCCCTTTATCAGGGCATAGATCTTGTCCTTGTCTTTTTGGGCATCTTCCAGGCGTTTTAACACCAGCATGCCGATGCCTTCCCCCAGTACAGTCCCGTCCGCATCCTTGGAAAAGGGCCGGGCATCGCTGGTGCGGGACAGAACCCCGGTTTTTGAGAAGCACATGTGCATGAAAATATCGTTCAGGGTGTCCACACCGCCGGTAACGGACATGTCGCATTTCCCGGATAAAAGCTCCATGACCGCGGTATGGATGGCCGACAAGGCGCTGGCGCAGGCGGCATCGGCCACGGTATTGGTGCCGGAAAGGTTCATGCGGTTGGCGATCCTTCCGGCCACCACATTGCCCAGAAGGCCGGGAAAGGAATTCTCCTGCCATTCCACATATCCTCCCTGCATCCGCTGAATGATCTCTTCTTTTTTTTCTTTGCTGATACCCGCGTCTTCCAGGGCCTTTTTCCAGATGGGCCGGCCCAGGCGGGCGCCCAAGGGGATGACCAGCTCCTGGGTGCCGGTGACCCCTAAAATGACGTTGACCTTTTTTTGTTCCAGAAAGGGGTGGCCCATGGGATATCCCGCGTCTTCCAGGGCCATTTTGGCAACTTCAAGACCCAGGAGCTGGGAGGTGTCCGTGGCTTCCATATTGTTGGGGGGAATCCCATAGCTTAAGGGGTCAAAGGTGACGGGAGGAAGAAATCCGCCCCGCCGGCAATAGGTATGATCCGGCCTGGCCGGGTCTTCATCAAAATAATCGTTTAATTTCCAGTGGGTATCCGCGGGAATGTCTTCAATGGCATCAATCCCGTGATATAAAAGATGCCAGAATTCTTTCAGGGTCCTGGATTTCGGGAAGATACATCCCATACCGATGACGGCAACCGCGGCGTTTCCCTGGAGAGTGTATTTTTGATTCATATCCATCAACTAGGGTTAGGGCGTTTAAATAAATAGGTACTATAAAGGGCTGAAGGTTCAAAAGACATTGGAATCATAAGGATTTGACAAAAGTTTTACATAGGCGTCAATGGCCGAGACAGGTCAGAATTTTCTTTAAAGGCAGGGGCTTGAAAAAGCCGGCCGTCATTCCCAGGTCAATCCCCTGGGTCCTCAATATGGAAGCCCGTGTACATACACAGGCGCCGAAAAGCAGGTTTAAGGCGATTTCAGCCGTTTTCCGGTTCTCAGGGGATTCGAGAAAGCTGCCTTTGACCCACTGGTTAAAGGCCCCCATGGAAGGACCGCACCAGATCTGGTAATCCATCTTTCTTTCCGGGATACCCTGAATGGCCCATTTTGAGGAAAGCCCCAGGTAGGACCGGAAAACAAGAGCCATTTGATGCCTGGGATCGGTTTCCGCCCTGTCTATTTCTTTTGTATTGCCGGTCCTGAGGAAAAATTCTTTTGTGGAGGCCCAGGCCTCTTCAAAGCTTGTCTGCAAAAATTTTTCCTGAATTTCCTGTTTTGATTTTTCGTCTATTTCATGGAAGCCCTGACAGGACTGGTATAACCGGTATAATTTTCCGCGCGGACAGGAAAGAGGGTGCCCCGTTTCAAGACCTGGACCCTGGCCCCGATTTCAAACATATCCGCAGCCGGGGCCATGGCCGTATCGGCCTGGTCCGCTCGGCAGAGCAATTTTTTAACCTCTTCGCAGATTCCAGCCTCTACACAGGATTGGTTGACGGACCCGGTCAATATATAGGCTGCTCCCATTCCAAAGGCCGCGGCCGCCGATTCCGGGGTGGAAATTCCGCCGGCAAGCCCGACACATAAAGGCTCTGTGTAATGATGGGTTTCATGATCTCCTGTTTTAAAGAGATCAGGGTGGGCAACAGGGCCAGGGCCGGCCGGTTGTCCGTATGTCCGCCTGAATCGGCTTCCGCGGTCAAATCCCGGGCCATGGGAATATACCGGGAGAGCCTTGCTTCGGTCTCGGTAATCATCCGGTTCTCGAGAAGGGACTGAACCAGTTTTTCCGGCGGAGGGGAGAAAAACTGACGCGCGATTTCAACCCGGGACACCTTGGCGATGATATGATGGGGATCAATGATCCTGCCGTCACCGTCTTGGTAAAGGCCTTTGACCCGGTAATAGACCAGGGCCGGCGTCATGCGCAGAAAGGCCGCGGCACTGATCCGGGTGATTCCGTGGGTCAGATAGAGGGCAACGGTGGCCATTTCATGGGCCGGGTCGTTAAGGGAATGGATGAGGTTGAACCCAAAGGGCTTGTGGCCCAGGGCGGTTTTGATATCCATGACCGCTTCCCGGATTCGGTCCAGAGAAAGGCCGCCGGCACCGAAAAATCCCATCATCCATGCGCGGCCATGGTTTTCACCATGGCCGCGGAGGCGATGCCGTTGGCCATGGCCCCGGCAATATAGGGATATTTCAGGCCGTGCCGGGCCATGAATCCCGCATCTCCCAGGTTATGGGGACCAATGGACGGGACATAGGCCCGGATATGGAAATCCGCATCTTGCCGAGCCATGTCCTTAAAAAAGTCGGCATTTTTTATGACAAAGGAAATCCGGTCATCCTTTTCAATGGCGAAGAAGGGTTTTCCGACATCCAGGAGCAGCTCATTTAAGGAGGGTGAAGCTTCAGTCATCATTGGGGGTTTTGTAACCTTTCAGATATGGGATCATCATTTGCCTGTTTTAAATTTTGCCCCTCTTTTAGCATAAAAGGAAATTAAGAATCAATACGGAAGTCCCAGGCCAGGGAAATTCAATGGGTCATGAACCCCTGGGATGGTATTGCCGGTGCATTTTGATAAGATAATCCCTTGAAATATGGGTATAAATCTGGGTTGTGGAAATGTCCGAATGCCCCAGCATGGTTTGAACGGATCTTAAATCCGCGCCGCCTTCCAAAAGGTGGGTGGCAAAGGAATGCCGGAGGGTGTGGGGGGTGATGTTTTTTGAAAGCCCGGCCAGCGTTCCGTATCCTTTTAGTATTTTCCAGAATCCCTGGCGGGACATGGGGTTTCCCCCCCTCGCAAAAAACAGGTAGGGCGTGGCTTTCCCGTTTAAAAGCAGGGATCTGCCTTCCTTTATCCATTTTTGGGTGACCGCGCCGGCATGGGAACCAAAGGGCACCATTCTTTCCTTGGACCCCTTTCCCATGACCCGGACAACATTGGCGTCCAGGTTGACATCCTGGAGCTTTAACCTAACCAGCTCGGAAACCCGCAGCCCTGACCCGTACATGATTTCCATCATGGCGGAATTTCTCAAACCCTTTGGTTTTCCGATATCCGGCGCATCCAGGAGAACGGAGACTTCCTGTACGGTCAGGAATTTCGGCAGTGAAACCCCCGTCTTCGGGATATCCACATTTTTTAAGGGATTGGCTGAAATAATTTTTTCATTTAACAGGTATTTAAAAAATCCCCGGATGGAGATGAGATGGCGCGCCCTTGATTTGGCGGATAACCCGTGTTTGGCAAGATCGATGAGCCACGCGAAAATCGTGGTGGTATCCACTTCATGAACCCTGTCTATCTTATTTTTTTCAAGAAAATTCAAGAAGCGGACAAGGTCTTCTGAATAGGAAAGGATAGTATTGTGGGCCAGGCCTTTTTCAACGATGAGATAATCCAGGTAGGTTTGGGTCAGGTCATCCATTAGATAAATATCTCCGAAATACACCGGAATCCTATGGTGTTTGAGGTGAAGCCGGGTTTGAACAAGCCCCGGGAAGCAATGGTGACATCGTTTTTTGAATTCCAGGCAGCCCCCTTTGCAATACAATAGATGATTTTTTTTGGGATGGAAAGGGCGGGAGTTCCACATCCGAAGTCCATTCCATGACATTGCCCAGCATGTCCACAATTTTAAATTCATTGGCAAAGGCATCAAATTCATCAACCGCGCAGGTATCTGAAAAGCCGCTTTGTTCAATATTCAGGGCCTTGATATTAAATTCATCCCCCCAGGGATAGGTATACCCCAAATCCGTTCGGGCGGCGGCCTCCCATTCCGCTTCCGTGGGAAGCCGACGCCCGATCCAGGAGGCATAGGCTGCGGCATCATGGATACTGACCTGAACCACCGGGTGGTTTCTTTTTCCATGCAGGGTGGAGCCGGGTCCCGTGGGTTGATGCCAAAACGCGCCCTTGACATCTTCCGACCCCGCGCTTTTATCCCATGTGGCGCCTTTTTCATTTTTTTTAAACCGGGAATGGTAAACCCGTCCAAAGCCTTTTTGCTCTGCCGTTGTGATATATCCGGTCTCTTCAATAAAAATTTCAAACAAGGCATTGGTTACCGGATAAATACCGATATAGACCTGGGGCATGGCAAATTCCTGAAACTCTAAGCTGGACTTCAAACTTTTCCGGGTTCCCACCGTGTATTTGCCTTTGGGTACGGTGGTGTATTTGTTAAATTTCTTTTCCCGGTCCCCCAGGGTTTCATCAAAATGCTCGGCCAGCTCTTTTTTCTGCCTGTATTCTTCCAGAGCCTTGAGTTCATCTTCATCCAGCTCGTCGATTTCCTCCAGGGTTTCATCATCTTCAAGTGCGACCTCTTCTATTTCCTCGTCTTCATCAAGCTCTATGGCGTCAACATCATCTTCAATCTCTTCAATTTCCTGATCTTCATCCAGTTCAATCTCTTCAATCTCTTCCTCAAGGAGCTCTCCTTCAAGCGCTTCCTCGATTTCTTCCGATTCTTCCACTTCCTCAAGGTCTTCGTCTTCGTCCAAATCGATTACTTCAACATCCTCGGGAAGTTCTTCAATTTCTTCCAGGGGTTCATCGTCTTCCAGGGCGACCTCTTCCACCAGCTCTATCTCTTCAATATCCTCCAGGATCTCTTCTCCTTCATCAAAATCATCCTCGCTTAGTTCTTTTTGTTCCGGCCCGGCTTCCGGGTCCTCCTCGGAAAGGACATCTTTGGAGATTTTATCGAGAATTTTTTTGATCTGACTGACAATATCTCCGGAATCCGCCTCTTTTTTTTCTGCATGAATGTTTTCCAGAAATTCGGCAACCGCTTTTAAGATATGGGTGGCCTGATCTATATTGATATCCCCGGTTTTTACGGCATCGCTGAAGGAGTTGAGAAGATGGCTTTTCGCCTCCTCGGTCATATCAAAGATGTTGGATTCGGTGATGATGATGTTCTCAAGGTTCAGGTTTTTTTTGGACAGGTCTCCCAGATCTGCGTTGATGGATGATCTGATACTGGAAAAATTTCTTCGTTTGGCCTTAATCAGGACGGGATTATCCTCAACCTCCCAGATGGACCGGATAAGGGCATCCGTGTCAATGGAGGTCAGGGATTTTATGGATTCCTCTGAGGTATAGCAGGCGCGCATGGCCATGACGGCCTTGGACTTGATGGAGCCGGATTTGTAGTTAAGGTTGGCAATGGCCTGGTCAATGCCTTCAAGGGAAATGGATATATTGGCCAAAAAAACTCCTGTTTATAGGGTCCTGTTTCCATCCATTATCATATATTCGTTTGTATAATTCAACCGGGGAATACATCAGGGTCATGATTTCGTAAAAAAGCCTAAGAAAAGGGTTCTTAAGCATTTTATTTAAACTATATGATTGAATTTTTATTGAATTGTGTTAAAGATAGGAGAATATGAGTACAATACTGACCATATCCGGCCAGAGGGGGGGTACGGGCAAAAGTGTCACAGCCGTAAATCTTGCATCATCCTTGGCCCTATTGGAAAAAAATACGCTCCTCATCGATACTGACCCCCAGGGAAGCGCTACTCACTGGTGCGGCATCAGGCAGACCGATTATGCTGGCGATCTTGCCTCTGTTTTATCGGCCAGGGTAAAATTTACAGATGCCGTCGTCAGAACCGAATTCAAGTATCTGGATATCATGCCTTCCGGGTTCAACCTGGTTCAGGTTGCCGCCGGCCTTGCAAAACACTCCGAAAATGAAAAGCTCCTGCGTCTTTTTCTCACGGATGTTGAAAAAGACTACGACTATATCATTATTGACCCCCCTTCATCTTACGGTTTTTTGAGCATGATGGCGATAACGGCGGCAGACCGGCTTTTAATCTGCATGCCCATCCCGCAGACTAGGGCAGAAGATTTTCCTGATCTGCTTCGCTGCGTCAAATACATCAAGACCCGGCATCAGATTCCCCTGAAAATCGCCGGGCTTCTTTTTACCCGGTGTGAATCAAAGGAAGCGCGTCTCTCCTTTATCCGCAGCCGGGGCCTGTCTGATGCAAACCGCCTGATTTTCAATACCTTTATTCCGGAAGATGATAAAATTGAAGAGGTGATCAATATGAAAATCCCTGCTGCCCTTCATGACATCAAAGGTCCTGCAGCTTCTGCGTATTTGAACCTTGCAAGGGAAGTCCATTCTTTTTTCAATAAGAAAGGTGCCATATGAAACTTACAAATCCTAAAACCATTCAGGACGGCGAAAAAGAATTTATCGATACGATCAATGCGGAATTGGACTGGGGCGCCATAGAAAGAATCCTTTTTGAAAAACACAGTCTTACCCTGCATGAGGAAATAGATTATAAGAACGGGGATCTGATGGTTTATAAAGATCAGATCGCATATAAATTCGATTTTGAAATCAAGGTGCCCCTATCGATTATTTTCAACAGGGAAGGGGAATGTCTGGAGCTTTCAACCCTTCGGGAAGGATTTGAGGATGAGGCGCCCCTGCCGGCCGAGCCCGGGGGACCGGAAGATAAGGTGGCGCAGATGGCCTTGAACATTGCCGATTTGATTTCCGAGATCAACCAGGGAGATGAATGATGAATATGGATGAAAAACATGACCAGGAATTGGATCCGGGGTTTGTCAGAGATCAACTGGATGAGATTCTCGTCCAGGAGATTACGGCATTGCTGGATATTGATTCCAAATCCGCCATGCTGTCCTTCAATCTGGCAGGCATTGCCTGTATCACCCTGATTGTTGAAAGAGAAAGGGAAATTAGACAGTATCTGGAATCCCCGCCCGAGCGGTATACAAGGGAATCCTTTATCCATGAACTGGCCGAGATCGGCCTTGAGAGGGACGATACCCTTGAGAAAGCTGTTATGCTGGTTTTAAATAAAGGATATATCACCACGGACGGAAACGGCCTTTTAAAAGCGGAAATGCCGTCTTTCATGATGGTCGGGTTCCTTGACAATATGTTTCCCGGCATGCCGGGCATGAATCTGGTGGCCTTTGTCCTTCAGATGAATGAAGAGGTGAATTCCGGAAGGAAAAGCCTTGAACTCGCGATGGACAGTTTTAAATCCACCCTGAAAAGCCGGGGGGTTGCCGTATCAAAGGACAAGGCCGAGAAAAAAGCGTCGGAAATGGCAGCCGGGGTTGGGGCAATGCCGAGCCAAACCCGGGAAATTTCCCTGAAGCTGAAACACGATAACCTGGATCGTCTGTCCAAATTGATTCGCAGCAGAAAAAAAAGATCCATGGATTCATCCGGACAATTGAATATCAAGGACGTTTTTGATAAAGGGCCGTCCAAAGAAGAGATTGAGGCTGAAAAAGCGGAAGAAGAGGCTAGGCAGGCGGCTGAGTTTGCCAGGGAACTGGCCGAAAAAGAAAAGCAGATCAAAGCGGCGGAAGAAGCGGCGAAGAAAGCAGCAAGGCAGTTGGGAGAAATTGAACAAAGGGAAAAAGAACTGATCAAGGCCCGGGAGGAAGCGGAAAAAGCAAAACTAAAGGCGGCTGAGCTGGAAGCCCGTGAAGCTGTGATGGTGCAGAAAGAGGCTGAGTTAAAAGCCCTGGAAGAAAAGCTGAAACAGGAAGAAGAAAAACGCCGCACAGAAGAGGAAGAAAAAATTGAGGCCGAGAGTGAAGAAACGGAAGAAACACAAGAAGATACCCTGTCCGATGATGACATAGAATCCCGGATCGCCGCGTTTGAAAGCCATCTGACCATGCCTTGCCCCCTATGTAAAAAAGGGGAAATCATTTCAAAGACCACGGAAAAGGGAAAGGAATTTTTTACCTGCACCAGTCCGGGATGCAGATTTGTATCCTGGGATAAACCCTATCATATTGAATGTCCCTTATGTAAAAATCCCTTCCTGATCGAGATCGTCACCCGCGGGGAAAGGGAAGCTTAAATTGACCCCCGTGCATCCTGCTCATACCGGCAGAGCAATTTATTTGACCCCAAACAGAATATGGCCCAGGCGGTTTCCGGG
>JAAUSZ010000159.1 GCA_012031875.1 Desulfobacula sp.
GGTTTTCCGTAATGCTTCAGGATTTCAACCATTTCCCCCCCGGTCACCGGCATCCAGAGCATCAATGATATTTTTATTAAAGGCAATTTGTAAAGCATTGCTGAGCCAGGTGTCCTTTTTGGCGTTCAGGTCATTATCAAGCGCGTCGGACAAGAGCTTTTTGGTTTTCAGGAGTTCGGTATTCTTCATGGCATCCAGTTGAGCGCCCACAAAAATATAAATGACGACGGATGCAACCACGGATGATACGGCAAACACGGCATATAATTTTTTCTTAATACCAAAATTCCTGAAATTCATGATGAACTCCTTGTCGGTTTCGCAGCAACGGTTACGAACTCGCCGGATAACCCTTGGGATTGTTTTTTTACTGAAATAAATTTAGGTGATGCGACTAAAATAAAAGACCAAAAAGAAAAAGTCAAACCTTAATTATCTGTCCGCTGACCCGCCAGGGCGGAAACCTGCGCGGGTTGACAATTTTTCGGCCATACCCTAATGTGGGGCACCCTGATTCTTCAGGGCAGGGAGCAGGGTTGATTCTGTCCGAACGAAGATGGCTGTCTTGGGAGAAATTTAAATGCCGGAGAAAGGGGAAGTCACGCATGCCTGATATGATTTTACTCATCGATGATGACCAGAGCCTCAGAAGGGTCACGGAATATAACCTGGCTGCAAAAGGGTTTCAGGTCGTAACCGCGGCCTCGGGCCGGGAAGGCTTGCAGCAGTTTAAGGCCCAGGCCCCGGACCTGGTAGTGACGGATGTGAAGCTGGGGGATATGAGCGGACTGGACATCCTTTCAAATATTAAAGCCGAAGCCCCGGATACGCCCGTCATTGTCATGACCGCCTTTGGCTCCATTGAGATGGCGGTCCAGGCCATGCACAAGGGGGCCTTTAATTTCATCACCAAACCCTTTGACCGGGACACCCTGATCCTATCCTGCAAAAAGGCCCTGGAACTGAAGGGACTTCACACCAAAACAAGGCTCCTGGTCCATGAAGTCAACCAGTTGACCGGTACGGAAGGCATTGTATCCGCGGGAACCCTGATGAAAGAGCTGCTGGATACGGCATCCAGGGCTGCCAACAGCGAGGCCACGGTTCTGATCTCCGGCGAATCCGGAACCGGCAAGGAAGTATTGGCTCGGCTCATCCACCAGAACAGCCCCAGAAGCAACGGCCCCATGGTGGCCGTCAATTGCGCGGCCATTCCCAAGGGCCTCATCGAAAGTGAGCTTTTCGGCCATGTAAAAGGGTCCTTTACCGGCGCGGTCAAGGACAGGAAAGGGCATTTTTCAACGGCTTCCAGCGGCACCCTGTTCCTGGATGAAATCGGGGAATTGACCACCGATGTCCAGGTCAAGCTCCTGCGGGCCATCCAGGAAAAAGAGGTTCAGCCCGTGGGTTCCGACACGGCAAAACGCGTTGACATCAGGATCATCGCTGCCACCAACCTGGATCTGAAAAAGAAAATCGCTGCCGGGGAATTCAGGGAAGATCTCTTTTACCGGCTGAGCGTCATTCCTTTGTTCATCCCGCCCCTGAGGGAGAGAAAAGAAGATATCCCGGCCCTGGTCACTCATTTTTTGAAGAAATTCAATGCCCCGGCCGAGGTTCATTTTTCAGGCCCGGCCCTGGAAGTATTGAAAGCTTATCCCTGGCCGGGAAATATCCGGGAGATCCAGAATATTGTCGAACGCTGTATTATTTTAAGAAAACAGAACCGGATCAAGCCCGAAGACCTTCACCTGCTGGCGGAGAAGCCCTCTGCTTCCGCTCTTTCCCCTGAAATTCCGGACGGGGGAATCGCCCTGGAGGATATTGAAAAGGCCTATATTTTAAAGGCCCTGGAAAAGGCAAACCAGAACCGTTCGGAAGCGGCCCGGCTCTTAAAAATCCCGAGACACGTTCTTCTATACCGTCTGGAAAAATACGGGATATAGAGACTATTCTGCAAAGAGATGTAGAATAGTCTTCACCTGCCTTTGTTCTGCATTGGCCCATCGGTTTGTGACCTCCTTTTTTATCACTTTAAATTCAGTCTGTTAATTTTTTTTTCTTTTGTTTTCAATTCCCGGCACGGCTCTTGATAGTCCCTGGGCAGAGCTGTGTTTATTTATCATTCAAGAGGAGGAAGGCGTGAAATCCATAAAATATTTGATTCTGGGGGTTGTCGGGGTTTTTGTACTGGTGGCGGCGGATCGGGTCACGGCGGATAAAACAGAGCCGGGGACGGTTCAGAGGGCCGTCATCAAAATAGACTCCCTGTCCTGCGGCGGATGCTTTAATACCATCAGCCAGGCCCTTTCCCCCTTGGAAGGGTATTCCGGAATGGGGATGAATCTTTTCCGGAAACGCATTGCCGTTGATTTTACCGAGCCCCTGACCGCAGAAGAAATCACCCGGGCTCTGTCTCAAGCCGGATATCCGGGAACGGTTGAAACCGTTGAACCCATTCCGGAAACAACCTCTTTTGCCTATCTGGATCAACAAAGAGCCGTCGCCGGACCGGGCCGGGGCGGTTGCTGCGGAGGGTTCCCTGCTGAAAATCAAAATCCCTCCGGGCCGGGACTGTCCACCGGGGGCTCCTGCTGTGTCCTTCCCGGTATTTCACAGCCGGCAGAAGAATTATAAAGGGGATAGGCATGACATCATTTCATAAGATCATTGCCGCAGCGGCGGTTATCCTGCTTTTTTCAGGGCCCCCGGCCTTTGCGCTGTTCGGCGATAAATTTAAAACCCTGACTCCCAAAGACGGGAATCTGATGATTCCCGTAAACCGTGAGTGACGGAAAAGCCTATTATTTCAAGGTCAAGGCCGATGACGGGGTCATGGTGGAGTTTTTCCTGGTTCAGAGCGCGGACGGGGTCATCCGGGCCGCCGTGGATAGTTGTGACGTGTGCTACCGTTCCGGCAAGGGTTATGTCCAGGAAGGCAATTTCATGGTGTGTACCAACTGCGGCATGCGGTTTGCCGCGGACCGGATCAACGAGGTCAAGGGCGGATGCAACCCGGCTCCCCTGAAGCGGGAAGTCCGGGGAGACCATCTTGTCATTTCCATGCAGGAGATCAATGCCAATGCCTGGTATTGCAAGTATAAAAAATAAGGAAGATTTCATGGTTTATGATCCGGAAAAATACAGGGAAAAAAGAGAAAAGGTCCTGGGCATAAAAAAAAGGGGGATCGGCTTCGGGGCCCTGGCCGTGATCGTTTCCGTTCTCGTTGTTGCAGGATTGGGGGCGGTAACGGTTCCCCAGGCCGTCTCCTATATGGCCACACGGAATCTGGAGGATGCCATCTTTAAATTGGAATCCGGCTCATCCTGGCCCAAAACCGCCATTTCGGAACTGGCGGCCGTGGAGGGCGTGAAACAGGTCCTTCAGGATAAAAACGGCTTCCGTCTTGTGGTCACCTATGATCACCGCAAGGTCAAAACCGAGGACCTCGTTAAAGGTTTTGTCCGGCAGGGCCTGAAGGCGACCCTGCTGAACGAGGTCAATCACCGGCAGCACCGGACCACCATGGAAGATGAGGAAAAAGACAGTGAAACTCCATAATATTTCTTTCAGCAATATCCGCCGCCGGAAGGGCCGGATGATATTTCTGGTCCTGGGCCTGGTCATCGGGATTTCAACGGTGGTGACCCTGTTGTCCGTGACGGCCGGCATGACCCGGGATATTGAAACAAAGCTTAACCAGTTCGGGGCCAATATCGTCATGGTTCCAAAGACTGAAAACCTGGCCCTCAGCTATGGCGGCATTGATGTGGGAGGGGTGAATTACAGCGTCCCTGAACTGGATGAGGCAAAACTGGCTGAAATCCGGACCATTCAAAACAGCAAAAATATATCCATTGTGGCCCCGAAAATCCTGGGACCCGTGACCATCCATGAAAAAAAGGTGCTTATGATGGGGGTCTGGTTTGAAGAGGAAATCGCGCTCAAGACTTGGTGGCATAAAAGCCAGGGGGTTTTCCCCCAAAAGGAAAACGAGGTGATGCTGGGCGCCGAGGCCGCGGCCCGGCTCGGGGCCTCGGCCGGGGATTCCCTCCTGGTTTCCGGAACGTCCTTTCAGGTGGCGGCCGTTCTGTCTCCGACCGGTGCCTCAGAAGATAATGCGCTGATTGCGGAGCTGGGGGCGGCCCAGCGGCTTTTAGGAAAAGAAGGTAAGATTTCCATGGTGGAGATTTCGGCTTTTTGCCAGGGATGCCCCATTTCAGAGCTGACCCTCCAGATTGCGGAAAAATTCCCCGAGGCCAAGGTGACGGCCATGAAACAGGCGGTCCTGTCCAAGATGCAGTCCATTGAAATGTTCCAATCCTTCAGCTTCGGGGTTTCCGTCATTGTGATCCTCATCGGGTCCTTGCTGGTCTTTGTCACCATGATGGGGTCAGTCAATGAACGGACACGGGAAATCGGGATATTCAGGGCCATCGGTTTCAGGCAGGGCCATGTCATGCAGATTATCCTGCTGGAGGCCCTTCTTCTGGGGATCATCGGCGGCATCCTGGGCTTTGCCGCGGGCAATCTGACGGCCTGGGGGCTCGTTCCCATGATCATCCAAGACGGGAGCTTTGCCGGAATCGATTTACGCCTGGGGGCGGTCTCCATCCTCACGGCAACGGCGTTGAGTCTTCTGGCAAGCCTTTACCCGGCTTTTAAGGCCGGCAATATGGACCCCAGCGAAGCCTTGAGGGCGCTGTAAAAAGAGAGGAGCGACATGGCGGAAGTAAAGCATTTAATTGAGGTCCGGGGCTTAAAAAAGACCTATCAGAGCGGGGATGCCTGCGTTGAGGCGGTCCGGAATATGGATTTTTTTATTGACGATGCAGAATTTGTTACCCTCATGGGCCGGTCCGGCTCGGGCAAGAGCACGCTTTTATCCATCCTGGGGGCCCTGAACCGGCCGACCCAGGGGAGGGTCCTGGTGGATTCCCTGGACATTTACGCCTTGACAGCGGAGCAGCGGGCAGATTTCCGCAGTGAATATATCGGGTTCATTTTCCAGTCTTTCCAGCTCATTCCCTACCTGACGGTTTTGGAAAACGTCAAGCTTCCCATGGCGGTGACGGGCCGGAATAAAAAGGCCCAGGACCGGATGGCTGAAGAGGTCATTGAGCGGGTGGGCCTGACGGCCAAGGCCCTCCGGCTGCCGGACCAATTGTCCGGTGGGGAGCAGGAACGGGTGGCCATTGCCCGGGCCATTGTCAACAAGCCCCCCCTCATCCTGGCGGACGAGCCCACGGGGAACCTGGATTCAAAAACCGCGGGGGATATCATGGAACTGCTCAAATCATTGAACAGCGACGGCCACACCGTGATCGTGGTGACCCACAACCCGGATATGGAAGCCTATGCCGGGAGGACCATCCGGGTCCGGGACGGGGAATGCCTGGTCTGAAAGTTTAGTTATAAAGCCCGGCCAGTTTGTCCTTAAGCTGGTTGATGGAAAACGGTTTTTCAAGGAGGCCGGAAAAGCCTTCCTGTCGGTATGTTTTAATTTCGCTGTGGTCGGAATGGCCGGACATGAGGATCCCGATAATCCCGGGATCTATTTTCTTGAGTTCTTTCAGGGTCTGAAACCCGTCAAGACCGCCGACGACATCATAATCCAGAAGGGCAATATCCTTTTTCCCGCCGTCCTTCATGGCGGCCTTATAGATTTCAATGGCCTGGGGCCCGCTTGAAGCTGTTGTCACCTCATACCCCAGCCGTTCTAAAAGCTGGGAAACGACATCCAGGGTCAGGTGGTCATCATCCATCACCAGAACCTGTTTCAGTCCTCCGGGAGAAATGGGGGAGGCTGTTTTCTGACCGCCCGGTTTCTCAGGTTCCGTTTTCATGCCGTCATGGTTGAAAACAGGCAGAAAAATATGGACCGTTGTCCCCTGGTCCTTTATGGATTCCACATGGATATTCCCGCCGTGCCGGGTGATGACGGACCAGGCGATACTCAGTCCGAGCCCGGTGCTTTTCCGGCTGCCCAGGGGTTTGGTGGTGAAATAGGGGTTGAAAATCATATCCATATGCTCCCGTGAAATCCCTGAACCGGTATCAAAGATGGATATGGCAATCCGGGGGGTCTGCCGGGTGTCTGTCATATACCGGATGGAAATGCTCATCCGGCCGTCCGGGCCCATGGCGTCTATGGAATTCTGGAGGATATTTCCGATGGCGCTTTTAAGCTGATCCTGGTCAGCAAAATACGGGCCCGGAATCCTGTCGACATCAAAGGTGTAAATAATATGTTTGGGGTCCAGCGTCGCTGCAAGGAGTTGTCTGACCAGTTCCACAATATCGGTCCGGGTTTTGTAGGGGCCGCCGCCCTTGGCAAAGGTGATCAGCTTTGAAGAAATTCTTTTGGCCTGCATGACCCCGGCTTCCGCATTCTGCAGAAATTTCCGGGTTTCCTTGTCAAGGTTGCCGAGTTGGGCCAGATTGATATTTCCGATAATGGTGGAAAGGGTATTGTTGAAATCGTGGGCCACGCCTCCGGCCAGGGTTCCTATGCTCTCCAGTTTCCGGGAGGTTTCAATGGCTTTTTCAAATTGGCGGTATAGCTTTTCATGTTCTTTTTTTTCAGTGATGTCAAAGGCGGTTTCAAGCCGGACGATGCGTTTATCGTACCATTCAACGGCCTTATCCACAATGCTGTACCAGCGCTTGTTCCGGGTGTTGTAAAACTCCCAGGTATAGGGTGCGGCAGGGCTTCCGTCGGCCAAAAGGAGTCTTTGGTTGGTGCAGAAGTCACAGGGGCCTGTCCGGCCTTGCTGGACAACTTCCCAGCATTTCCCCCCTTCCAGGGATGTTTGCGCGTCACGGCCCACAACCTCCATGAATTTTTTGTTGGCATAAATGAGTTCGTGGCTGGTGATGTCTGCGACATAGACAAGGGCTTCCATGCCGTCAAAAATACTCCTGAAGACGGCAAAGTCTTTCTCGGTTTCCTTTTCCCTGACCTTTTTATGTTTAAGCTGGTCATATCTTTCCTGGGCCCTGTCAAGGGTCTCATACAGCGTATTAAAATTTTTGACCGGCTTTTTCAGATAATCAAAGGCCTTGCCCTGTTTCAAGGCGTCGGCTGCATTTTCAACGGAAGCATACCCCGTCAGAAATACGACCTGCACAAGGGGATCAATGTCTTTTAAGGCATGCATGAGCTGGATGCCGTCCATTTCATCCATATGGATATCGGAAAGGACGGTTTTAAAAGGACTTTTCCTGAAACACGCAATGGCATCGGGGCCGTTAAGGGCCGTTTCAACAAAAACTCCCCTTGCCTCAAACAGGGTTTTGAAGGAGTTTGTCAGGTGGGGCTCATCATCAACGATCAGAAGTTTATGTATCATCGGTCTAAAATCGCCTGAAACTTTTTTAAATTTAATCTTTTCCGGATTTCTGCATGGGACCATTTGGAATAATTTCAGAACACTGTTTATCTGATCTGGAGGAAAAAAACAATGGGTAAAAAAATCCCTGGTTATAAAAAAATCGGGGAATTGGTCAGAACCCTCTGGATTGCGATTTTAACGAAAAAATAAGCCCTTCAGAACAGAACCGGCAATGACCCACATGGTGATCCCCACCAGGGAATTCAATACCCTCCAGGAGCATTCCCTGGCAAACACCGGCGCCAGAAGCCTGCCGCCGACACCCAGCGCGAAAAACCAGGAGAAAGAGGCCATGACGGCTCCGGCCCCGAAATAGAGATGGCCCGGGGGATGAAACTGGCTGGACAGGCTGCCCAAAAGAACAACCGTATCAAGATAGACATGGGGATTGAGCAGGGTCACGGCCAGGGTGGTCAGGGCGGCTGTTTTTAAAGAAGTCCCGGCATTTTCACCCGAACATAGACTGCCTCCGGCAAGGGCGGATTTAAAGGACCTCAGGCCGTAAAAAAAAAGAAAAATAGCCCCGCCCATGCCGGCCACCAGGGAAAGGGTCCGGCTGGAGGCCAGAAAAAGGCCCAGGCCCGTAACCCCCAGGGTGATGAGGAGGGCGTCACAAACCGCGCAAATCAAGGGGATGACAATATAATGGTTTTTTTTGATTCCCTGGCTCAGGACAAAGGCATTCTGGGCCCCAATGGCAATAATCAGACCGCTTCCGGCCCCAAACCCTTTTAAAAATGCAATCAGCACGGTCACCCCTTTGGTATATTTTGGAATCCGTAAGATAAATAATTTCATCCTTAAAGTAAATTGATAAATTTTAATGTCACCCTTGGCCCTGATTTGTGATAAACTCGGCCAGGTTTGATTAACCCTGAAAGAAGAGTGGCCGAATGATCACTCATGATGCGGGATTTATCCGAAGGAGGAAAATGATGCCGTCATCCCTTGTGCTGGAAATTTTTTCAGATTATGTCTGACCCTGGTGCTATTTCATTACCGGGGGTATTGAAAAACTGAAACAGGAATATGGGGTTCAGATCCAATGGAGGGCCTTTCCCCTGAATCCGGACACGCCTTTGGAGGGTCTGCCCCTGGCGGAGCTGTTTAAACAAAAGGGGATAGCGGTGGATGTGGACAAGATGATGACGCAGTTAAAGACCACAGCCGCCGGGTTCGGGCTTTTCCTGGGGGACAGGAAGATGACCTATAACAGCCGCCTGGCCCAGGAAACAGGCCTTTGGGCTGAAACCAAGGGCCGCGGGCATAGTTTCCATATGGAAGCCTTTACCGCCTATTTTGCCGAGGGCAGGAACATCGCACAAAAAGAGGTGCTGCTGGACCTGGTCAAGAAATCAGGCCTTGATCCGGAAGAGGGTGAAACCGTCATTGACGGCAGGTCGTTTTCAGGAGCGGTGGATGCGGACTGGGAGCGTTCACGAAATTTGGGCATCACGGCTGTACCCACATTTCTGATGGGCCTGGACCGGCTTGTGGGGGCCAAGCCCTATGCAACGCTGAAGGGCCTGGTTGAGAAATATACAAAGGGATTACCCACTTAATATTTGGAGGAAAAAATGACGGATAAAAAAAAGAAACCGGCTCCTTCCTGCGCCTCCTGTGAATACGAGGTCCCGGATAAGCTTTGTTTTTCGGATCAGGGCAGGGGAAACAAAGGCTGCCCCACTGTAACGCGAAAAGAGGTGCTGGCGGAAGCCAACGGGGCCTATGCGGCCGGCGATGTCAAAAAATTTGCTTACAATGCCTCTTTGCAGGAGGCGGAATGCTATGCCAACCGGGACCAGCAGCCCTATATCATGCAGCCCTGCAAAACACGGATTGTTGAAACCTGTGAATTCGCCCTGAAAATGGGGTATAAGCGCATCGGTATCGCCTTTTGCCTGGGGCTTGCAAAGGAAGCCAAGACCGTTGAAGAGATTTTTAAAGGATACGGGTTTGAAGTGGTCTCCGTCTGCTGTAAGGCCGGGAACACATCCAAGGATATCATCGGCATCAGCGATGATGAAAAAATTTTTAAGGGAACCGACGAGGCCATGTGCAATCCGATTTTCCAGGCCAAGGCCCTGAACCATGAAAAAGCGGATTTCAATATCCTTTTAGGCCTGTGCGTGGGACATGACACCCTGTTTTTCAAATTTACGGATATTCCCACAACGGTCCTGGCGGTAAAGGACCGGGTCACGGGCCATAATCCCCTGGCCGCGGTTTACCAGGCGGATTCCTATTATAAGAAGATCCGGAACCCGGATATCAAACCCTGATATTTAAGGCCGGATGAATGGGTTTTTAAAGTGCGATTGTGAATAAGAAGCAGACTAGTAAAAGCCAGCCATGACCCTGAAATTAAAAGACATCATTGACCTGGACTATTTTGTAAACCGGGATGAGGCCCTTGAATCGGAAAAAGAGACCCGTCTGAGGGATGTCCGGGACCGAAGGATATACAGACAGTGCGGGGAAACCTGCGGAACCTCTGAGGCGCTTTTGTTGTCCTGGCTTGAGGCCAGAAGGCGGGAGGCCTGCGGGAAACATGGGAAAAAGACACGGGTCCTTCTGCCGGGAAGTGTTTTTTCCCTGCTGTATTCTTTTATGGTCTATGCCATGATTCTTTCCGGATGCTTTTCCGGCCTTTCCCTGGCCTGGTCCTTTCTGGCTTACCACGGGTCAAAGCCCGTCAATGTGGCGCTTTTTGCTTTTTTTTTCATTGTTCTCCAGGCCATACTCAGCCTCATCACCGTCTTTTTCCTTTTACGAAGATGCCTGAAAATAAGGTCAGGGGGGAACCGAATCCAGAACTCCATGATTCACAGGGCCTTGTCTTCCCTTTTTCTTGACGTTCTGCCGGACCTCCTGAAGAAAACAGGCGCCGGGGTATTCAGAAACGGCCTTGATGCCCTGGAATTTACCACAACCCTTGTCAGGATGAAAACCCATGAATTCCAGGCCCTTTTTTTCTGGCCGTTTTTCATCCTGACCTCGGTGTTTGCCTTTTGTTTTACCACGGGGGCCCTTGGCGGGACCTTTTTCAGGGTCCTTGTCAGCGACATGGCATTCGGCTGGCAGTCCACCCTCGTGACCAGCAGTGAAACCGTTTATGATCTGGTCTCCCGGATGGCCCTGCCCTGGTCCTGGTTCATGCCGGAAACCCTTTCCCACCCGGGTTTTTCCCAGATTGAGGGGTCCAGAATCATTCTCAAGGACGGGATAGCGGTCCTGGCCACCCGGGATCTGGTTTCCTGGTGGCCCTTTCTCTGCCTGGGTATCCTCTTTTATGCCGTGCTTCCCAGGGGGGCTCTGGTGATTTCAGGCATCCTGGCCCGGCATCGCGTTCTTCAGGGTTTTGACCTTGACCGGCCGTTTTCAGGCAGTTGCTGATCCGGATGCAGTCCCCGCTGATGGATATCGATACCCTGGACGCCTTCCCGGAAAGGAGGGGGCCGGAATCAGCCCCGGTTTACACAAGAGCCGGTGAAAAAACTCCGCTTCCAGGCGATACAGGGCCTTTCCCAACCCCTCCGGCGGCCGGTGCAGGCCTCCGAACAGCGCTGATTCTTGCGCCACAGACGGCCTATTCCGAGGCAGCCATGGAAAAGATCAGCCATCATATTCATACCCATCTTTTTTTGGATGTCAGAGAAAAGATCAACGCCTGTTTTGATCCGGACCAGGACAGGGAGATCTTCACCCGGATCAAAAACAGTCCTGTGGATCAGGTCATCCTTGTGCATGAGGTCTGGCAGCCGCCATCCGGGGGCTTCTGTATTATATCCGGTCGCTCAAATCCGCAATGCCGGAAAAAATGCCCTTATGGATCCTGCTCACCGGGGATGCCGGCCCGGAAAGCTTTGGCGTGGCTGAAACCGATGTGAATTCGGAACCTGGAAAAAGCGGTTTCAATGCGTTGAAGATCCGGGGATTATCGTCACGAGGGTGGTGTAAATGGACCCTTTGCCTAAATTC
>JAAUSZ010000160.1 GCA_012031875.1 Desulfobacula sp.
ATCAGGGAAAGGACGATGGTGTCATACCCCCTCTGCATGGATGCGATGGCCACTCTCAGCCCTGCCAGGCCCCCGCCGATTACAAGTGAATCCGTATATATGACTTTCATTTAGCTGTCCCCTTATTCGTTTGAGTCTGCAATATATGGGGTCTGTGCCAACCCCTGAGGCATTTCCACCAACATTTCCACTGATGTCACCTGCCCGAGATATCGTTCTCCGGCCTTGTCCCGGTGGCCCATGCCGATGATGGTAAAGGCCAGGATACCCAGAACGCCGATGGCCAGGTAGAAGATGATGATCCGGTTTCTCAGCATTTGCAGTTTGAGCCTTGATTTTTTGGCATCTTTGCCGGAAAACCATCCCCATTTCAGGCAGAGCCGGTAAAGGCCGATATTGGCGTGAAGCACAACACAAACCAGGAGAACCAGGTACAAAAGCCACATATTGCCGGAGACCACCCGGTCCGCGGATAGATAGGGATCAACGCTGCCCGGATTGGCAAACATGGTATACAAATGGACCGAGCCTGCAAAAAACATGATAAAACCGGTGATGGCCTGGACATACCAGAGTTTGGTTTCCATATGATCCGTGATGATCACCTGGTCCGCCATAATCCTGTGCTGCTTGTAAGAATTGGGAAATTTTCTCATTCCCAGCAGGGCATGGGTGATAAACAGAATGGAGATGACCGTCACGGCAAAAAAGACGATAATGGGATATCCATGGCCTGTATCCGAGAGAAAGGACAGCTCCAGCGTTCCCGTAACAAAGGAAAAAACTTTTTTCCCGAAAATGATGCTGCCGTCGAACAGCAAATGCATCCAGATGAACAGCCCCAGGATCAGCCCTGTGGCGCTCTGGGCAAAATCCAGCCGGGCCGGGAGCCTGCTTTTTTTCTTGTTTGATTCAATTGTATAACTCTCCAAATCAACCTCCTTTTTGGTTATCCTGAAAATACGTCTTTGCAGATCCGGCCGATGCGGCCCAGATTTTCACAGACATGAATCCCGTTTTCCCTGAACGCCTCAATCTTTGCCGCGGCTGTCCCGCCGGACCCGGAGATGATGGCCCCGGCATGGCCCATCCGTCTGCCCGGAGGAGCCGTGAGCCCGGCAATAAATCCCACCACGGGCTTGGTCAGGTGGGCCTTGATATAGGCGGCCGCATCTTCTTCGGCACTGCCGCCGATCTCCCCCACCATGACAATGCCCCCGGTTTCATCGTCGTCCTGAAAAGCCTTGAGCACATCAATAAAATGGGTTCCGTTCACAGGGTCTCCGCCGATACCGATGCAGGTGGACTGGCCCAGACCGATTTTTGTGAGCTGGTCCACGACCTCATAGGTCAACGTGCCGGACCGGGACACCACGCCGATATGGCCTTTTTTATGAATTTTCCCCGGCATGATGCCATCTTGCATTCATCCGGCGTGATGATGCCCGGGCAGTTGGGACCGATGAGGCGGCAATTTTTAGCTGCCAGAAATTTTTTAACCCGGACCATATCCAGGATGGGAATGCCCTCTGTAATGGTTACAATCAGCTTTACCCCTGCATCCGCGGCCTCCATGACGGCATCGGCCCCAAAGGCCGGGGGCACGAAAATCAGGGAGGCAGTGGCCCCGGTGGCTTTCACGGCTTCCTGAACCGTGTTGAAAACCGGGATCTCATCCATTTTTTGTCCGCCCTTGCCCGGTGTTACCCCGGCCAAGACCCGGGTCCCATAGGCCAGACACTGTCTGGCATGGAAACTGCCTTCATTGCCGGTAATTCCCTGGACCAGAACCCTTGTGTCTTTGTTGACAAATATGCTCACGTGTTATTTCTCCTTTACCGGACCGCAGCCGCAATTTTCTCTGCGGCATCGGCAATATCCAGAGCGCTGATCAAATTCAGACCGGCATCCTTTAAAATTTTCTTTCCCTCATCCACATTGGTGCCTTCCATGCGGACCACCACCGGGATATTCACCCCGGTTTTCCGGGCCGCCTCCACCACCCCCCTGGCAAAGACATCGCATCTTAAAATGCCGCCGAAGATATTGATGAGGATGGCCTTGACCTTGTCATCGGCCAGGATGATCCTGAAGGCGTTCTCCACCTGTTCCGAGCTGGCGCCGCCGCCCACGTCCATGAAATTGGCGGGTGAGGCTCCGGCATTCTTGATAATGTCCATGGTGGCCATGGCAAGACCGGCGCCGTTGACGATATTGCCCACATTGCCGTCCAGGTTGATATAGTTGAGACTGTATTTGGAGGCCTCGATTTCCTGGGGATCTTCTTCATCCAGGTCCCTTAAGGCCAAAAGATCCTTATGGCGGTAGAGGGCGTTGGAATCAAAATCCACCTTGGCATCCAGGGCCAGAACCCGGTCATCTTCGGTCAGGATCAGGGGATTGATCTCCACCAGGGAGCAGTCATGGGCCATGAAAAAGGCATAGAGATTGGACAGCAGCCCTGAAAATGCCTTCATGGCTGCGGGAGGAAGTGCAAGACCAAACCCCACCTGGCGGAGCTGATAACCCTGGATCCCCATGAGGGGGTCCACATGAACCTTGATGATCCGCTCCGGGGTCTTGGCGGCCACCTCTTCGATGTTCATACCCCCGTCCCGGCCGGCCATGACCACCACCGAAGCCGTGGCCCGGTCCACCAGAAGGCTTAAATACAGTTCTTTTTTAATCTTCTGGCCTGATTCAATAAGAAGTTTTTTCACAAGCCTGCCCCGGGGACCGGTCTGGTGGGTCACCAAGGTCATGCCCAGGATGCTTTTGCTGAGTGTTTCCACCTCATCCATGGAAAAGGCAAGCTTTACGCCCCGCCCTTCCCTGCGCCGCGTGGATCTGGGCCTTGACCACCACGGGAAACCCTCCGAGCCCCGAGGCGATCTGTTTTGCTTCTTCGACGGAAAAGGCCGCCCTTCCCTCCGGAACCGGGATATTACAGGCCCTGAACAATTCCTTGGCCTGGTATTCATGTATCTTCATCTTCTTCCCTTATATTTTTGGGGAGCGCGGCCGAGTCTGGACAGCCCCCCTTTATTTTGTAAATGTTGACTATATTATTTTTCTTTTTGTTTTTCAACAGCAGTTTATCATGAATGAGTCGGGTATGGCTCCAAGGCCGACGACTCCCCCCGGCACAAGATTTGCTCGAAAAAAAATAAAGATACCGGAATTCACAAAAACCGGCAAAAAATGAAATCATCGTCCAGGATCGGAGAGACCATGCAAAAAGAATCATTGATTATCAGAAATGCGGAATCAAGAGATATTGAAAGTCTTGTCAGGCTTTTGGAACAGCTTTTTTCCATTGAAAAGGATTTTGAATTCAATGCAAAGGCCCACCGCCGGGGGCTTGCCCTGCTGCTGGATGGATGCGGCAAACACCGGGCCGTCAAGGTGGCGGTATGCCATGGCAAAATCATCGGCATGTGTACGGCCCAGACCCGCATATCCACAGCAAAGGGAAGCATCACCGCGGTCCTGGAAGACCTGGTGGTGGACTCGGCCCACCGGGGCCAAGAGATAGGACAGGGCCTTCTGGCAGAAATGGAGCAATGGGCCCGGAAAAGGGGAATTGCCCATCTCCAATTGCTGGCCGATAAAGACAATTCCCCTGCCTTGGCCTTTTACAAGCGCCATGAATGGCAACCGACAAACCTGGTCTGTCTGACCCGGAAGATTTAAAGCCGGACCAGACAACCTTCTCACCCTCCGGGAAATACCGAATTACAATTCTGTAACCCTTTCCAAATCCAAACCGTTCCCAGCACCCTTTGCCTTCAAATAGAGAGAGATCAGCTCCTTTGGGGATTTGGCGGTAAAACCCCGGACAAACCCGAAAGGCGGACGACCAGGACCCATATTCCACTAAATAACGAAATTGGAATAACTTAAATACGAAATTGGAATTAATAATTTTTATATATATATTTTATCATAAATATTTTGAGCTAATTTGTTTCTAATATCTGATATTAAATATTAATATCAGATAGTTATATAATAATTGGCATTTTAATAAAAATTTGGAATGCTAATTGCTATTTAAGAATACAACGGATTGGGACAATTGTTTTAATCCAACTTTTAAATACAAAGGAAAAAAGATGAGAAAAATAGCCATTTACGGAAAAGGCGGTATCGGAAAGTCTACGACGACCCAGAATATTGTTGCCGGACTGGTGGAAGCAGGCAAGAAAATCATGGTGGTGGGATGCGATCCCAAGGCCGATTCGACCCGGCTCCTGCTCAACGGCCTAGCCCAGAGAACGGTTCTCGACACCCTGCGGGACGAGGGAGAGGACATCCGTCTGGAAGATGTCCGAAAAGTCGGATACGGCGGGACCCTGTGCACGGAGTCCGGGGGACCTGAGCCGGGAGTGGGATGTGCGGGCCGGGGCATCATCACTTCCATCAACCTTCTGGAGCAATTGGGCGCCTATTCGGAAGATGAAAAACTGGACTATGCCTTTTATGATGTCCTGGGGGATGTGGTCTGCGGCGGCTTTGCCATGCCCATCCGGGAGGGCAAGGCCAAGGAAATCTATATTGTGGTATCCGGGGAGATGATGGCCATGTATGCGGCCAATAATATCTGCAAGGGTATCGTCAAATTTGCCGAAGCCGGCGGCGTGCGCCTGGGCGGCCTCATCTGCAATTCCAGGAATGTGGACAATGAAAGGGAAATGATCGAGGTGCTGGCCAAAAAACTGGGCACCCAGATGATCCATTTTGTTCCCCGGGAAAATATGGTTCAACGGGCCGAGATCAACCGGAAAACCGTCATCGACTTTGCCCCGGACCATCCCCAGGCCGACGAATACCGGACCCTGGCCAGAAAAATCGACGAGAACCAGATGTTTGTCATCCCCACCCCACTTGAAATCGGGGAACTGGAAACCCTGCTCATTACCTATGGAATTGCAGCATAACCCTGAATAATAAAAAAGGAAAAACCTAAATGAAAATAATGATCAGATCCATTGTCAGACCGGATAAAACCCACCAGGTCATGGCCGCCCTCATGGAGGCCGGTTTTCCCGCCGTCACCCGCATGAGCGTGACGGGCCGCGGGAAACAGAGGGGCATAAAAATTGGGGAAATCACCTATGATGAAATCCCCAAGGAAATGCTCATCACTGTAGTGGATGAAAAAGACAAGGACTTTGTCATCAAGACGGTGATGAAAACCGCCAAAACAGGTGACGGCGGGGCCTTTGGCGACGGCAAGATTTTTGTCAGCCCGGTGGAGGAAATTTATACCATCAGCTCGGGCATCATGGAAACCGGGATCGAGGAAAAACAGGAGGCAACGGCATGAAAGAGGTGATGGCCATGATCCGTATCAATATGATCAATAAGACAAAAAAAGCCCTCATCGATGTGGGTGTTTCCTCCATGACGGCCATGGAAGCCCTGGGACGGGGAAAGGGCCTGGTGGATCTGACCCTCTTAAAAGGTGCGGAACAGGGCTATGAGGAAGCCATAGCCCAGCTCGGGCAGTCCGGGCGCCTGATCCCGAAAAGAGCCATCTCCGTTGTGGTTCCGGACAAGCTGGTCAAAAAAAACCGTCAAAACCATCATGGATGCCAACCAGACCGGAAAATCCGGGGACGGGGTCATCTGGGTCATGCCCATCATGGATTCCCTGAGTGTGAGGACCGGCGAAAACGGGGACAAGGTCCTGGATGATTTTTAATTATAAATAAGGATGGAACAATCATATGAACACCACGATAAAAGATCCCGAGACAATAGAACCGGCAGACATGGATCTGCCGGACCCGGAGATCATCAAAAAAGAACTGCTGGCCCGGTATCCGGCTAAGGTGGCCAGGAAACGGTCCAACCAGATCATCATCAATAAAAAGGATGAGGACGGGACCTTCCCCGAGATCGGGGCCAATGTCCGGACGGTTCCGGGCATCATCACCCAGAGGGGCTGCTCCTATGCCGGGTGCAAGGGGGTGATCCTGGGGCCCACCCGGGATATTGTCAATATCACCCACGGGCCCATCGGCTGCGGGTTCTACAGTTGGCTGACCCGGCGGAACCAGACCCGGCCGGCCTCGGACGCGGACGACAATTTCATGACTTATTGTTTTTCCACGGACATGCAGGACAAGGACATTGTTTTCGGCGGCGAGAAAAAATTAAAAGCCGCCATCCAGGAAGCCTATGACATCTTCAAGCCCAAGGCCATCAGTATCTTCTCCACCTGCCCGGTGGGGCTCATCGGAGACGATGTCCATGCCGTGGCCAGGGAAATGAAAGAAAAGCTCGGGATCAATGTGTTCGGATTTTCCTGTGAAGGCTACCGGGGCGTCAGCCAGTCCGCGGGCCACCACATCGCCAACAACGGTATTTTCAGCCATGTGGTGGGCAAAAACGACACCATCAAAGAAGCTGAATTCAAAATCAATCTTCTGGGAGAATACAATATCGGCGGGGACGGGTTCGAGATCGACCGGATCCTGGAAGACTGCGGCATCTCCATCGTCTCCACCTTCAGCGGCAATTCAACCTATGACCAGTTTGCCAATGCCCATACCGCAGACTTGAACACGGTCATGTGCCACCGGTCCATCAATTATGTGGCCGACATGATGGAAATCAAATACGGGATCCCCTGGATCAAGATCAATTTTATCGGCGCAGCAGCCACGGCAAAGTCCTTGCGTAAAATCGCCCAGTATTTTGACGACCCGAAACTGTCCCGGAAAGTGGAAGAGGTCATTGAAAAGGAAATGCCCGAGATCGAAAAGATCAGGGAAGAGGTGAAAAAAAGATGCGAGGGAAAGGTGGCCATGCTCTTTGTGGGCGGGTCCCGGGCTCACCATTACCAGGAATTATTCAAGGAAATCGGGATGAAAACCGTTTCCGCGGGATATGAATTTGCCCACCGGGACGACTATGAAGGAAGGGAGATCATCCCCAATATCAAGATAGATGCGGATTCCAGGAATATTGAAGAGCTTTCCGTGGAAAAAGATGCGAAAAAATACAACCCGCGGAAAACCGAAGCGGAAATGGAAGCCCTGAAAGCCGGGGGCTTTGAGTTCAAGGACTACAAGGGCATGATGCCGGACATGGCTAAGGGGACCCTGGTCATTGACGATGTCAGCCAGTATGAAACCGAACTACTGCTGAAACTTTACAAACCGGATATCTATTGCGCCGGGATCAAGGAAAAATACGCCATCCAGAAGAGCGGAATCCCCATGAAACAGCTTCATTCCTATGATTCAGGCGGCCCCTATGCCGGATTCCGGGGAGCCGTCAATTTTTATCATGAGATCGATCGGATGGTGAACTCCAAAATCTGGGACTATCTGAAGGCACCATGGCAGGTCAGCCCCGAGCTTTCCGCCAAATACGGCTGGGAATAAAACCGCCCGATTAATGCATTATCTGAAATCTGAAACAAAACCCATGTTCACACAGGAGAAGTATACCCATGTTGCTTAGACATACCCATAAAGAAATTCTCCCAAGAAAGGCCCTCACCGTCAACCCGGCAAAAACCTGCCAGCCCGTCGGTGCCATGTACGCCTCCTTAGGGATTCACAATTGTCTGCCCCACAGCCACGGGTCGCAGGGGTGCTGCGCCTATCACCGGAGCGCCCTGACCCGCCACTACCGGGAGCCGGTCATGGCCGCCACCAGCTCGTTCACCGAGGGCTCCTCGGTCTTCGGCGGACAGGCCAACCTGATCCAGGCCATTGACAATATTTTCACCACCTATGACCCGGATATTATTGCGGTTCATACCACCTGCCTTTCCGAAACCATCGGGGATGACGTCTACCAGATCACCAACAAGGCGGTGAAGGAGGGAAAGGTCCCCCCGGGGAAACATGTATTCCATGCCAATACCCCCAGCTATGTGGGGTCCCATGTGACCGGCTTTGCCAATATGACCAAGGCCATGGCCCTGTATTTTTCAAAATCCACCGGGGTTCACAACGGCCGGTTCAATATCATTCCCGGATATGTGGAGCCTTCCGACATGACGGAAATCAAACGGATTGCCATGGAAATGGGGATCAGGCCCATTGTATTTCCCGACACCTCGGATGTGCTCAACGGCCCCATGACCGGAAAATACAAAATGTTCCCCAGGGCGGGACCCCCATGGCGGATCTGGTCAGCGCCGGGGACAGCATGGGCACCATTGCCCTGGGCCCCCTGGCATCAGCCGATGCGGCCAGGGCCCTGGACGGCAAATGGCATGTTCCCTGCCGGGTGGAGGATCTGCCCATCGGGCTGTCCGCCACGGACCGGTTCATCGATGCCCTGAGGAAAGCAGCCGGGGTCAGTGTGCCGGACTCCATCACCCGGGAGAGGGGCAGCTTCTGGATATCATCACGGACATGCACCAGTATTTTTATAGAAAAAAAGTGGCCCTGGCCGGGGACCCGGACCATCTGATCCCCCTGGTGGAATTTTTGGTCCAGATCGATATGATGCCCATCCATATTGTCACGGGAACACCGGGAAAGGCCTTTGAAGCGGAAATTGAGCGACTCACGGCCCACCTTCCCTTTAAGGTGAATGTCAAAGCTGGCGGAGA
Source organism: Desulfobacula sp. (assembly GCA_012031875.1). Classification (GTDB taxonomy): domain Bacteria; phylum Desulfobacterota; class Desulfobacteria; order Desulfobacterales; family Desulfobacteraceae; genus Desulfobacula. The sequence goes on from JAAUSZ010000160.1 coordinate 8,582, forward strand.
CATGTTCCTGCTCCACCAATGGATCAAAAATGAGCCTGTGGATCTCATCATGGCCAATACCTACGGCAAATACATGGCCAGGGATGAGGATACCCCCTTTGTGCGGTTCGGATTTCCCATCCTGGACCGGGTGGGCCATTCCTATTTCCCCACGACCTGCTACAGGGGCGGCATGAGGCTTCTGGAAAAAATCCTGGACGTGCTGCTGGACCGCCTGGACCGGGATGCGCCGGAAGAACGGTTTGAACTGGTGATGTAAAGGACAATACAATGAAATCCATATCCATACTGGAAGAGCGGAAAACCCAGGTCTTCAGAAAAGGAAGCGACGAGTTCGACATCTCCTGCGACAAAAAAAGCCTGGCAGGGTCGGTGAGCCAGAGGGCCTGCGTGTTCTGCGGCTCAAGGGTGGTTCTTTACCCCATCACCGACGCCCTGCACCTGGTTCACGGCCCCATCGGCTGCGCCTCCTATACCTGGGATATCCGGGGCGCCCTGTCTTCCGGGCCGGAACTGCACCGGATGAGCTTTTCCACGGACCTTTCCGAGACGGATATTATTTACGGCGGAGAAAAAAAACTGGAAAAGGCCCTTTTTGAACTCATCGAGATCTATCAGCCCAAGGCTGCCTTTGTCTATGCCACCTGTATTGTGGGGATCATCGGCGATGATGTGGCCGCGGTCTGTAAAAAAGTAGAGGCCAAGACCGGCATCCCCGTGCTCCCGGTTCATTCCGAAGGCTTTAAGGGGACCAAAAAGGACGGGTATAAGGCCGCCTGTGACGCCCTGTTCAATCTCATTGACCGGCCCCGGGAAGAAAGCCCCGGAAAGATTCCCCTGAGCATTAATATCCTGGGGGAATTCAATATCGGCGGGGAAACCTGGATCATTAAAGACTATTATAAACGGATGGGGATCGAAGTCCTGTCGGTCATGACGGGAGACGGCCGGGTCAAGGATTACGGTTCGTCACACCGGGCCTGCCTCAACGTGGTCCAGTGTTCCGGGTCCCTGACCTATCTGGCCCAGAAAATGGAGGCCGCTTACGGCATCCCCTTTATCCGGGTGTCTTATTTCGGTATCGAAGACACAGCCCAGGCCCTCTATGATGTGGCCTCGTTTTTCAGTGACCGGCCGGACATCATGGAAAAAACCATGGCCCTGGTGCAGGAGGAAGTCAAGGCCATCCTGCCGGAACTCCGGGAAATGAAAACGGATCTCTTGGGAAAGCGGGCCGCGGTCTATGTGGGGGGCGCGTTTAAGGCTTTTTCTCTGATCAAGGCCTTGAAACATCTCGGCATGACCGTGGTGCTGGTGGGGTCCCAGACGGGAAACAAAGAGGACTATGCACTTTTAAAGGACATGTGCGATCCCGGGACCATCATCCTGGATGACGCCAACCCCCTGGAGCTGGCCAAATATGTCTTGGAAAAGGATGCCCACCTTTTCATCGGCGGGGTAAAGGAAAGGCCCATTGCCTATAAACTGGGCCTGGGATTCTGTGATCACAACCATGAAAGAAAAATCCCCCTGGCAGGATTTGAAGGAATGAAAAATTTTGCCAGGGAGGTCCATGAAACGGTTACCAGCCCTGTCTGGGACCTGGTCCCGAGAAAAGGGGCTGTGGGACAGATGATCTGATCGACGCGGCCAATCCGTAATTTGGACAATCCGTAATTTGGACAATCCGGGATTCGGAGGCTGATTCAACATAAGGAAAATGAATATGAACACTGCAAAATCTTATACCGCAACCCGGAATGCCTGTAAAATGTGCACGCCCCTGGGCGCGGCCCTGGTCTTCCACGGTATTGAAAGCGCCATACCGCTTTTGCACGGTTCCCAGGGCTGCTCCACCTATATGAGACGGTATCTCATCAGCCATTTCAAGGAACCCGTGGATATCGCATCCTCCAATTTTTCAGAGGAAACAGCCATATTCGGCGGCGGCGCCAACCTGAAACTGGCCATTGAAAACCTGAGCCGCCAGTACTCGCCCGGGATGATCGGCATTGCCACCACCTGCCTTTCCGAAACCATCGGAGATGACGTGCCCATGATCATAGAGGGCATGGGACATGTGGAAGACCGGGCCGACCTGGTCCATGTGTCTACCCCCAGTTATTCGGGGACCCATATGGACGGATTTCACCATGCGGTCCGGGCCGTGGTGGAACACTGCAATCCCGAGGGCGTCAGGTCAAGACACAAGGCCCGGAAAACCGTCAATTTTTTCCCCGGCATGCTGTCCAACGAGGATCTCCGGCACCTGAAGGAAATCTTCGAGGACCTGAATACCCGGCTCATTCTTCTGCCCGACTATTCCGAACGGCTGGAAGGCCCTTCCTGGGTCGAATATCACGCAATTCAAAAGGGCGGAACCCCCATAAAAGACATTCGCGAGATGAACTTTTCCGGCGCCAGTATAGAACTGGGCACCATCCTGGCAGGGATGGCGGAAAAAGGGGAAAAAACCGCAGGCTCGGTTTTAAAACAAAGATTTGACATCCCCCTGGTGTCGCTGGGAATCCCCATGGGGGTCAAGGCCACGGATCTTTTCTTTTCAGCCCTGGAGGAAATCACGTCCAAACCCGTGCCTGAAAAGTATAAGAGGCAGAGGGGAAGGCTCATTGACGCCTATGTGGACGGAAATAAATACGTGTCCAAAAAAAAAGGCCGTGGTCTACGGGGAAGAGGATTTTGTTACGGCCATGGCCGGTTTTCTGGCCGAGA
>JAAUSZ010000161.1 GCA_012031875.1 Desulfobacula sp.
TGATCAGTTCGGGAAACAGGGTCAATACCGTGAAATCCATTAATAATCCTCAGGCAGGGTGGTTTTTGACCGTTTGCGCGTCCATGTCCACGGATTCAACAAAATACCTGTGCATGGGCACCAAGGTTTCCCTGTCCTTGTCCGTTATGACCAGGACATCATTTGCCCCGGTCCGGAACAAATGGGTGATTTTGCCCAGATACCCTTTTATATGGTCCACCACATCCAGGCCCATGAGATCCTGCCAGTACCAGGCACCCTCTTCCGGTTCCGGCAGTTGTCCCCTGTCCATAAGGATGTCTTTTCCCACAAGGGCTTCGGCCTGCTCCCGGCTCCCAATCCCCTCAAGGCCCAGCAAAAGCCCCTGTTTATGGGGAGAGGCGTGAAGAATAAGATAGGATCTTTCTTCTTCCCCGCCTTTTATGACAATATGCCGGCCTTTTTCAAATGTATCCGCAGACTCTGCAAAAGATGCAACCTTGAGCATGCCGCCAAGACCATGAACTCCGGTTACCTTGCCCAGGGTAAACGAAGCGGTTTTATTCATCATCTATTCAATAATTTCAAGCACCGTGCGTTTTTTAAGCTTAGTGGATGCCGCACTTAAAATGGTTCTCATGGCCCTTGCCGATCTTCCCTGTTTCCCGATGACCTTCCCGAGATCCTCTTTTGCCACCTTCAGTTCCAGAACCGAAGTCTGATCGCCGATAACTTCAGATACCAGAACCTGATCAGGACTGTCTACCAATGCTTTTGCGATGTATTCGATCAGCTCTTTCATATCAACATCTCCTTTTAATGGGGTAGTGAGAATACAGGATCGGGCCTATTAAAGGCCGCTCTATGCTTCGGCCGGCGCTTGACTGATGCCCTGCCGCTTTAATATGCTCCGGACGGTTGTGGAGGGCAGGGCGCCTTCCCCGAGCCAGTATTTCACTCTGTCCTCTTTCAAGGTCACGGCAGCCGGGTTCACCATGGGGTTGTAGGTTCCCAGAAGTTCCAGGAATCTTCCGTCTCTCGGACATTCGATATCCGCGGCCACAATTCTGTAAAAAGGTCTTTTCCGTGTTCCTTTTCGGGTCAATCTGATTCTAACAGCCATATTCTTTTTGTCTCCTTAAAACGGCAGCATGTTTTTTAATGAACGCATGCCGCCTTTATTAAATTGCTTTATCATTTTCATGGATTGGGAATAACTCTTCAGGAGTTTATTGATATCCTGGACCGTGGTTCCGCTTCCATTGGCAATCCTTATTTTTCTGGACCCCTTGATGATGGCGTAATCCCGTCTTTCCAAGGGAGTCATGGAATTGATCATTGCTTCAATTTTAACAAATTCCTTATCATTGATATTCAGGTCTTTCAGCCCTTTTTTATTGACGCCCGGCAGCATGCCCAGAAGATCTTTAATGGACCCCATTTTCCGGACCATTTTCATCTGGTTTCTGAAATCCTCCAGGGTAAAGGCGTTTTTCCTTAATTTTTTTTCAATCTCCCCGGCTTCTTTCTGATCAATGGCTTCCTGGGCCTTTTCAATAAAGGAAAGGGTGTCTCCCATACCAAGGATCCGGGAGGCCATCCGGGCCGGGTGAAACGGCTCAAGGGCTGTTAATTTTTCACCCACACCGATGAATTTCAGGGGTTTTCCGGTAACCGCCTTGATGGACAGGGCCGCGCCGCCGCGGGCATCCCCATCCATTTTGGTCAGGACAACCCCGCTCAGATCCAGGGCCGTATCAAAGGAGCCGGCAATGTTCACGGCATCCTGCCCGGTCATGGCGTCGGCCACCAGGAGAATTTCCCTTGGGTTGATCCCTTTTTTAATGGTTTTGAGTTCTGCCATTAATGCTTCATCCAGGTGCAGCCTTCCGGCCGTGTCCAGGATCAGGGTGTCGCACCCCTGGGTTCTGGCGTCCAGGATGGCGTCCTGACAGATTTTTAAAGGGAGCATATCCGCGGTGGACTGAAAAACGGGGATATCCAGTTGTTTCCCGATCTTTTTGAGCTGGTCGATGGCTGCCGGACGGTACACATCCACAGGCACCAGTAAGGGTTTTTTACCCATTTTCCGCAGGTAAAAAGCCAGCTTTCCCGCGGTGGTGGTTTTACCGGACCCCTGGAGCCCTACCAGCATAACGGAGGTCAGTGTCTTTCCATCCAGGTCCAGACCCTGGTGTTCAGACCCCATCATTCTTGTAAATTCATCGTTTACAATTTTGATGACCTGTTGGCCCGGGGTAAGGCTCTGCAAGACTTCCTGACCCAAAGAGCGCTCTTTTATGTCTGCGACCACCTGCTTTGTGACTTTATAATTGACATCCGCCTCAAGCAATGCCATACGGACCTGTTTAAGACCATCTTCAATGTTCTTTTCATTCAGGGTGCCGTGGCCTTTCAGTTTTTTAAAGACCGAATCAAGTCTGTCACTCAAGCTTTCAAACATACAAAAACCAACCTTCAAATATCAAATCAAATCGTTGAAATTAGTATAGATTCTGTGTTATGTCAAGAAAATAATAAAATTTGAACCGATATGAAGAACAGATATGAAGATATGAAGAATTTACTGGATTTTACACGGCAGGATCTTTCGGTCTGGCTTGAGGAGAACGGCATCCGGTCCTTCAGGGCGGGCCAGATATCCAAATGGATCTGCATCCGGCAGGCAGAGAGCTTTGAAGAGATGACGGACCTGTCAAAGGAACTCAGGAATAAGCTTGAAGCGCATTTTTATATCCCGCGTCTCACCATAGAAGAAAAGATGGTCTCCGCGGATACAACGGAAAAATTTCTCTTCAGGCTCAGCGACGGGCTTCACATTGAATCCGTCCTGATTCCGGGCAAGGATCATTTCACCCTCTGCGTGTCTTCCCAGGTGGGGTGCGCCCAGAACTGCCGGTTTTGCCTGACGGCCAAAGGAGGGTTCATCCGGAACCTGACGGTTGGGGAAATCATTGCCCAGATCCGGGATATCCGGCACTATCTGATGCAGAAAGGAATTGATCCCTTAAAACTTTCCAATATTGTGTTTATGGGCATGGGGGAGCCCCTTGCCAATTACCGGAATCTCATTAAATCCCTGGAAACCATCACAGACACGGATTATGGCTTTAAATTCTCCCCCCGCCATGTCACAGTGTCCACCTCGGGCCTGGTGCCGAAGATGACTCAGCTCGGCCTTGACACCGGCGTGAACCTGGCCGTGTCCCTCAACGCCACAACCGACGAACTGCGTTCGGAACTCATGCCCATCAATCATAAATACCCGTTGAAACAATTGCTGGAAGCCTGCCGGACCTTTACCATGAAACCCAGAAACAAGATCACCTTTGAATATATATTGATGAAAGGGGTGAATGATTCAAGGGAAGATGCCTTAAGGCTGGTGAAGCTGCTGTCGCCCATTAAGGCCAAGATCAACCTGATCCCGTTCAATGAATACGAAGCGGGCGGGTTTAAGCGCCCGGACCGGAAGGGCATCAGTGATTTTCTCCAGATCCTGCTGGACCGGAATTTCACGGCCATCATACGGAAAAGCAAGGGGGATGATATCCTGGCCGCATGCGGGCAGTTAAAAGCAAAATTGATTCCTTGAGGGAGGGTTTAAGATTCTCCCGTTAAAAGAGGGGATTGAATCTTTGCGGATTTGAATTATATTGTTGAAAGACCCAAAAATGTGAATTATATATGATCATAATGACGTTTCCCCATAACCTTTAATTGATCGGAAAAGACCATGTCAAATATCACTTTGGATAAAAAAAGAGTGCTGATCGTTGATGATGAGCCCGATGTGCTCGACTCCCTGGAAGAATTGTTGAATATGTGTACAACCGTCAGAGCCCAGAGCTTTGAAGAGGCCGGACGTCTCCTGGAAACCGAGAAGTTCGATATTGCCATTCTGGATATCATGGGTGTTGACGGGTATCAACTGCTGGAAATAGCTACCAAGAAAAAGGTTGTCACCGTCATGCTGACGGCCCACGCCCTGAGCCCGGAAAATATTAAAAAATCTTATCTTGGCGGCGCCTGCTCCTATATCCCGAAGGAAGAGATGATCAATATTGAAGCCTTCCTCATTGATGTGCTGACGGCCAAAAAAGAAGGAAAAAATCCATGGACAAGCTGGTACAACAGGCTGTCATCCTTTTGCGAGGAGAAATTCGGGCCTGAATGGGATAAGGATGAAAAGAAATTCTGGGAAAAAATGATTTATTATTAACCATCCAATTTTTCCGGATAAATACAATCTCCCCCTCTTGAATTTTTCAACAGGGGGAGATTTATATCATAAGGGGTCTAAAGGCTTCCGTCCCGGCCTTTTTAACCAGGATCGTTGACCTGACGCCGTTTTTAAGGATGTGAACGGGGGTGGTTTCCCCTTCCGGGGATTTGGTATACGCGGCACAGATAAGGGCAGCGGTTTCTATGTTTTCCCGGGATGGGGCACCGGTCAGGATCACATCCGGGCCCGGCAGGGCCGCGTGCTTGAGCAAAACATCCCTCTCCTCCTCATGGTATTCCATGAGAAGTTCATTGTCCTGCCGGGATCGCCCTACGATCACCTTTGTTTTTGCATCCAGCCGGAAATGCCTCCCATATCTTAATAAATGAAGTTCTCGGGTATCAAAAACGACCTGCACCTCCATCAAGTCCTTCAGTTTTTCGGAAAAGAGCTTGTCCGTCAAAAGACACCCCCCGGCAGGGGCGGGATACTCTTCTATCCCGAATTCCTTTGCCAGTTGAAACTGGATTTTCCTGGACCGGCCGGAAATACCCATGAGGGCCTCCCGATTGATGAGTCCTTTTTTTTCCATTTCCGTCACAGGGAGCAGTTTTGCGCTGAGGGGTCTGAGGATCAGCCCTTCAAAACCCGAGTTTTTTTCCACATACCGCAAGGAATTTTTATTCTGGGATTTGGGCCTCTGGCCCACGACTTCTCCGCTGAACAGAAAGTGAAACCCTTCCTTTTTAAGGATTTCCCCTGCCTTTGAAAACATCAGGGTATGGCAGTCCATGCAGGGATTCATATTTTTTCCAAACCCGGCCTTGGGGTTTTTCATCATTTCCATGTAATCTTCGGTGATATCAAGGGTTATCAAGGGGATTCCGGTTTGAAGGGAGGCTTTTTGCGCGGATTCCGATGAGAAAAAAGGAGTCTCAAAAGAGATAAAGGAAACCTCTATCCCCCTGCGCTTCAACAAAAGACCGGACAGCATGCTGTCCAGCCCGCCGGAACAAAGCCCAAGCCCTTTTATGGGGCTTGAGATTTTGTCGGTCTTCATATATAACCCTTCCATGACGGTGAATTCATCCCAAATAAAAACAATTCTTCAGACATTAAGCGGCAGATACCCTGTTGTCAAGACCCAACTGGAGCACGGAACCCCTTTTCAACTGCTGATCGCCACCATCTTGTCCGCCCAGTGTACGGATAACCAGGTCAACAAGGTATCCAAAATCCTGTTCCAGGCCTACCCCGACCCTGAGGCCCTGGCCCGGGCGCCCTGGGTCAAATTAAAAAAATTATTTATTCCACCGGCTTTTACAATAATAAGGCAAGGAATATCAAGGACTGCGCCTTGGCCCTGGTCGGGGAATACGGGGGGGTTGTGCCCGAGGAGATGGACAGGCTTGTCAAATTGCCGGGAGTGGGCCGGAAAACCGCCAACGTTGTTCTGTCTGCGGCCTTTGGCCAAGACACCATTGTGGTGGATACCCATGTCATGAGAATATCGAACCGGCTTGGGCTGACCGATAAAAAAGACCCTGTCAAAATTGAGTATGAACTGATGGACCTTATCCCGAAAAAGTCCTGGAATGATTTTTCCCTTCAATTGATTTATTTCGGAAGGGAAATCTGTGATGCAAAAAAGCCGCTTTGTCCGGACTGCCCCCTGCTTAAAATCTGCCCCTGGGGGAAGAACTCCGGGCCGGAGCCTCCGGTCAGCCCTTGAAAGTGCGGATAAATTCCAAAACTTTCCCGCATTCATGGTTCAGGGTTTCAAGCCGGCCCTCAAGGTTCTCCAACTCGTTTGATTTTCCTGACAATTCAAGGCGGTAGGCAGCATCCGCGGCTTTTTCCGCGGCAAGATACCGCAATGTTCCTTTCAGCTTATGGGCCGAGGCATTCAGTTTCGGGCCGTCTTTTGCCATGGCCGCGTGTTTGATCTCATCAAAGTCTTGGGGAAAATTCTGAGCAAAATCCGTAAAACAGTCCCGGATGAGTTCCATATCCCCATCCATGATTTCTTTGAGTTCTTCAATATTGACGACATCGTTTTCAGGGGTTTCCGGTATCATGATCCTCTCTCCTCTTTTTTTAAGGGCGATATCAGGAGTCCTTTTTCTGTTCCCAGAAGTCCCGGCTTTCTTTTAGAATATCGGTAATATCGTCATCGGCAAGATCATCCGCCATAAGAGGCGCATCGTCTTCCCGGAGTTCGAGTCCGGGTTCAGGATCATCGGCCGGCTCATCCAGGTTGCCCGGATCATCCAGCTCATATAGCTCATCCAGCTCATCCATATTGTCTAGGGCATCCAGGTTGTCCGGATCATTGGGCCCGTCCAGGTGATCCAGGTCATAATCCAAAAGGCCCGTCTCCGTCTTTTCCCCTGTGCCGATATCTTCATCTTCTTCGGGGAGATGGTTTCCCTGGCGGTCAAACATGAGGCTGCCGCTTAAACAAAGGTCAAAATCCATCCTGAAGGCGATCTGATTGTTGTGGACGACAATTTCACCGCCCCTTGGGGAAAGGGCGGCTGCGGTCATCTTTTTTTTGATGATCTCCCTGACGACATCAAGGTCAAGGTCTTCTTTGAGCAATTCAATCAGGTCTTTTTCCCCGCTTTTAATAACACCCGGGTCGGTTATTTTCATGGCGCCCTCTCTTTAAAAATTATTTGTACGCCTTGTCTGCAAACCGTTTTTCAATAAAACGATCCAGATCAATGATCCGGCCGATTTCCATGACATCGTGCATATATTTCTGGATTTTATCAAGGTCATCGGCAACCGGATAAAGTCCGTCCCACCGGATGGCCTTGGGCTGGGAAAAGACATTCTGAAGGACCTGGGGATTGAGCCCGAGTTTTCCTTCCGGGTCCAGAAAACCGACCGCAATTCGGGCGGCCCGGATCTTATCATTTTCAATATATTCCCCGGTTTCCACCAGCAGGGAGACAAATTCCTGGGCCGCCTCGGGGTGTTTCTGGATAAAATCCTCCTGCATGGCGACAATGCAGCAGGGGTGATTGTCCCACCGGGTTGCCGAATAAAATTCAAGGTTTCCGATTTCGCCCACAATGGCTTTTGTGGCGACGGGTTCGGCCACCATAAAGCCTGCCACATCTTCGTTTTCCTTCATAATTCCCGGCATCTTGACGGGCGGGACGACTTCAAACCGCACATTGATGGCCTTTTTCCCGGGAACCCCGGGTTTGAGCCCCAGCTCTTTTAAAAACTGGTGGGCCAGCATGTGATGAACCGACATCTTATGGGGGATGTCCACGACCTTATACCGGTAAAAACTCTGCAAAGAATCAAATCTCGGGTCATAATGCCGGGACCGGATAAAGGTGCTTCCGTTTTTATGGGCAAAGAGGACCAGCCGGATGGGGGCGTCATAGGCGAACAGGTCCATGGCAATGGGCGCCAGTACAAACGCGCAATCGATTTCCCCGTTTTCAAGGCCCTCCTGGATGGGGTTCCAGCCCGTTTTCATGCTTGTGGTCAGGTCAAAATGGACCGGCTCCACATCCCCCTGGTCAATCCTGTATTTCAAGGCGCCCAGGGCCAGGTGGTCCGTGATCTGGATATGGGCCACATTGAGTTCCACCCTTCCGCCCACCACGTGCCGCTTTTTTTTGACCGGGGCCTTGTCCGCGGTTTCCGCAGAAAAGGCGATTTCTATCGCCTTGCTGATCTGGGCCTCGTCAAAGGGTTTGGGGACATGGCCGTTTCCGCCCGCGTTCATGATGGCGATTTGCTGGCCTTTATCAGACTGGGCCGTTGCCATGATAAAGGGCAGGGTTTTAAATTCATCCGTTGCCCTCAGGGCTTGCAGGAATTCAAGCCCGTCCATCTGCGGCATATTCCAGTCGGAGATGACCAGGTCCGGCTTTTCGGCTTTTACCTTCTCAAGGCCATCCGCGCCGTTAACAGCCATAACAAGGTTTTCATACCCGGCTTTGTTTAGAATCTGTTTGAACATGATGCGCATGGTTCCGGAGTCATCCGCCACAACAATTTTAATGTTAGGATTTACAGCCATAACAATACTCCTTAAGGTTTTTTATAAAGGTATATAATTTAATAGTAAATGTTATTCATTCCATGACCAACTGAAGGTGTGCTGGAGCCTCTGGATGACCCTGTCCAGAGAAAAGCCGAGAACACCGATGGCAATAATCATTGCCATGAGTCTATCGTATTCCATGGTATCCCTGGCGTCATTAATCAAATATCCAAGGCCGCTGGAAACCCCCAGAAACTCGGCCGGAACAAGCACAATCCAGGCAACCCCCAGGGCCAGGCGAAGGCTGGTCAGCATATAAGGCAGAGAAAACGGGAGGATAATGGTTTTTATCAGTTGAAAATTATTTGCTCCCTGGTTCAGCGCCATTTTGATCCATTGAGGGTTAATATTCAGAACTCCGATGGTTGTGTTCAGTATTATAGGGCAAATCGTCGCCATTACAATCAAAAAATAGATGGAGGATTCAAAACTTGAAAATAAAAGGATGGCAATGGGCATCCAGGAGAGCGGACTGATCATCCTTACGAATTGGATGGGAGAGTATGAAAGGCCCCGGAACCGGGGATAAAATCCCACCAGAATGCCCATGGGGATACCCAGGATACCGGCAAGGCCGATTCCGATGAGGATCCGTTTCAGGCTGGCAAATACGGATATCCAGAATTTGCTTTCCTGGGCCGCGGCCAGGGAGCGCTTTAAAGGTCGGCCCGGGCAAAAATCCCTTGTATTGAATAAAGTCAGGTCTTGTGAAAAAGAAACCGGCAACGGCCATCCAGATCAGGGCAAATCCGGCAAGGCCGATCAGTTCGTATTTCCATCCAAAATCCCGGTTGCCGAAGACAGCGTTCAGGCCCACCTGCCTGGGGTCCTTATATATGAAACGGTTAATTGATTTCAACGGTTTCTTCCCTTGTATAAGGTTTTTCAATATCACAGGCGCAGAATCTTTTCAGGCCTCCCATGTCATCCAGGGCCTTCCCCACAAAGGACTCATCCACCAGGTCCGCGGCTGCTTTTTCAGTGTGGAGGTCCTTAAGAAAGAGGGTATCCCCTTCCACAAGGGTCTGTTTCATCCGGTCAAGAATAAACTCTGTGGCCGATGGAAAAGGAAAGGGCTGAAATCCGATCCGCGCCACCTTCCAGTCCGGGTGAACCAACTGGTCCGGTCTTGGGGTTTCAAACACCCGGGCCAGCACCTCCTTGGGAAAGGGCAGATATCCCTCTCCGTCCCGGCTCAGGAGGTGGGCGGTTTCACCGGGATTTCGGATACACCAGTCCTGGGCCCGGACAATGGCGTTCACGGCCTTTTGGACCCGGCTTTTGTTCTTATTGATAAAATTTTCCTGGGCCACGATGACGCAGCAGGGATGGTCTTTCCAGATATCGCCGCAGAATCTCATGATCCTGGCGTTGAATTTGATCTCGGCCAGGGCATTGAAGGGGTCGGCGACAATATATCCGTCTATTTTTTTTCCCAAAAGGGCCGTGGGCATATCCGGAGGGGGAAGGATGAAAAGGTTGACCTCGTGTTTTTCAAGTTTGGCAGACTGGGGTCTGATGACGGGGGTTAATCCATGGGAGCGGATCCCCATCTGAAGAAGCAGGTTATGCATGGAATACCAGTAGGGGACGGCGATCTGCCTTCCGCCCAGATCTTTGAACCCGTAAATGCCGGAGTCCCCTCTCACCGTCAGCGCACTTCCATTGGTATGGTCCCAGGCCAGGACCTTTACCGGGACCCCTTGTTTAAACCTCAGCCACATGGGGATGGGAAAGAGTAAATGGGTTAAATCAAATTTGCCGGCCAGGAAGGATTCGGCCAGGATTTCCCAGGATCTGACCATGACCGGCTTTTCAACGGCAAGCCCTTCTTCGGAAAAATAACCCAGTCCATGGGCCACCAGAAGGGGGGTGGCGTCGGTAATGGGTAGATATCCAATTTTCAGGGTTTCGGATGCGGCAAAGGCCGTGAGGGCCCTGGGCAGAAAAAGTCCGGCGCCCGTGGCCGCGGCGGTTTTCAGAAATCGACGCCTTGAATGGGAGGGGCTGTCCATCATAAAAGACTCCTTTTGGCCAGGTATGAATTTTTGAAGCGCTCCAGGATCCTGACACGGATTTCCTTGAATTTAGGGTTGTTCCGGTCCCTGGGATAGGGTTCCGTGATTTCAAAAATATCCGTTATATTGGCCGGTTCTCCGGCCAGGAGAATAATCTTGGTCCCCAGCCGGATGGCTTCGTCAATGTCATGGGTGACAAAGACCGCGGTAAATTGTTCGGAAAGCCATAAATTGACCAGCTCCTCCTGGATATGGGCCTGGGTAAAGGTATCCAGGGAGGCAAAGGGTTCATCCAGAAGCAGGACATCGGGGTGTCCCACCAGGGCCCTTGCAAGGCAGGCCCTCTGGGCCATGCCCAGGGACAGTTGGGTGGGCCCGGCATCGGCAAACCCCGCGATGCCCATGATTTCAAGAAACTGGTTGACCCTGTAGTCCAGGTTTTCCATATCTCCCCGGAGTTTGCATCCATAGGCCACGTTTTCTTTTACCGTGAGCCAGGGGATCAGTGTCGGCTGCTGGAATAATATGGAGCGGGAGGGATGTAGGCCGCTGATTTCCCGTCCGTCCACAAAGATCTTCCCTGAGGTGGGCAACTCCAGCCCGGCCAGAAGATTCAACAGGGTGGTCTTGCCGCAGCCGGATTCCCCCAGGATGATGATAAAATCACCCGGGTCCATGGAAAAGGAAATATCCTTTAGCACAGCATGTTCGGAGCCCTTTGACTTTTTGTAAGTTTTGGAGACCTGGTCAATTTGTATTTTCAAATGATTTTCCGATAGTGTCTGTAAGATAAAGGACTTGTCCATGAGCCGGTCTATATCAATGGCGGAAGTCATAACCCCCATGGGACCGGACATATAGTCCTGAATGATGGTC
>JAAUSZ010000162.1 GCA_012031875.1 Desulfobacula sp.
TGGGCATGGTTTTGACCTTTGATGGCTTGAAACCATCTGAAACCGGTCCCCGGTCCTGCTCGGAAACAGTCCAGGATGAGGATCCGGGGCCAGGTGTTCCCATAAGCAGCCTGTTTTGTAATACCGGCCAAAGCTTTTTTGGACATCCTGGCATTGACCACCAGTATCCGGGCTCCTTTCTGTTTAAGGCAATGCAGAAGGCCGGGCCAGAGTTCCGTTTCCAGCAGAACCAGGACTTTGGGCGAGATGACGGCCCCGGCCTGCCGTATGATATCGGGCATGTCAAAGGGAAACCAGGTGATGTTAAGGTCCATATTTCGGGAAACCCGGTCCGGGGTCAGCCCGGACTTCAGAATATCCATGCCCTGGGCCGTGGTGGAAGTGACCAGCACCTTAAGCGGCCTTTCCGGTTTCAAGTTTCGCGCCAGGGAAACGGCAAGATAGGCTTCCCCCGCGGAGGCAGCCTGAATCCAGAGGTCGGCCCGGGATAAATGGGAAAAGAGGTTCGTTTTTCAAACCCCTGCCTGAGCCTCGGATTTCTTTTCAGAAAGGGGAGGACAAGCTTCCAGATCAGGTTGTAAAGTTTGAAAAAATTGAGTATAAAGGCGTTCTTTGTCATGGGGGCTTATGCTCTCATGTTTTTTAAATATTGACAATCCCCGGGGTTTATTAAATAAAGGTCTATGAATACAAAAAATCCGAGACTCTCTTCAGACAGGCAAAAGAAGATTATTTCCCTGGTTCTGGCCTACTGGAAAAGGCTTGCCCTGGCGGCGCTGTGCATGATTGTGGTGGCCGGGGCCAACGGGGCCATGGCCTTTCTGGTCAAGCCGGTCATGGATGATATCTTCATCAGCAAGAACCGTGAGATGCTGCTCCTGATCCCGGGTGCGGCAGTCCTTGTTTTTTTTCTCAAGGGCCTGGGGTCCTACGGGTCTGAATACCTCATGAACCATATCGGGGAAACCATCATCAGGGTTTTCCGGAACAGCCTGTATGAGAAAATCATTGACCTGCCCATCGCCTTTATCCACAAGGAAAAGACCGGGGTCTTGATGTCCCGGATCACCAATGACGTGAACATTGTCAAAGGCATGGTCTCCAATGCCGTCATCAATGTGTTCAGGGATTTTTTCACGGTCATCGCCTTTTTGTTCGTGATTTTTTACCGGGACTGGCGGCTTGCCCTGGGGGCCTTTGTCGTCCTGCCCCTGGCCTTTTACCCCATTGTTCTCTTCGGCCGGAGGGTCAGAAAATTTTCCACCGGTTCCCAGGAAACCATGGCGGATCTGAATTCATTTCTGCATGAAACTTTTACCGGCAGCAAAATCATCAAAATTTTCAATCTTGAAAGCCTGGAAAAACATCGGTTTCAAGACAAGACCCGGTCGCTTTTCAGACTTGAAATGAAAAAGATCACCGCCAATGCCCTGTCCTCCCCCATCATGGAATTTCTGGGGGGCTCGGCATCGCCTTCATCATCTGGTTCGGCGGCATGCGGGTTATCACCGGAACCTCCACGCCCGGCACCTTTTTTTCATTTCTGACCGCTGTCATGATGCTCTATGATCCGGTGAAACGCTTGTCCCGGTTGAACAATACCATCCAGGAAGGGGCGGCGGCGGCGGCCCGGATTTTTGATGTGCTGGAAGAAGAATCCGCCATCCTGGAACGGGAAAACCCGGAAATCCTTTCCGGAAAAGCCCTGGACGTGGAATTTGACCATGTGGGCTTTGCCTATCATCCGGGGGAGGCCCCGGCATTGAATGATATCCATCTGAAGGTGGCGCCGGGCGAGGTTCTGGCCCTGGTGGGCATGAGCGGGGGCGGGAAGACCAGCCTGGTGAACCTGGTGCCCAGGCTCTATGATGTCACCCAAGGGGCCGTCCGCATTGCGGGGAAAAATGTCAAGGACCTGTCCCTCAAATCCCTGAGAGACCATATTTCCATTGTGACCCAGGAGCCCATCCTGTTTAACGAAACCGTCCGGGACAATATCCGCTACGGCCGGATGGCGGCAACGGATGGGCAGATCGAAGGCGCGGCCAGGGCAGCCTTTGCCCATGAATTTATCCTGGGCTTTCCAAAGGGGTATGACACCGTCATCGGGGAATTGGGGTCAAGGCTCTCCGGCGGGGAAAAACAAAGAATCTGTATTGCCAGGGCCCTGCTCAAGGACGCCCCCATCCTGATCCTGGACGAAGCCACCTCGGCCCTGGATTCCCAGGCCGAACGGCTGGTCCAGCAGGCCCTGGAAAATCTCATGAAGGGCCGGACCACCTTTGTCATCGCCCACCGGCTCTCCACCATAGATTATGCCTCCCGGATCATCCTGCTCAAAGACGGGGTCATCGAAGAACAGGGCACCCATGAGGAGCTGATGGCCCTGAAAGGCGAATATTTTAAACTCCAGACCCTGCAGTCGGTCAAGGGAAACGAAGAATGAAAGGAGAATTATGATGGCCATTTCCGAGGAATTGCTGGAAATACTGGTTTGCCCCAAATGCAAGGGTGAGATTTATCTGAACGAAAAAAAAGACGGTCTCATCTGTGAGGCCTGCAAACTGGTCTATGAGATCCGGGAGGATATCCCCATCATGCTCATTGACGAGGCAAAGCCGCTGTAAGATGAGCACTCCCAAACATCCGGAGCCGGCCAAGCTGGTGGTGGGCTGCATCATGAATGAAAAGAGCCTGGTTGAAATTCTTTTTCCTTTTCTGGAAAAGGAATTCGGGCCCGTGGACATGATCAGCCGGTGGCTGGACTTTGCCTATACCGATTATTATTACAAGGAAATGGGCTCTCCCCTGTTTAGGAAGGTATTCGTGTTCAAACCCCTCATCTCCCAGGAGGATCTGGCCCTGATCAAGGAAAAGACCAATGAGATGGAAAAGGCCTTTACCGTTGCCGGAAAAGAAGTATCAATATTGATCCGGGCTATTTGGTGTCTTCCCGGTTTATCCTGGCCACGGGAAAGGAATATTCCCACAGGATTTATATCGGCAAGGGGATCTACGCCGACCTGACCCTGATGTATTCAAAAAAAGACGGGTTCAAAACCCTGCCCTGGACCTATCCGGATTATGCCTCGGAAAGCATGGTCTCGTTTTTATCCAAGGTCAGGGACAAATATCTTCTGGATTTAAAGGCGGAAAAAGGAAATGATTAAAAGCATGACGGCCTTCTCCCAGGCCTCCCATACCGTCGGCGCCATTACGGCCGATGTCACGCTGAGGTCCTATAATTCAAAAACCCTGGACCTGACCTGCCATTGTCCTGAATCCTGCCAGGCCCTGGAAGAGGATATCCGGAAAATCATTGCCAAAACCCATGACCGGGGAAGAATCGAGATCAGGCTCTCCATCCGGGATGAGGCCAAGGACCTGGAGCAGTTTGACGTGGACCTGCCCAAAGCCCTTTCCTATTACCAGGCCCTCAAAAAAATAAAAGAGGATTTGAACCTTTCCTCGGACATCAGCCTGGACCAGCTTCTGGCGGCCCGGAATATCATTGTCCCGTCCAGAAAGGAAGCGGATATGGAAAGCCTGCGGCAGGCCGTGGCCCCCTGTGTGGAAACCGCCTGCGCGGCCCTGGATCTCATGCGCCGACAGGAAGGAAAGAATCTCCATGCCGATCTCACCTCAAGGATGGATGATATCGAAAAAAGGGTCCAAGAGATTGAGGCCGAGGCCAAAGGCATCCCCCTGGTTTACAAACAGCGCCTCATGGAACGGATTGCATGGCTGACGGCCGATGCCGAGGGCCTGGACCCGGTCCGGATTTCCCAGGAAGCGGCCATCCTGGCCGACAAGAGCGATGTGACCGAAGAAATCACCCGGCTTTACAGCCATATTGGGCAGTTCAGACAGGTCCTTGAATCCGAGGAACCCGGCGGGAGAAAATTGAATTTTCTCATCCAGGAATTCAACCGGGAATTCAATACCATCGGGTCCAAGGCCGGGAACGCCTCCCTGTCCCATCGGGTGGTGGAATTGAAATCAGAGCTTGAAAAGATTCGTGAACAGGTACAGAATATTGAATAAATCAGATATCAGGATAATATCATGGAACAACTGCTTTTAAATTTAGGCTTTGGAAATACGGTGGTGGCGGAAAAGGTGGTGGCCATTCTGTCTCCCAATTCATCCCCCATGAAACGGGTCAAGGACGAGGCAAAGGAGGAAAAACGCCTCATTGATGTGACCCATGGGAGAAAAACAAGGGCCGTCATTGTGACGGAAAGCAATCATGTCATTCTTTCCGCCATCCAGGCCGAGACCCTTTCCGGCCGGTTTGAATCCCTGACCACCGGGGAGCCGGAGAACGAATAAGCCCATGGCCGGCAAGGGAAAGCTCTTCATCGTATCGGCCCCTTCCGGGGCGGGAAAAACCACCCTTGTCCGGGAGGCGTTAAAGGCATTTCCAGGTCTTTTCTATTCCGTTTCCCATACCACCCGGCCTCCCAGGGGAGATGAGAGGGAAGGCCTGGATTATTTTTTTATCAGCCCGGCCGAATTTGAAGAAAAAATCACCCGGGGCGACTGGCTGGAATGGGCCAGGGTCCATGACAATTATTACGGCACCTCCCGGTCCTTTGTGGAAGACTGCCTTCAACAGGGAAAAAGCCTTCTTCTGGACATCGATGTCCAGGGGGCCATGCAGATCATGGCCTCGGGATTGAACCCCGTCTCCGTTTTCATCCTGCCCCCGTCCTTTGAAGCCCTGTCCCAAAGGCTCTTGAACCGGGGCACGGATTCAAAAGAGGTCATTGAAAAGCGCCTGATGAATGCACGGGTCGAGATGGATCAACAGCACCGGTACCGGTATGTGGTGGTCAATGATGATCTGAATACAGCCATAAAAGAATTCTGCGCAATTTTTAAAAAAGAGATGGGCCGTGAAGGATAAAACCGATCTTCTTTTCGGATTCCATTCGGTGTATGAGGCCCTGAGGGCCGGGAAAAGGACCTTTTCCGGCATCCTCATGTCCAAAAAGAAAACCGGGGAACGTATGGAAAAAATAGAGACCTTGGCCAAAGCGCGCGGGGTCAAGGTTGAACCGGTTGATCCGGCAATCCTGGACAAGATGACGGAATTTTCAAACCACCAGGGGGTCGCGGCCCGGACCTCTTTTTTTCCTGTGAAAAGCGCCATGGAAATTGTGGACAGGATCGGTCCGGAGGGCGCACCCTGTTTTATCCTGGTCATGGAAAATATTGAAGATCCCCACAACCTGGGAGCCCTGATCCGGACCGCCCTTTCGGCCGGGGTGGATTATCTTTTGATTCCCAAGGACCGGTCGGCCGGGCCTTCTTCAACGGTCTCCAGAACCTCGGCCGGGGCCATGGAACATGCCGATATCTATATGATTACCAATACTGCGGCCCTGCTGCGGGCCTTGAAGGAAAAGGGGGTATGGGTCTTCGGCCTGGATGCGGACGGGGACAGGTCTTTGTTTGACGCAGACCTGAAGGGCCCCCTGGCCCTGGTCATCGGCGGGGAAAACAGGGGGGTCAGGCCCCTGGTGAAAAAAGAATGCGATTTTCTTTTGTCCATCCCCAACAAGGGCCGGATCAATTCGCTCAATGCCTCGGTGGCCGGCGGGATTGCCATGTACGAGGCCCTTCGGCAGAGAAATGGGATTCCAAAATAATTTTGGCAAAATAAAGGCCGGTCTCTTCCGGATGGCGGAAGCCCTTCTTTTTCCTAAAAAATGCCTGAAGTGCGGGAAATATCTGGAAGAGGACGGGAGCCGGAGCCTGGAATCCTGTTTCTGTGATGCCTGCGGGAGGGAAGGCATCTCTCTCATTGTTCCACCCTTTTGCGCCGTATGCGGGGTCCGGTTCCACGCGGGCGACACCCATGTCTGCGGCGCGTGTCTGAAAGCCCCGTTAAAATTGGGTCAGGTCAGGGCTGCAGCCGAATATAAGGGCATTGTCCGGGACGGTATCCAATTGTTTAAATACCATTCAAAACTCGCCATGGCAGCACCCTTTGAGCGGATTTTGTTTCAGACCTTCCTGCAATACTATGAAAACCTGCCCATAGATTTCATTATCCCCATGCCCCTGCACCGGAGCAAGATGAGAAAAAGAGGATTCAACCAGGCCTATCTGCTTTCCCGGAATTTTAAAAAAATGTATGACCAAGCCTTTGGCCGTCCGCCGGCCTGGGACACGGACCTCTCGTCCCTGGTGCGCATCAGGAAAACAGAGCCCCAGACCGGATTTGATATTGAAGAAAGACGAAAAAATGTGAAGGGCGCCTTTAAAAGTGTCCGGGAGGACCGGATAAAGGGGAAACACATCTTGCTTGTGGATGATGTGTTCACCACCGGGGCCACGTGCAACGAAGCTGCCGAAGTGCTGTTAAAACACGGCGCGGCAAGGGTGGATGCCCTGGTTCTGGCCAGGACCTGAACATCAGGAAAAACAATTGAGGTGACATACGGATAAAATGCAATACACCATGACCAAAGGGAATTTCATCAACACCAGCCAAGGATTTTTTCATTACCATGTGCGGGGGGAATCCGGGCCCCAGGTGCATTTCTGCCACGGGCTTTCCCTGAGCGCCGGGACCTATCTTCCTTTTCTGGAAAGCCTTTCCGGCCATGGCTTGAAAATCTTCGCCCCGGATCTCAGGGGCCACGGCTATTCCACAAAGGAAAACACCCTGGCGGTCCAAAACTGGGATATGTTTATAAAGGATCTGGAGCAGCTTGTCCTCAGTATCACCCATCCTCCGGTCATCGGCATCGGCCATTCCATCGGCGGGTATTTCACCTATGCGGCGGCTGCCCTTTATCCGGGGCTATTTTCAAAAATCATCCTCCTGGACCCCATCATCCTTCCCCCCAACATTGTCCGGCTCTGCGCCCTGGCCCGGCTGACGGGCCTTGACCGGTACCACCCCCTTCCCCGGATGACCCGGAAGAAAAAATTTGAATTCTCCTCCAAAGGCGAGGCCCTGGAGCATTATTCCGGCAAGGGCATGTTTAAATCCTGGCAGCCCGAATTTGTCCGGGCCTTTGTGGATACGGCCATTGAACAGGATTCCGCCGTCACTTGGGATCTTTGCTGCCGGCCTGAATTCGAGGCCCAAATCTATGAATCCGTGCCCTTTGAAACCTGGCGGTTTGCCGAAGGCATTTCTGTCCCGGTCCTGGTTGTCAGGGGAGGAAGATCAGACCGGTTCCATGAACGGTCAGGCAACCGGCTGGCAAAAATAATAAAGGACTGCCGATTCATTACCCTGGAAAACCTCAGTCATTTCCTGATGATGGAAGAGCCGGGCTCGGTGATTGATCAGATTCTTCCTTTTATTTTGAATTAATGAATATAGCCTGCATTCAGAGATCACGTTTGGTAGAGGTATTGCTAAACAATAAAGAAAAAGCTTTACTATCAGGATACGTTAAATTTTAAAGCAGAATATTGTAAAGAATAACAGCCCTGTCGCCTTATTGAATTAGGAAAGTTCCCTATTTTATTTAGGGAACTTTCCGGCGTCAAAATAGTGAATCCGCTGATTTACTTTTTGGTGGTCATCCGATATGTTGACCAAGAAAAAGGATTCATTTGAACGGATTCAAAAGCTAAGGAGATGTTTTGGCAGGCTTTTTCAGCAGACAGGGTCTCCGGTTTAAAATTGTCGTCGGATACAGCTCCGTCTTTATCATGACTTCTATCCTTGGCGGGATGCTCATTTATTCCCAGGTCAAAGAGACCATTACCGATAATATCCAGAATGAGCTTCAAAACAGCACGGCTGCTGTTTTGAACATGGTCAGGACAGCGGCCTCGGTTTCAGTGAAGAATTACCTTCGAGCCGTGTGTGAAAAAATCTGCAGAATATTCAGGCCATATTCAAACGGTATGAGTCAGGTCTCATCAGCGAGGCCCAGGCCAAGGAGGAAGCCCGGAGAGTTCTGTTTTCTCAGGTCATTGGAAAAACCGGCTATCTTTATTGTGTCAACAGTCTGGGGGTACCTGTGGAACACCCGAACCCGGATGTGGTTGGGAAAAAAGACTGGTCCGAGATGCCCTTTGTCCGGCAGATGATCCGGCTGAAAAACGGATACCTGGAGTATGACTGGAAGAACCCGGGTGAGGAACATTACAGGTCCAAAGCCATTTATATGGATTATTTTGCCCCCTGGGACTGGATCATTTCTGTGTCCACCTATACCGATGAACTTAAAGACTTGATCAATGTCAATGATTTCAGGTCCAGTGTTCTGGCCATGAAATTCGGTAAAACAGGATATTCCTTTATTGTGGATGGAAAAGGCAATCCCATTGTCCACCCCAGGCTTGAAGGAAATCCCATGGCAGATATCCGGGCTCTGGACCGGGATGATTTCATTCAGGAAATTAACCGGTTGAAAACCGGTAAGTTGAATTATTTCTGGAAAAATTCAAAAGAGGAACCTTTTCGTGAAAAACTGGTTATATTCAATTATATTCAGGAATATGACTGGATTGTGGCTTCATCAGGGTATCTTGATGAATTTTATTCCATCCTTCAAACCGTAAGAAAAATTATTATTATCAGTATCGTTCTAATGCTGGCGCTGGCGCTTATGGCGTCCTTCCATCTTACCCGGCTCATTATTGAACCCCTGAACCGGCTGATGGCTTACCTGGACATGGGAATTCCCGAAAGCCTTCTCACCCGCATGCCCATCACGTCCATCGATGAAATCGGTAAACTGGTGGCCTATTTCAACGGGTTCATGGAAAAACTCGAAGCTTACAATCAGAGCCTGAGAACTGAGACAGCCGAGCATCGCTTGACAGCAGAGGCTCTCATGGAAAGTGAATGGCGATACCGGATTATTTTAAAATGCATCCATGAAGGATATTTTGAGGCCGACCTTAAGGGGGTACTCCAGTTTCTGAATCATTCCATGGTGGTTATTACAGGGTTTTCCCGAAAGGAGCTGTTAAAAAAAACATAGTGGATCTCATCAGCCCCAGGGATGCTGAAAAGGTATCCCGGATTTTTGATGGAAGAGGTTTTAAGGAAGAAGGGGCGGGTATCGATGAATGGGAGTTAGTCCGGAAGGACGGCTCGTCTTGCTTTGTGGAGACTTCCCTGTCCGTCATGGCCAATAAATTTAGCAACCAGACCGGCATCCGGGTTGTGATCCGGGATGTGACGGGCCGCATTCAGGCCCGTAAAGCCTTGCAACTGTCCGAGGAACTATTCTCAAAGTCTTTTCAGTGCAGCCCCAGCGGTATGTTTGTGGCTCGTATTGAGAGCGGCTGCCTGATCAATGTCAATGACAGCTTCCTGGAACTCACGGGGCATGATGCCGCCACTATTCTCGGCAAAAAACTGATGGATTTATGTTTTTTCAGAAACCGGAAGGAAGGCAGAAAAATTTTTAAGATGATCCATGAAAAGAAAAGCCTTCGTAATAGGGAAATAGAGTTCTGCAGGGCAACCGGAGAAATTCGGGAGGGCATCATATCTGCAGAAGTCCTGGAGATTTGGGGGGAGACATGCATTCTGGCCGCCCTGGAAGATTGCACCGATGATCGGGAACTGGAGCGTCAATTTCTTGATATGATCGAGCAACAGCGCCGTGAAATTGCATTTGCACTTCATGACGACTTGTGCCCCCAATTGATCGGGATTGAAATGCTCATCGATATCCTGAAGCAGAATCCATCAAAGCCCATGTGTGAAAAAGTAGACCGCATGGAAAAAATCGAAGTCCTGATTCAGGAATCCATCCGGAAAACCCGTCTCCTGTCCCGGGGGCTTTCTCCAGTGGATATTGCTGAACAGGGATTTGAGGCATCTCTTTTTGAACTGACAAAACACGTCGAGGATATGTACGGCATTGTCTGCACCAGGGACTGTGACGGCTCAACCCCGTTTGTCGGCAATACCGAATCCACTCATGCCTATTACATCGCTCACGAAGCTGTCCACAATGCAGTCAAGCATGCCGGGGCCCGGCGCATCAGCATCCATTTTTTAACCCATAAGCAAAGAATCATATTAATGATCCGGGATGACGGCAAGGGCATTGACACAAAACTGAACCGGCCGGTCTTGGACTGAAAATCATGGGATACCGAGCAAAGCGTCTGAATGCATCCCTGGATGTCCGCAAAGGAGCAAGGGGCGGAACCATTGTCCTGATGGAAATGGAGCGGCCGGAAATAGAAAATTCTGAAGAGGACAACAGATGACAAAGACAAGAAAAATATTAATTGTCGAAGACCACCCGATTTTCAGGATGGGCATGTGTGAACTCATCAACCAGGAAAAAGACCTGACTGTCTGCGGCAGCGCAGAAGATGTACCCGAGGCGATGGATCTTGTGGAGTCGGAAAATCCTGATCTGGTCATTCTGGACCTTTCTTTGAAAAACAGCAACGGTATGACCCTGATCCGGGATTTAAGCAAATACCACAAAGAGATCCCAATCCTGGTACTGTCCATGCACGAGGAATCCCTCCATGCCGAGCGGTGTCTCTTGGCCGGGGCCAAAGGCTATCTTATGAAGTACGAAACCAAAGATTCAGTTATAAAGGCCATCCGGAAGATTTTTTCCGGGAAAAAATATATAAGCCAACAGGTCATGGACAGCTTTTTGGAGAATTTCGGTAGAGAACAGCCTGTGACCCAGGATTCTCCTGTCCAGACCTTGACCGATCGGGAACTGGAAATTTTTCAGTTAATCGGCAAAGGCTTTTCTTCGGGCCAGATCGCAGGGAGACTGAACCTGAGTGTCAAAACCATCAGCGCCCACCGCGAACGGATCAAACAGAAATTGGGTCAGAAATCCGGCGGTGAACTGGTCCGGTATGCAGTTCTCTGGCTTGAAACAGAATCTCTTCGCCCGGAAAAAAAGACCGATATAAAATTGTAATTCTCCTAAATTCCTAGGGAAATCTCCCCCAATATTTTAGTGTTTTTTTTGTCTAAAATTAGTGAAAGCGCCGATTTACCTGCCTTTCGTATCTTTGTACCCTCTTTTTAACAGCAATGGTTTCGTGCCCATAACCAAAAAGAGAGGAGATCGCCCATGAATATCGTGAATAATTTAGAATCAACTGCTAGATTTTGTCCTGACAAACAGCCGTAATTTTTGAGGATCAGTCCATTAGCTATGAAGACCTTCTTTTAAGGGTCAATCAGCTTGCTTCCGGAATGGAAGCGG
>JAAUSZ010000163.1 GCA_012031875.1 Desulfobacula sp.
CGGGGCCTGCATCTGCTGCACCTCTCTTTTCGTCAGCCTCAGGGCCGCTGGCGGACACATACCGGCTGGATCTTGACCTTTTGCTGTCCGAGCTTGAAAAAGCGGCGGAAAAAGAAGGTTGAGCCTTTTCAACCCTCTTTTGTTTATTCCTTCCATATGGTATTCTCTGTCCGTTATTTTCGGCAATATCAACGGGTCTTTTATTAATACGCCCCATTTGTCAAGGCCCTTGATTTTTTAACGCGTACCCATGAAGGATGTGACATGAGCCGCATCGCATATGAAAAACTGACAGGCCTGACCCGGGACGAGGTCCTCCGGCGCCGGCAACAGGACGGGTTCAATGAATTGCCGAGCCAGGGCAGGCGAAACGGCCTGGATATCCTCATCGGGGTCCTGAAAGAGCCCATGTTCCTGCTGTTGATCGCCTGCGGCTCCCTTTATCTGTTGTCCGGCGAATTCCAGGAAGCCCTCATGCTGCTCGGCTTTGTCTTTGTCATCATCGGCATCACCTTTTACCAGGAGAAAAAAACCGAACGGGCCCTGGAAGCCCTGAAGGACCTGTCCAGCCCCCGGGCCTTTGTCATCCGGGAGGGTGAAAAATCCGCATCCCCGGACGGGAGGTGGTCTGCGGAGATGTCATCCTGCTGGCCGAAGGGGACCGGGTTCCGGCAGACTGTATCCTGGTCCATGCCGTGAATTTCTGTGTGGATGAATCCCTGCTCACGGGCGAATCCGTTCCGGTCTGCAAATCATTCACAGAGGATGATGCGGCAACCATTGGAAAGCCCGGGGGAGAGGACCATCCTTTTGCATTTTCAGGCACCCTGGTGGTGTCCGGCCAGGCCGTGGGCATCATCAAAGCCGTGGGAAGCCGGACCGAGCTGGGTAAAATCGGCAAGGCCCTTGAATCCATTAAAGAAGAACGAACCCCGCTCCAGATCCAGACCGGCAATATCGTCCGCATCTTTGCCCTTGCCGGCGGCCTGCTCTGCACCCTGGTGGTGGTGGTCTTCTGCCTGACCCGGGGAAAACTCATGGAAGGGTTTCTGGCCGGGTTGTCCCTGGCCATGGCCATCCTGCCCGAAGAATTCCCCGTTGTTCTCACCATCTTCATGGCCCTCGGGGCCTGGCGGATTTCAAAATACCGGGTCCTGACCCGCCGGGTTCCGGCCATCGAAACCCTGGGTTCGGCCACGGTGCTCTGCGTGGATAAAACAGGAACCCTGACCCTGAATCAAATGACGGTATCCGATATTCTGGCCGAAGACCTGATATTCCGGGTGGGGAAAGTCAATGACGCCCTTCCTGAAGACTTTCATGAAGTGGTCGAATACGCCATCCTTGCCAGCCCGGCCGATCCCTTTGATCCCATGGAAAAAGCCATGAAGGACCTGGGCGAGCGGACCCTCGCCAATACCGGACACCTGCACGCCTCCTGGGCTCTCCAGCGGGAATACCCCTTGAGCAAAGGACTCCTGGCCATGTCCAGGGCATGGGTCTCTGCCTCGGGCGAGGATTTCATCATCGCCGCCAAGGGCGCTCCCGAGGCCATTGCCGATCTGTGCCATTTCGATACCCAAAGGTTGAAATGGCTGGAAGGAAAGATCGACCTGCTAAGCAGCCAGGGCAAACGGGTCATCGGCGTGGCGGCCGGCCGCTATAAAAAATGGACCTGCCGGAACAACAGCACGATTTCCAGTTTGAATTCACAGGTCTCCTCGGCCTTGAAGACCCTGTCCGGCCCCATGTCAAAGGGGCCATAGAAGAATGCTATGCCGCCGGCATCAGGACCCTCATGATCACCGGCGACTATCCGGGCACGGCCATGAGCATTGCCCGGCAGATCGGACTTCGGAACCCGGACCGGCACATCACCGGCCCTGAACTGGAAGCCCTTACCGATGAAGAACTTGCAGAGAGCATCAAAGAGGTCAACATCTTTGCCCGCATGGTGCCGGAACAAAAGCTGCAGATCGTGAAAGCCCTGAAAATCAATAAGGAAATCGTGGCCATGACCGGCGACGGGGTCAATGACGCCCCGGCCCTGAAAGCCGCCCACATCGGTGTGGCCATGGGGCCCGGGGGACCGATGTGGCCCGTGAAGCCTCATCCCTGGTGCTCCTGGACGATGATTTTAATTCCATTGTCACGGCTGTCCGCATGGGGCGCCGGATCTACGACAATCTGAAAAAGGCCATGATGTATATTCTTTCGGTCCACATCCCCATTGCCGGGCTTTCGCTCATCCCGGTGCTTTTCAAATGGCCTTTGATTTTATTTCCCGTGCACATTGTTTTTCTTGAACTCATCATTGACCCGGCCTGCACCCTGATTTTTGAGGCAGACAAGGATGATACCGGGGTCATGGAACGAAACCCCCGCAGCATGGATGAAAAGCTCTTCAATGCCTCCACCCTTCTCAAATGTTTTTTCCAGGGCGGCCTCACCCTGGCCGTGACCCTGGCCGTATACCTCTTCATCCGCCACGACCATTCCACGGAAACGGCAAGGGCCCTGGCCTTTCTCACCCTGGTGGTCTGCAACCTGGGCATGATCCTGTCCAACCGCTCCCTCACAAGGTCCGGCCTCAGCATGCTCAGGGAAAAAAACAGCGCCTTTAAATGGGTCATGACCGGAACCAGTATCGTCATGGGCCTGGTGCTGACCCTCCCCTTTCTTCGAAATCTCTATCGCTTCGGCCCGGTTTCCCTGACTGATTTTTTCCTGGCCCTGGCCGGCGGCTTTGTGGCCGTGGGACTCATGGAAGTTTTAAAGATCGTTCCCCGGCTCAACAAGGCGAAATAATCCGGCCGGCCTTATCCCTTATAAAGGCCGACCGGCTTGACGAGGTCTTGTCAATACTCGAAAGAAACCGCCAGGATGGCGGTGAAGGGCGCTCCCGCATAATAGCCGGTGCTCCCGGCCCGGGAGTCGTCACTGGCGCTGACCACGGCGATATATTCTTCATCCGTCAGGTTCTGGAGCTGGAGGCCGATATTCATGACCGTATCATTCCAGGATTTGATTTTTCGGGTGTATTTCAGGTGCAGGTCTGCGGTGATGAAATCATCCACCACCTCCTTGTGCTCCACATCCCCGTACCGCTCGCCCAGGTACCGGAGCATGGCCGTGACCTCAAAGGGGCCGCGCCTGTATATCAGGCCGGTTTTGACCATCCACTCGGGGGTGTCGACGACCTGACGGCCGTCTGAATTCAAGACCGCGCCCTGGTAGGTCAGGTTCCCGTCATAGGTCAGTATGGTATAGGTGGGGTTGAAAAACAGGGTGATCTCCGGGGTCAGGAAAACATTGGCCCCCAGGTCAAGCCCGTATCCCGTGGCCTTCCCGATATTCTGCTGATAACTGAGGTTGACCCTTGGATCATAGATGGTGGTCAGAAGATTGTCATGGGTGGAATAGAATAAGGCCGGCAGGATTTCGAATTTTTCAGACCTGAACCGCATCCCGATCTCGTAATTGTCCGAAATCTCCATATTATACCCCTTGAAGAGGTCGTTGAGGGTGATGCCCTGGGCCTGGAATGTAGCCCGGTTGGTATTGTAGGTGGTGACGATGGGAACATAGGAATAGGGCCGGATGAAATTTCGTCCGAAGCTGGTATAGACATTGAGGGAATCGGAAAAATTGTATCCCAGTCCGGCCGTGGGCAGGATTTTGTCATATTCCTTTTCCTCGCGGTCCAGGTCGCTTGCCCGGACCAGGGCATAGGTGGGGGCCGTCGAGGTATAGCCCCGGCTGGCCGGATCATTATAATAAAAATATTTCAACCCGGTCTGCCAGTCCAGTTTGTCCATGTTTCCGGCCAATTTTACAAACGGGCTGTGGACGATGCCGTTGCCGTCGTTTTCCGTGTACATGCCGTAGCCTTTGTTGGCAAAGGTCAGGGGATCGAAATTCTGGGTGATGATGGCCATGTCGTTGGCTTCATAGAAATAGCCCAGGGAGGCCAAAAGAGACGAGGTCTCCGATAATGCCATGTCCCCGTCCAACTGCATGATGGCCCCGTATCTTTCAATATCCCGGGTCCTTTTCTGGATCAGGCCCCCCTGGGTGGTCACACCACCGAGGATTTTGCTGTCTTCCGTTGAATAATAAGGCTTCAGGGAAAAACGCAGGGCCTCTCCAAAGGAAAGGGGGATGATGGTCATCAGATCCAGGTTTTCGTAATCGCCCTTGTTATAATCATAATAATAGATGTCCTGGAGCTTTACCCCGGACAAGGCGCTGTTGAAATCCTTTTCATAATTTGCCCCCAGGTTTTGGGTCTCCTGGTATGAAAGGCTCCTGTAAAGGTTCTGGGAAAGCTCATTGTAATTGACCCAGGCCCTGATGCTGTCCCCGCCGGCCAGGGGCTGCTTCAGCATCAGGTTGACATTGTTCCGGGGGCCGAGGTCGCCGGGGCCCTTCCATTTATCCGCATCCGTATAGGAATAGGACAGGGACACCCCGGTGTCCGCACCGGGGATCTTTCCCGAATCCAGCCGGACATAACTCCGGGTGTATGCATCCGTGCCGAAGGCCTGGCTGAAATCGATTCCCGGTTTTTCTTCGGGCCATCGGGGTTTCAGTTCAATGGCCCCGCCCCGGGCGCCCACGCCGGTGCCGAAATCCCCGGGCACAGCCCCCTTATAGATGGAGATACGGTCAAAATTCTCCGTATCATAGATATATTCCCGGGGTCCCATGGGATTGCCGCCCCAGTTGGGGACCCCCTCCACCGTCATGGAACCGAGGTAGCCCCGGACCCCGCGCACCCTCACATTCCGCTGCTCGGCGGCCAGCCCATAGGGGTCGGGGCTTTCCACATTGATCCCCGGGAGGATGTCCATGATTTCATAGACACTGGTTTCCCCCTGGCTCCCCTGGATATCCATGCCTTCCCGGGTGATCTCGCTGCCGGTATAGACCGTTTCATTGGTCTGTTTGGTCGGGCTGACCAGCTTTTGGCCCCTGACCACAATATCCTCCAGGCGGGCGGCGTCTTCCCCGGCCTGCGCGCCGGAGCACAGCAATATTAAAAAAAGGCCCATGGCCATCAGACTCATATATCGCATGTTTCTCTCCTTTTGGTGTTTAACCGGCGCATCCCCGGCAGATCATTTGTCCTTGAATATTCTCCAGTTTGGATTGCATGACGGGCTCGCCGCAGCGGCCGCAGGCCAGGGAGGGTTCAATGCGGGCCTTGCCCGGCAACTGCATATCCGCCGCCCCAATGGTGAAGAGTTCCTCATCCGGCGTTTCCAGGATCATGCAGCTCCTTTGAAAATGGAGTTCCTGAAACCGTTTCCGCTCCGTCTCATTCATCTCTCCGGCCGTCATTTTCTGAATCAGGGCCATGTGTTCTTCATTGGGCTTGGCCGTATTTCCCTTTGCCGCCACCCGGACCCCTTGGCCGGTTTTGCGGCTCAGCAGGGTCAGGGCCATTTTCCCGTAATCCTTATAAATAAAATTACCCTTGCCAAAGGTGCAGCCGGTGAGGACCTGGACCGCATCGGCGGAACAGGCGTCGGTTTCCACCACAGCCACGATTTCTTCATCCATGGACCGGTTTTCCCTGAGCCAGGCCATTCCGGCCTTGGCCGCCTTATACCCCACGGACAGGCCGGGGCAGACATGGCCGTGAAAAATTTCACATTGTTTAAAATCCTTGCTGCTCATAATTTCCAGTGCATTCATGATATGTTCTCCATTCTGTTGAATTGTTAAAAAACCAAAACATTCACCTCAAAACAAAAAGGCCATGAAGATCCTGTCCTTTTCAGGGACATTGACCTTCATGGCCTTTTAAATTTACAGCCGCCCATACCTGCTGCGGCCGGATACTATTACGGCAACTGCCTTGTTTTCATCGTTAACGGCTTCTGCCGTTGATGGGTGTACATTTAGGAAATAATTTTCCGGAAGTCAAGGTTTTTTATCCCATTGCAATCTCAAATGCCTGTTCTGCCAGAATTACGAGATCAGCATCCAGGGACAGGGACAGGCTATGGAGGCCGAGGAGATGGCTTCCGTCATGATCTGTCTTCAGAACATGGGGTGCTGCAATATTAATCTGGTGACCCCGACCCATGTGGTGCCCCAGATCTTAAAGGCCCTGGATATGGCCGCGGGACTTGGGTTGAGACTTCCCCTGGTCTATAATTCCCGGCTATGACAGCGTCGAGACCCTGAAAATCTTAAGGGGTGTCGTGGATATTTTTATGCCGGATATTAAATTTTCTCAAGGAACAGGTCTCTCCCCATACCCATGTCCATCTCATGTCCCAGTACCGGCCCATGGGGGAAGCCAAAGGATTCAGGGAACTGTCCCTGCCCCTGCCGGCGGAAGAATTCAGAAGCGCGCTTAAGCTGGGCCGGGCCTCGGGACTGGTCCTTGTGCGGTGAATGAGGGCCAAACGCCCTGGCAGGAGGATCTGATGGGGTTATGGCCCGATCTGTTCGATCTGAAAGGGGCCTTCCACGGCCAAGGCAAAAAATCGTTCAGCCATTGTTTTTTCACCGGTGGTAAAAAAATGCAACCGGGGCCTCCGGCAACTGTCCGATATCAGATCATTTTCCATGAGGATTCTTTTGGTCTGGGCCGCCACGGCATCGGAAGGGTCGATGACGGCCAGCCGGTTGCCGGCCACCTGCCGTATCATGTCCTTTAAAAACGGATAATGGGTGCAGCCCAGCACCAGGGTGTCGGCCCCCTTTTCCACCATGGGAATCAGATAGCGTTCCAGGAGCTGCCGGGCCTTTTCACTGTTCTGCTCCCCCTGTTCCACCAGTTCGACGAGGCCGTATCCCGGCTGGATAAAGACGTCCAGGCCGCCGGCATGTTTTTCAAAGGTCTGTTTGAAAAGCCTCCCGTTAAAGGTATTTTCCGTGGCCAGGACCCCGATTTTCTTTGTCCGGGTTTGCAGGGCTGCGGGTTTCAAGGCCGGCTCCATGCCGATAAAGGGAATCCTGTATTCGGATCTGAAATGGTCAATGGCCACGGCGGTAATGGTATTGCAGGCAATGACGATCAGTTTGCAGTTCTTCGCCAGGAGAAATTCAATGTTTTTCCGGGCTAGAAACAGGACTTCTTCCTGGGTTTTGGAGCCATAGGGGCAGTTGCCGCTGTCGGCAAAATAGAGGATGGATTCAAAGGGCAGGAGTTTCCTGACTTCCTTGAATACGCTGAGTCCGCCCACGCCGGAATCGAAAATTCCGATGGGTCCTTGCTGTATGGGGGTTTCCTGCATCTGCCTGCCTGTCAAAACCGGGTATTGCGACAAAGTTCAGCCGCAATCTGACACGGGCCCTTGCTTTTGTCAACCGGCAAAATAGGGGCAAATCCGCTGTCCGGTTCCCTTGACCCGGTTTTTCCCGGATTGACAAAACCGTGAAAAATCTATAATAATTTCATTCTTTTAAACACAGGCCGCCCATCTGGTTAACAGGGCCGCATAAGATAAAGGTGAGACCATCAACCCGGAACAGAACACCCCTATGGAAAAAACCGGACAGGATCCCCTGGCCGCCGTCCGGAACTGTATTTCCCTTTTGGAAACCCTGGCGGAAAATTCCGAACTCCTGGCCGGCCTGCCGGAACAGGATCGGATCGCCCTGATCACGGCAGCCGGGAAAATATCCCGGCCGGACCGGAAAGAAATCAAAAAGCGGAACAAGGACAAAAAAAGACTGGCGCGCCTGGCCGTTGTCACCCATGAGCGGAGCCTCCGGGGGGACACGGGCATCCGCAAAGCCAGGGAGGCGGAGGTCTTCCAGGCGCCCGGACGGATTTCATGGGACAAGGCCGGGCCGGGAATCGGAAATCCCCGGAAAACACTTGGAAAGCCCCGCAACTGTTATATATGCAAGGCCGAATTCACGGAACTCCATCATTTTTACGATGCCCTGTGCCCGGAATGCGCGGACTTCAATTATGGGAAACGATTCCAGACCGCTTCTCTGGACGGCCGGACGGCCCTCATCACCGGGTCCCGGCTCAAGATCGGCTACCAGGCCGCGCTCATGATGCTCCGGGCCGGGGCCGGGGTTATTGCCACAACGCGGTTTCCCAAGGATTCGGCCCTGCGGTTTTCAAAGGAGGCGGATTTTCCCGATTGGGGCCACAGGCTCCAGATCTTTGGACTGGATCTGCGCCATATTCCCAGTGTGGAACTCTTCTGCGAGCATATCAAGCGCACCTATCCGCGCCTGGACATCCTCATCAACAATGCAGCCCAGACCGTCCGGAGGCCCCCGGGGTTTTATGCCCATCTCATGGGGGCGGAAAACCGGGAGACGAAAGACCTGCCCGGGGCTGCCCAAGCCCTTCTGCGTCAATACCAGGATTGCCTGGGTGAGCTGAAATGTGACCCGCCAAACCATGTGGGCCGGGAAAAAGCCCTGCCCGTGACCTGGAACGGCGCAGCCTCCGGCGTGGGCCTGCGCCTGTCGGCCCAATTGTCCCAGATTCCCTATTCCTATGACCATACCCTGGATGTACCCGAGGTTTTCCCGGAAGCCCGGTTGGATGCCGATCTTCAGCAGGTGGACCTGAGAAACGTCAATTCCTGGCGCCTGAAGCTGGGGCAAATCGAAACCTCGGAAATGCTGGAAATCCAACTGGTCAATGCCGTGGCCCCCTTTGTGCTGTGCAACCGGATGGAAGAGATCATGAAACGGGATAACACCGGGCAGAAGCACATTGTCAATGTCTCGGCCATGGAAGGCAAATTTCTCAGGTTTAAAAAGGACAGCCGCCACCCCCATACCAATATGGCCAAAGCGGCCCTGAACATGCTGACCCATACGGCCGCAGGAGAGCTGGCCAAATTCGGTATCTTCATGAATGCCGTGGATACGGGATGGGTCACCGACGAGGACCCGGCCGTCCTGGCCCGGCTGAAACAGGAAATCCATGATTTCCAGCCGCCCCTGGATATCGTGGACGGGGCCGCCAGGGTCTGCGATCCCTTCTTCGACGGCATCCTCACCGGAAAACACTGGTGCGGCAAATTTTTAAAGGATTATTTTCCCATTGACTGGTAACCCCTTAACAAAACAGAGAAGACCCGATTAAAATCATCCGGGTCCTGTTTCAATCGTTGATCTGACCGGGGGGATATGTTACGGTATTCAGAAAACCGGATAAGATGCTGAACTCAGAAGCCCTGGCGGATAAAAACCTTACTGGATAAGGGGGAATGAAATGAATTTCATTTATGGCTTTCTGGGTGAGTTCACCTGGGAGGCCATTGCCAAGACAGGACTGCGCATCTCCATGATGATTGTTTTGCATGGGTTGCCATGAAGCTGCTTCAAAATCCATTCAGCGGCTTGAAAAAAAACTCATCTTAAAAAGCCGGACAGCGGGAGAACCGCCTACGGAATCCCAGAAACGGATTGAAACCCTTGTCCGTCTGATCAAGCAGGCTCTGTTGATTGCACTCTGGCTGACCATCGGCCTGATGATGCTGAGGGAATTCGGTGTTGAAATCGGTCCCATTATTGCCAGCGCGGGCGTTGTGGGTCTTGCCATCGGGTTCGGGGCCCAGAATCTGGTCCGCGATATCATTGCCGGTTTTTTCATCATCCTGGAAAACCAGATCCGGGTGGGTGATGTTGCCCTTGTCAACGGAACGGGAGGGCTTGTGGAAAAGATCAATTTCCGCACCACGGTTCTCCGGGATCAAGGGGGCGCCGTACATATCTTCCCCAATGGGAATATCACCACCTTGAGCAATTTGACCAATGAATGGTCTGCCTATATTTTTGAGATAGGGGTTGCCTATAAGGAAAACACCGACCATGTCATCGATATCATGAAACAGGTCGGAAAAGAGATGCGGGAAGACGAAACCTATGGCCCGCTTATGCTGGAAGATCCGGATATTTTCGGATTAGACAAATTCAGCGAGTCTTCCGTCATCATTAAGGGACGGATCAAGACAAAGCCCATCCGGCAATGGGAGGTGGGACGGGAATACCTGCGAAGAATCAAACTCTCCTTTGATGCGCACCACATTGAAATCCCCTTTCCACACCGTTCCATTTATTTTGGAGAGAACAGCAAGTCCTTTGATCTGCAACTGCTGAAAAAGATTCAATCGCCTGAAACCGCAACCGATTAAAAAAATCGCCCCAAAACAACAGCATCCCGGGATGAATTCAGAAGGAGGGACAAAAGGCATGACTTTGGAAAAAGGACTTTATATTCAAATGTTCAGCATTCACGGGCTGGTCCGGGCCGAGAACATGGAGCTGGGACACGACGCAGACACCGGCGGCCAGGTCAAATATGTGGTGGAATTATGCAAAACCCTGTCTGCCATGGATGAGGTCCGGAAAATTGATTTATTCACCCGGCTGATCCAGGATAAAGCCTGTTCCGATGATTACAGCCGGCCCCTGGAACAGGTGGATGACAAATTCCGCATCGTACGGATCCAATGCGAGGGGAAAAATATATCCGCAAAGAATTGCTCTGGCCCCATCTGGATGAATTTGTGGATAAGACCATTAAATTCATCCGCCGGGAAAAAGACATCCCGGATATTGTCCACGGCCACTACCCGGATGCGGGATATGTGGCCATGGAGCTGGCCGGTTTCTTTGGCCTCCCCCTGGTCTATACCGGCCATTCCCTGGGCCGGTCCAAGAAAGCCAGACTGATGGAGGAAGGGGTCGATATCCATGAGATGAATCGGCGGCTGAAAATCGACTACCGCATTGATATGGAAGAACAGATTCTGAAATCCGCCGACAGGGTCATCACCAGTACCCGTCAGGAGATTGAAGTCCAGTACGGACTTTACCGCAACCGGACCCTGCCGGCCTACCGGGTGATTCCTCCGGGGATCGGCATGGACCGGTTTTATCCCTATTACCATGATACCTTTGCCGGCAGCCGGGAAAAAGAAGAGGCCCTTTTTGCCAAAGCCTCGGTAAACCAGGAATTAAACCGGTTTTTCACGCACCCGGACAAGCCCCTGATCCTGGTCCTTTGCCGCCCGGATAAGCGAAAGAATATCCAGGGCTGGTAAAGGCCTATGGTGAAGATGCAGAACTCCAGGCCATGGCCAATCTTGCCGTCTTTGCCGGTATCCGGAAGGATATTTCCGA
>JAAUSZ010000164.1 GCA_012031875.1 Desulfobacula sp.
TTGCTCATGGGGCTCCGGCCGTCAGGTTTATAAAGGGTTAAGGTTTATCCTGCAAACACATCGGGATGGACAATGCTGCCGTGGGCCTTTTTGAGCGCCAGAAGGGCCTGCTTCTGCCCGGCAAGGATTTCCGGCAACTGTGGCGGAAGCCCTTTCTCCTTGGCATAGGCTGCCTCCTGGAGTTCGATCCGTTTGATGATATTGTCCAGATAAAGGGAAAACTGTTTGACATACAGATCCCGGGGATAATCTTTGCTGATGATATCCTTGAACAGGACTTTCAGGTCCTCATATACGGGAAGATTACCGATGGGGGTGGACAGATACCCGATTTCATCGTGGGCATACCGTTCCAGCCAGGACAGCCAGACCTTGACATCTCTTTTTTCACCGAGAAGTCTGGGAGAACTGCCGCCCCGGGCCTGGTCCGTGAGAAAATAATTGAGCCCGGCCATGACGGGCCTGTATTCGGGCTTGATCCGGCTGCTGCCGAAAAATCTGAACTGGACATCCATATAATCGGCCAGGGCGCCGGGAATAAAGGGGGCATTGGCCCAGGGCGCCCGTTTGACGCCCGTGGCCCCGACTTCCGTGGCCGTGGCCGCGGACACGATGCAGGCCCCGATGACCACCCCGGCGTCGGAGGTGGGGGCCACCCAGACCGGGGGCATGGTATCGGCGTCCCTGCCGCTGTAGGTAAAGACCCTTGTAATGACCCCTTCCGGATTTTCCGCTTCCTTGGAATAGTTTTCCAGGGAGGTTGAACTGAGGGTGCACCTGGAATTGGGGTGGGAAAGCGGGACGGGTTTGCCGTTTTCATCGGTTTTGCCCTCAACCCATTCTCCCTGGAAATTGACTCCTTTTTTGGGAGGGGTTTCGTTGTTTCCCACCCAGTGGGGCACTTTGTTTTCGTCGATGAGAACATTGGACCAGATGACCTCATGGCCGGGCTGCCGCAGGACCTTCATGAGAAGGGGGTCGCCCTCCTGGTTCACATCCTCCACAATGCCGAAAATTCCGCATTCCGGGTTGATGCTCCGGATGGACCCGTCTTTGGCGATCCACATCTGGGCCAGGTCATCGCCGATGAAGACATTGCCGCCATGGCCGTGGTGGTCTTGCCGCATCCGCTGGGCGCGGCCCCGGCGAACCAGGTGATCCGGCCCCTAGGACCGTGGATCCCGGTGATAAACATATGTTCGGACAATTCATTTCCCGGATTGTCGTTGACGGCCTTGTCCACGGCGAACCGGTGGTTTCCCTTTTTCAGCAGCAGGGTGTTTCCGGCATAGGTGCATTTCCAGGCGTAGGTGGTCCGGAATTTGCGGTCCATGAACACCCTGGCGTCGGGAAGGTCTTCGGTGCGGTTCAGGCCTTCGCTGTGGACATTGGTAAAAAAATGGCCCAGGGCCTTGACCTCCCGGTCAAAGGCGGCATAGGCGTTCCGGTATAGGAGTTCGGCGCTGTGGGCCACATAGGCGGAACTGGTGATCTCCAGGGCCGGGTTTGAAGCGGGCGCTCCCACCGGACCCCGCATATAAAAGCCGATGATCATGGTCATGTCTTTCATGATGTCCGTCATATTGGAC
This sequence comes from Desulfobacula sp., assembly GCA_012031875.1. Lineage (GTDB taxonomy): Bacteria > Desulfobacterota > Desulfobacteria > Desulfobacterales > Desulfobacteraceae > Desulfobacula. The sequence goes on from JAAUSZ010000164.1 coordinate 1,590, forward strand.
CGGACCTGTTCCAGGGCCGTGGGCCTGTCCATGCGGTTGGCCAGGGAGGAAACCTCGTCTTCCGGGTTGGCGATATAATAGGTCCGGTCAATGATCCGGCCCTGTTCTTTGGCCAGGTCGAAATGGATGGTGTGGCCTTCCATGGCCAGGGGGGCCTCTTCTTTTTTCTCCAGGGCCAGGGTCCGGATGAACTGCTTGTCCGCCGGGGACCCGGTATTGACAAACACCGATTTCGGGTTGCACAGGGCAATGGCGTTGGCGATCCGTATCAGGACGCCGGGGTGGCTGATCTTGAGCATCCGGGCGAGGTGTTCCTGGTCCATATAGGTTTCAAAGATTTTTTTGGCCTTGGCTTCGGTATCTATTTTTCCAAGGGTTGTGATGATATCCATATCTTTTTCCGTAATCTGCATTTTGGGTGCTGTCTCCAATATCATAAAAGTTAAGATGATCTCATATGTTTAACTCAGACTTATGTCATATAATGATTATCTTCTTTTTTCAATAGAATAAACTTGGGTTGTAATTTTGTAAAAACAGGTATAATAACAGGCGGATAAAACAGGAAACCAGGGGAGATCTGAAAAAAAACAAGATGAACCGGAAAATAATTGCGGATTTGCACAATCATACCGCTGAATCGGACGGTGAATTCACTCCGGAGGAATTGGTTGAAAAGGCGAATTCTTTGGGGTTAAAGGCCATTGCCGTCACAGATCATGATACGCTCAAGGCGCTGAAAACCGCAGTTGACGCCGGGGAAAAATCGGGAATGGAAGTGATCCCCGGCGTGGAAATTTCCCTTCGCTTTAAGAGATCCTTTTTACCGGGACCCTTCACCTCCTGTGCTATTTTTCTCCGGACAGGGTCCGGGATGAAGAATGGATGGCGCGGATGGATCGGATTTTTGCCGGAGGAAGGGGGGAAGCCCTTGTCCGGGCCAGGGTCGGAGAGATCAACCGCTGCTTCGGCCCCGGGGGAGACCCCCCTGTTGCCGAGGGCCATGGAATCCGAAGACATTGAAAGATTCAGCCGAAACGCCACCCGACGTCATTTTGCCCTGGCCCTGGCGGAAACCTTCGGCATCACAAACAGGGAAACCATCACCCGCATCCTCGGCAATGGGAGCCCGGCCTATCTGCCTTCGGGAATAGACCCGGCAGACATCCGGGGCTTGATCCGGGACAAGGGTATCTTCTGCGCCCTAGCCCATCCGGCGGCCGGGTCCTTTCCGGGCCCGGGCCATTATAAGGAGGTCCTCCCGCCCCTGGACATCGTGCTCCGGGTCCTGCCCGAATTTCTTGAGGCGGGAATCCGCGGCCTGGAGGTCTATTATCCCGGCCATACCCGGGCCCAGCAGGAGGATCTGAAAACCCTGGCGAAAAAACACAATCTGATCCTTACCGGCGGGTCCGACTGCCATGACGGCAAGGACCGCCCCATGGGGGTGGAGGGACTCACCGAACCGGAATACGAAATATTTAAGGCGGCATTCCTATGAGACGAAAAGAAAGAGAAATCAAGGACCAAAAAGAGATTGAAGATATTTTAAAGGCTTGCAGCGTCTGCCGCCTGGCCATGGTGGACGGGGACAGGCCCTATCTGGTGCCCATGAATTTCGGATACCGGGACGGAGCCCTTTACCTGCACTCGGCCCGGGAAGGCAAAAAATAGACCTGATCCGGAAAAACCCGTGGGTCTGTTTTGAGGCGGACGAGATTGTCCGGTTCAGAAAGGCGGAGCGGGCCTGCGACTGGGGGGTGGAATACAAAAGCGTCATCGGCTCCGGCAGGGCTGTTTTTCTTTCCGGGCTCGAGGAAAAACGCCGGGCCTTTGATATCATCATGGCCCAGTATTCCGGCGAGGCCTATGATTATCCGGGCCAAATGCTTGAGCGAACCCTTGTCATCAAAATCGAGATCGAGAAAATGACAGGCAAAAAATCCTGAAGCGGGACTGCCCCAGAGAACTGCATGAGCGCCCCAACACCCTGAACAGGAGGGATTTATGAAGATTCTTATTGCCGAAGATGATTATGTATCCAGGCTTCTTGTCAAAAAGGCCGTGGGAAAAAGCGGGCACGACATCATTGAGGCGGAAAACGGCAGGCTTGCCTGGGAACTCTTCCTGGAACAGAGCCCGGACATGGTCATCTCCGACTGGATGATGCCGGAAATGGACGGGATCACCCTATGCCAAAAGATCCGGGCTTCCGGAAAAAAAGCCTATTCCTATATCATTCTGCTGACGGCGAAAGACAAGATGACCGATCTTGTGGAGGTCTTTGACGCAGGTGCGGATGACTATATTGTTAAGCCTTTCAAGCCCGATGAATTGCGCTCCCGGATCAAAACCGGGGAAAGGATCATCCACCTGGAGCGCAGCCACCATCAATTGCAGGAGGACCTGATCCTTCAGAACGGCAAACTGGACGAGGCGCTCAGGGAATTGAAGATCACCCAGGGCCATATGCTCCAGTCCGAGAAAATGGCCTCCATCGGCCAGCTTGCCGCGGGCGTGGCCCATGAGATCAATAACCCCATCGGATTCATCGGCAGCAACCTGGAAGCCCTGAAAGACTATATGGAGGATGTCAACGAGATTTTGTCCCGCTATCAGAAGCTGGGCCGCTCCTTGGCCGGACCCGCGGAAAAAAGCCTGAGCGCGGAAATCAAAGAGGCCCTCAAGGCCATACGGCAATTTGAAGAAGAGAAGGACCTGGACTATCTTAAAAAGGATATCCCTGAATTGCTCCAGGACTGCAAGGAGGGAACCCGGAGGGTCGGAAAAATTGTTGCTGATCTCAAAAGTTTTGCCCATCCGGGCAATGACCGGCAGATGCTGGTGGATATTAATAAGGGGCTTGAGTCCACCTTGAATGTTGTTTACAATGAATTGAAATATAAGGCCGCCGTGACCCGGGAATTCGGGGATATCCCCAGGGTTGAGGGATTTCCCCAGAAATTGAACCAGGTATTCATGAATATCCTGATGAATGCGGCCCAGGCCATAGAGGAAAAAGGAGAGATCCGGATTGAGACTAAAAAGGAAGGCGACAATGTAGTGGTTTCGGTTTCAGATACCGGGTGCGGGATAAAGGAGGAACACCTTTCAAAGGTATTTGATCCTTTTTTTACGACCAAGGAGATCGGCAAGGGAACCGGTCTGGGCATGAACATGGCCTATAATATTGTCAAGGAACACAAGGGGAAAATTTTTGTTCAAAGCACCGTGGGCAAGGGAACAACCGTTACCGTGAGCCTGCCGGGAAAAACAGGATAAGGAGAAATTCAAATTGTTCACATTCTTGCGAAAAAAGTCTGGATCTGAAGCTGGGTGGGGTTACGGCTGTCATTCTGGGTGGGGCGTTGTTCCATCCAGGCGGTTTTTTTTCATTATTTTCAATCATCGGGAGTAAGGATGGGGATCACGTTTCTTTGTTTTCTCTTTGCCCTGGCGGCCATGGGCTGGTTTTCCATTTTATTTTTTTCAGGCCCCTGAAAATCCTGACCCGGGGGGCTTGAAAAATCCATCCAGGGGCAGGACAGGGATCTCACCGTCCGGCTTTCCCTGAACCGTCAGGATGAGATCGGCATCCTGGCCCATTGCTTTGACCAGTTTATTTCAAACCTGGATGACATCATCATGAATATCGGGAGGAAAACCGAAACCGTGGCCGCTTCCTCATCGGAAGTGTTTATGGCCTCGGGCCGCATGCATGAGGAATCTTCTGATTTATCCTCCCGGTCCAATTCCGTGGCTGCCGCGGCCGAAGAAATGAATTCAAGCATGCATACGGTTGCCGCGGCCAGCGAGGAAGCCTCCACCAATATTTCCATGGTGGCCGATGCCGCGGGCCTCATGCAGTCCAATATTACCGGAATTGCACAGAATTGCACCGAAGCCGGGAAAATTTCAGGCAGGGCCAAACAGCAGGTGGGCAAGGCCAAGGAAAATGTGGGCCGCCTGGGGGAGGCGGCAAAGGAAATTACCGGGGTCACCCAGGTCATCACGGATATTGCGGAACAGACCAATCTTCTGGCCTTGAACGCCACCATTGAAGCGGCCAGGGCCGGTGAGGCCGGAAAGGGCTTTGCCGTGGTGGCCGGGGAAATCAAAAACCTGGCGGCCCAGACGGCCCAGGCAACGGAAAGCATCCGGGAAAAGATCGAGGGAATCCAGAACTCCACCCGGGAAACCGTCCAGGAGGTCGGCGCCATTTCCGAGGTCATCTCCAGCGTGGATCATATTGTCCATGAGATTGCAGAAGCTGTTGAAGAGCAGTCCCGGACAGCCACGGAAGTGGCCGGGAATATCGAGCAGGCCTCCATTGGTATTGCCGAGGTGAATGAGAATGTGGCCCAGAGTTCCCAGGTGGCTTCCGAGATTGCCAAGGATATCGCCCGGGTGGACGGCATTGCCTCGGAAATGTCCAAAAGGGCGGGGGGATTGACCAATGGCGCCAAGGACCTGGATCAACTTTCCCTGGACCTGAGGCGGATGATCAGTATTTTCAGGGTGTCCATGGACCAGGGCGCGGCAGTGCCGGATTCAGGGGCTGGTGAAAAGCAGGTCCCGGATCTGATGCCGTGGCGGCCGGCCCTTGAGACCCAAATCCCGGAAATCGATACCCAGCATAAGGAACTCGTGCGCCTCATCAATCTTTTGCATCGGGCCATGAAACAGCAGAAGGGAGCAAGGGAAGCCGGCGGCATCCTGAACGATCTTGCAAAATACACGGTATTTCATTTCGGATTTGAAGAAGATCGGTTTAAAACACATGGATACCCGGAAACGGAAAATCATCAAAAGATCCACAGGGATTTGGTGGCCAGGGTGAAATCCTTCCAGGCGGATTTTGAGAAGGGCAGGGCCACTGTGACCATGGATCTCATGGACTTTCTGACAGACTGGCTCAAAAGCCATATCATGAAAACGGATATGGCCTATGTGCCCTTTTTAAAGGATAAGATGCAGGCGGCAAAAAAGGCATAGGCGTTTCATTAACTGATGATCCGCATTTCATAGAAAAGAACGCCCCCTGACCCGGCCGGGCTTTTTGGAAATTCTTTAAGGCTGCACCGGGAAGAGGCAGTGTGAAGGGTCAGGGAAGAATTGGCGGCAAAAATTTTTGTCCCGGATTCGATTTTTTTCCCGACCTTGACTTCCGGCAGGGGGGGGGTCCTGCCGGAAAATTCAAGCAGCCCCTTTTTTTCATCGGACAATTCCTGGTTGAGAGCTTCCAGTTCTTTGATCCGGGTGGTTTTCCGGGAAATTTCAAGGGCAATGGCATCCTGGCGGTCAAAACCCGTATTAATTTCTTCTTCAGCCTTTTTGGCCTTGATCCGGATTTCCTTGACCGTATTCACCACTTTCTGGTATGCCGCCATATTCCCGGAGGCCTTCAGGTTTCCCATCTTTTTTTCAATATCTTTCAGTTCAAGCTGGGCCCGGTCCTGGACATAAGCGTGTTTGGAGATGACGCCGTGAAGGTTCTGATCTTCCGCCTCAAGCGCCTGAACCTCGGTTTCAAGCTCATGGATGATTTTTCTATTGCCGTCCAGCAGGGCGTCAATCCTTGCCGTTAAAAGATTGGTATGCTCATCCACCCCCACGGTGAGGGTGGAGGGTTTTGAGCTGGGATTTCCGATATTCCCGGCCCGGATTCCCATTTTCGCGGAGATGATGGAATTGACGATGAGGCCGTTTTCATTGATGCAGGCTCCGCTTAAATAGATTCTGGAGTCAATGATCTCCCTTTGGACAATGAGATCGCCGAACGCGCTGATTTTTGAGTTGTGGATAAATTTGGCCTGGACCGATCCTTTGACCTTTACCAGCTCGGTATCCACGATGCCGAGGGAGACATTCAGATCCCCGGAAATATCAATTTCCGCGCCCTGGATTTCCCTGGCCGTTAAAGAAGCGCATTTGACCTTGAATCCTTCCTTGACTGATCCGTTCACAACGACGTTGCCGTCAAAATTAACATTGCCGGTTTCAAACCCGAGATCTCCCTTGATCTTAAATTCCGGGCAGACCGTGACATTGCCCAGGGCGTCCAGGTGGGGCTGCCCCGCTGTTACGGCATAGATCCTCACCCCGTCTTCCGAGAGCCGGGTTCCCGGCCCTGCGGCAAAGGCAAGGTCAACCGGTTCATCCACGGGGATTTCATGGCCGAACACATCAATTCCCGGCGCTCCCTGCTCGGAAAAGATTTTAGCGGCCAGAAAGGCCCCGTCTTCCACATAGGGGATATCCCCCCTGTCCTGGAAATTGATACTGCCGTCCGGGTTCACCTTTCCGGCATGGAGGAAACGGGTGGGGAAATGATACCGGACCTCTGCGTTTTTCGGATATTTCGGCTCCCTGCCGCGGCAACAACAAAGGGAGGATCTCCGGGCATGGCCTTGAAGAGCCAGGCTTGAATGACATGATCCTCTTTGACGCCGTTGATGATCCGTTTTTTTTCAAGGAACCGGCGGACATGGGAGGGCTCCAGCAGATGGGTGTCCCCTGTTTTCAGCGTTAAAAAGGCCTGGGTATTGTTTTTTGAAAGCCTGACCTCAAACATATCCTCAGGAATGATTTCTTTTATTCTCTCAAGGGGGTGGGTTTCCGAGGGCTTATGTTTCAGAAAGAGCGCAAAAAATAGCTGCATGGCCTGTTGAACCGTGTCCCCGGCTTCCGGGGCCGGGGGTGCCGGCCGGGCCTTGTAGGGAACCGGCGCCAGGGTGATATAGGCCGCGGGGGTCGAGGTTTCAAGAATCTGTTTGATTTCCTTTTTCATCAAAACAAACTGGGAACCGAGGGCCTCCGGAGAAAAGGCAATATTGCGTTTGGCCAGGATATCCTGCAACAGAACAGGCTTGTCCGCATCCAGAGAGCCTCCGGCCGACCGGATCCTGGATTCAAGAATCCGGATTTCCTTTTTCTTTTGTTCAAGCTGGGACAGGTAAAGGAGGTCTTTTTTCTTATAATTGCCTGCCATCTGGAACAATTGCCGGTTCTGGTGCTGGGTGAGCCGCTTAAAATGGTTTTGTTTCCGGATCATATCATACTGGCGGCAGCATAGCTCTGTCTGGTGCAGCAGGTCCTGGTCATTGAACGGAAGGGTGAGGCAGGCGTTGATCCCGGCCAGGTTTACGGCATTGACCAGGGTTTCCAGTTCAGATACGTCCGCGATCAGGATCCTTTGCGTATGGGGTGAAACCTCTCTTGCCGTTTTCAGGATTTCATCCCCCTTCATTTTGGGCATCATATAGCTGGAGATGATCACCGTGTACGGGCTCGGCTTCGAAGCTTCCAGGGCTTCCAGGGCTTCGGAAGAGACGTTGAAACATTCCACCCCGTACCCCTGGGCCGACAGGACGGCTTTTATCCTGTTCCTTAAGGCGGTGGTGGATTCAACCACCAGAATTCTATGTTGTCTGTCCTCGGAAATGGATTTTGTCCTTTATATGTTCAGGGTTTGATGAACCAGTTGTTTGGGGTTATCGGGGTCGCCGGTATCTATTTCCGTGAATCTGGAGGCCCCGAAATCCTGTTTCAGGATCATGGAAGCCGCGGTGCCGGTGATCCGGGTTCCGGCATAAATCTTTTTAACGGCTTTCAGCTCGGGAACCGGCGGGTCGGCTTCAATCCGGCCGATGATTTTATCCTTTTCTTTTTTAATGTCTTTGATTTCCTGGTCCAGGGCCTCTATCCTGCTTTCGCATGCCATTGAGTTCTGCTGGACCAGATCCTGCTCCCGGAAAATGCCCCTGATCCGCTCATCTGCATTCCCGACGGTTATTTGAAGCTCTTTTAATTCTTTGACGATTCTATCCTTTTCATCCTTTTCCTTTATTTCTCCCAGCCTGTTTTCAAGAAAGTCGATTTTCTGGGTGAGTTTTTCCTGGGCAAAGGTCTGGTTGGCGATATCCACATGCATGGTATTATACGCGTCGTCGTATTGAAGTTTTTTGTCAAAGATGAGATCCATCTCCCTTTTCAGGGTCTCGATCTTTGATTCGTATTTTTCAGCCACCCAGCGGATATGGTCATCGGCCCCGGCCTTGATGGTGGAGAATTCCGCCTTTTCCGTGCCGATCTGCTTAACGCTGAGGCCCCGGCGGGCCGCAATGGTGGATGCGGTAATCCTTCCGGTGTCATTGGTCAGGGCTCCGCTGACCGCGATATGGGATTCCATGATTTCCCTGGTGATCATGATGTTTCCATATCCGTGGAGATTTGTTTTGTTCAGGAATTTGGCCTGGACGCTGCCCTCGGTCTCAACGCGTGCATTCACAATCCCGTTGGAAATTTTCAGGTCCCCCCGGATGCGGATGATCCCCCCGTTGATCTCATTGGCGGTCAGATCTTCACATTCCACAAGAAAGCCTTCCTTGACCATTCCGGTCACAATGACATTGCCCCGGAAATTGATATTTCCGGTTTTAAAGTCCACATCCCCTTTAACGGTAAAGGACTCCAGGACTGAAATCACGCCTTTAATATCAATGCCGGGCTGGCCCGTGAGGGTGGCCGTCAGCTTGAGCCCGTCCCCGGACAATTCCGTTCCCTGGCCGCCCAGAAGCGGGACATCATCCACTTCACCGACCAGGAGAGGCTCGCCGAAAACATCCATGCCGGATTTGGGCTGTTCCATGGGTTTTTTTTCCGCCAGGAGCTGGCCCCGTTTGACAAAGGGAGACTCCCCCCTGGCCCTGAAGTCAATGGATCCGTCCTCGTTAATGAGCCCTGCGGAATCCGCCTCCGTGTTAAAATGATAGATGATTTCAGCCGGTTTCCCCACACTGGGAGCCCTTCCCCGGGCAACGATGAATTTTTCATGGGGGTCGATGCAGGTTTTCAGAAAATGGTGGATTTCTTCATCCTTTGCCACCCCATGGGTAATTCCCCGTTTTTTAATGAGTTTTTTAACGGGTTCGATATCCGTCGTGCCCTGGGCCGTCTTTGGAACCCTCATCCAGGCCTCCACCCGGTCATCGGAAACCTGGAGGTCCACAAAGGCCCCGAAATCCGAAGAAAACTCGGTGGACGGGTCCAGGGCGGTTTTTCTCTTTCCGGTCCTGTCCTGGGCCGCCATGATTTCATCCCGGATTTCACCGGAAATCACTTCGGCCTCCACCAGGATATCCCCCAGGGGGATGGCCACCCCGCTGTCTTCGAAATTGTTCAACTGCTTCCGGAAGGCCCGGTCGATATCCTTCCGGGAAGCAAGGTCCCGGTTGATGAGCATTTTGCATAGTCCCGGTCCAAAAGCCGGGTTTCGATCATGGCGAATTTTGCCAGGATACGGCTTAAATCCTGTCTTCTCAGGAACCCGGTCTCCATGAGGATTTTTCAATGGTTGCGGTCTTGACGCCTTCCGCCTGTTTTCCTCCAGTTGTTCCAGGGCCTGTTCCCGTTCTCCCTTGGTGATGAACCGTCGTTAAGGCC
>JAAUSZ010000020.1 GCA_012031875.1 Desulfobacula sp.
TGTCAAACCCACATTGAAAACAGCATTTGCCGTCATCAGCAGGGGACTGAAAAGAACTGATTTATTTGCAGAGCCGATGAATGGTCTGGGCATGCCATTCGCCTCTTCCCGAAAATGTTGGGATGCCCTTTTCTTTCAAATAGTCAGCAATGGCTGCAAACGTTGCCTTTTTTTTCGCATGGTTCTTATCAGCGAAAGAATTTCGTCCTTGGTATAATGCGTTCCCAAAGTATCATTGGCCTTGATTTTAAACCCTTTGTTTTCTGCAAGAGCCACATCCGTTGCGAACAGCCGGTTCAGGTTTTCAAAAAAAGCCGAGGCGGCATTATGGTGACGAATTTTAGCTTCAAGAAGAAGGTCTTCGGAGACCTTTTCCTGTATTTTTTGCCATCTTTTTGTGAATACTCATGGCCGTCATCGTTTTTTTTAGGGCCGGATGCCCCCTTTTTGTGTGAATTTCTCATATTTTTTAAAAGATCATTCATCCTGGCTCCTCCCGGATAAACAGGTTAAGTAAATTTGAGGGTAAGGTTATTTTTAATTTGAAAATTAGTAACTGGTTTCTACTTGCTGAATTCGATTTTTAATATCACGTATAATAATCCACCTGCCGAGAGCAAGTCAAGTTTATACATTAAGTTTTACAGGATTTTCATAAACAGGCCTGCGCTTCCCAGCCTTAAAACCAAAAAGCGCAGGAATAATATATCGGTGTCTTTTTGCCGGTTCTTCTATTTTTCAAGCTCCGCGATCAATTGCTCTGCTTCTTTGCTTTCTTCAAACTTCTCGTTTAATTCAAGGGCTTTTTTTAAGGAGGCAATAGCCAAGGGCTTATCGCCTTTTTTGGCATACGCCAAACCAAGATGATAGTGAACTGTCGGGTTATTTGGAATCTTTTTTAAACTATCCAGGAATTCATTTGCCGCATTCCCATATAATTCTTTTCGATAATATGCCATTCCTAGTGTATCCATTATCCCAGGATCTTCCGGAAGTTTTCCCTTTGCAATTTTGGCCAACCTCAAGGCTTCATCAATATTATCTGTTCTCTGTGCAAGGTGATAGGCGAGGTTATTGGCCGCGGGTGCGAACTCAGGATTGATTTCAAGGGCTTTTCGATAGTGATCTGCAGCCTTTTCATAGTCTTTATCACTATCATAAATGGTTCCGATCAACATGTGAGGGGCAGCCAGTTTGGGATTTTTCTCTAAAATGATTTTATATTGTTCAATGGCTTTTTCTTTATTGTTTTCCGCCAAGAAGAGTTTTGCCAGGGTTTCATAAGGGGGCATGTAATCAGGATTTGTTTCTATGGCCTTGTTTAGCATTTCTTTGGCTTTTCCCGCATCTTTTTGAGCAAGATATACTGCGGATTGAATATTATACACCACGGCGACCAGCGGTTTTTGTCCTTCATAGAGCTTAATTTGATTTTCACAGAGATCATGTGCGGTTTTATATTCTTTTTTAATGACATGGTTTCTTACGATCTGTGAAAAAACATCAATCAGCTTATTGTTTTTGTCATATGCCGCTTTCAAATATCTCATAGATGCATCAGAGTCTTTTAGGGCTGATTTAAGCAAACCGAGTTGGTAGTAAGCCATGGGATTTTCAGGCGCGATTTCAATCAGTTTTTGAAAATCCTTTTCGGCATCTCCCGGTTTTTTAAGGCCTATTGATGCATTGGCCCTGATGATCCCTGCCTGGTAATCATTGGGGTTTAGCTCAAGGGCCGCAGAAGCTTCCTTATGTGCCGAATCAAAGGATTGTTCGTGAAGATAGATGTCAGAGAGTAACATTCTGGCCTTAAAATAACCGGGATTAAGTTCAACAGCCTTACTTACCGATGCCTTGGCTTGTTCATAATTCCCTGTGCCAATAAAGCAAAGCCCTTTAAAATAATGAGTCCGTGGGGCCTTGGGCTCTTCTTTTTCAAGTGCATCAAGGAGCTGTAAAGCCTCGGTAAATTTATTTTCAGATACCATAATTTCGCTTTTCAGCATCCGTGCAGGATAATATTGAGGCCGGTTTGAAAGAATCTTTGATATTATTTTATTGGCGGATTCAATGTCTTTATGCGAATAGTGGAATCTTGCAATGGTATCTTGAACAGAAATGTTGTCCGGCTCCAAAGAGGAAGCCTTTGTGTACATTTCCAAGGCCTTGTCCTGACGATTCAGCTTATCATAATAATCGGCGGCAATCATATAAGGTTTTAATACGGATGGGGATGCTTTTATTGAATCCAGATAAGCGCTCTCAGCCTTATCATTTTTTTTCTGATTAAAATAGAAATTACCCAGCAGTATATATGCTTCATAATTTTCAGGGCTTTTCATAATTGCTTGTTGAAGCTGATTTTCAACCTTTTCAAGTTTTCCCTGTTGTATATAAAAACCGATGAGAGGCATTCTGACCTGCAAATTTTTTTCATCCAGGGTGATTGCCTTTAAAAGAAGGGCCTCGGCTTCATCCGATCTTTTACCAATGGCATGAATTTTTGCCATGTTCTGTATTGCAGGGATATTATTTGAATCAATATCAAGAATGGTTTCATAGACAGAAAAGGCTTTGTCAAATAATTCTTTTTGCATGAAAATTTGTGATTTCACATGCAGGGCCTCAATGTTTTTTGGCTCTTTGTCGAGGATAAAAACAATTTTTTCCATCGCCTGTTCTGTGTTTTTACCTAATAATAAAAATTCAGCCAATTTAAGATTGGCTTCAATATTCTCTTTATCTATTTGGACAATTTTACTATAAACAGCAAAGGCATCTTTAACATTCCCCAGTTTGAGCATGTTTTTGGCCAAGAGATGATAGGCGTCTACATAGCCGGGGTCTATCTGCAAGGCATTTTTAATTTCTATTTCCGCCTTTTTATACTCTTTATTATCATAGTAGGCTGCGCCTTTTTTATAGAACGATTCTTTTTTTCGAGATCAGTTTGACAGGCTGTTAAAAAGAAGGCGATTAAGGAAATATAAATAATTTTTAATAAAACTTTCATTCAGTCCCCCGTTTAAAAATTAGAATACTTGTATATCCATTTATCATGTGCTAATCATTTGTCAAACAAAAAGAATAGCCTATTACAGGTATGGATTTGAGATTTAAAGTTAATCTTTTAATATTAATTTTTTATATAGTCGCAACAAGTCATTCTCTTGCATTTTTTATGCATAATGATCAATCGGATAATTTGCGAATTGAACATACACCAATTGACAGGTCAACTCAAGATAATAATATCCTATACTTTTACGATAACTTTTCTTTCAGTTCTTCTTCTGAAAAATATCTTAGCGAAAAAAAAAATACTTCATTTCAGTCGATCAGATTAAAATCAATATCCCTATGAATATTCTGGTACAGGATTCAATTTACCCGGAAAACTCAATTGATCGGATGATGCTGGCAAATCTTAGAGCAAAAAAAATTTTTGATGAATATACAGAACTGCAGAAAAAAGCCAGGTCGATAACTCAAGAAAGCGTTATTGCACCCGGAAAGAAGAACGAAATAAAAAATCCAAATACTATAGATGAACCCATAAACATTGATGAAAAAAATGAAACCCTCCGGAAAACGGTGTCTCATATAAATTTTATGGGAAATATGTTAAACAATGTTGAAGCATTGCAAAATTCTTTTATTTCAGAACTTCAACCCTTGGGCAATATGCTTAGTGCTTCAAACACAGATCAACTCGACTTTCATTCTTCGGGAAATATTGAAAATGTCGAAAAGTCAAAGAATAATGAGAGACAAGGGTTTTCAAAGCGAAAAAGTCATGAATTGCCATGGTTCTTAAATGGATTGTTAAAATTATTAAATTATATCATCAATAACAGGCTGGAAATCATGCTTTATATGATTTTCATGGTGATGATTGCTTTTTTAATTTCTCTAAGTAAAAAAATGAAAAATTTACTGATCATATATCTGCTCAGTATTACCCTCTGGACATGTACAAACCGACCAAGTGAAGATCTCCTATCCATGGAGGAAAGAGGTGATCTTGCCTTTGCCAGAAGGGAATATCAAACGGCAGTGAATCTCTGGTCGAATTCATATTCTAAAAATGAAAAAACCACTTCCCTTGCCAAAAAGATCGGTAAGGCCTATCTCAAACTTGGTAGATTTGATAAAGCTGAATCTTTTCTGAAAAAGGTGGCAGATAACAATCCGGATGATATGAGTACAAAAATTAATCTTGCAAAAGTTTATATTCTTTTATGGAAACTTCCTGAAGCTGAAAAAATTTGTGAACTTTTAAGTGAAAATAAAATTGATGACCCAGAGTTGGATTTAATTCGAGCAGATATCAATCTTATGACCAATGAGATTGATAAAGCTGAAAATTATTATAGAAAGGCGATCATCGGTTCGAAGGACTCTCAAAGAGCTCTGATGAAGCTTGCTATTTTTCTGAAATCGTCCAATAGATTAGAAGAAGCTAATGAAATATTTCAAATTGTGCAGAAAAATAAAAAATTATCTCCTCAGATAGACCTTTTATTCGCCGATTATTATCTTTTGGATAACCAATATGAAAATGCAGAAAAATCTGTCTTACAGGCCATAAGAACAGAGCCTGAAGATATTAGCCTGAAGTATTATTTAGTGAAATTATATCTTGCCCGGGAAAACAATAAAAAAGCAGAGGAAATCCTTATAAGTATTTCAAACAACCAGGATGACAAGTATCACAAATTAATACTGGCAGATGTATATATTCTGAATAATAAATTTACTGATGCAGAAAAAATCATTACTGAACTGAAAGAAAAATTCCCAGATCCATTAGCAGAGTTTGAGCTTCTTCAAGGCAAATACTGGCTTTATAAAGGGAAACCCGTATATGCTACAGCACATTTCAAAGCTGCGCTTGAATTTAAACCAGGATTGCTGAATGCCCGGTATCTTTTAGGAATTACGCATTTGATAAATGGAAAGGTCAAGCTTTCCGAGAACAGTCTCATGGGCGCACTACAGATCTCCCCAAACCATTATAAATCGCTGCTGTTGATTTCGGAATTGCTTTACAAGAAAGAAGAATATGACCTATCTCTAAGCTATATAGAGCGACTGGTAGAGATATACCCAGAAAATTTTGAGGGACGTATTATTAAGGGGTTGAATTTGATCGGTTTAAAGAAATATGATCTCGCTAAAGAGGAATTTATTAAATCCACATACTTAAATCAACATAAAGCTTATATCTCTTATTACTATTTGGGGTTAATCGAAGAATTATCTGAAAATTATACCCAGGCAATACACCATTATCAAAAAATTATAGAGAGAATTCCTGAACTGGTAGATGTCTCCTACAGGTATTGCATGATACTGGTAAAAACAGGTCAAAACGGAGTAGCAGATAATTTTATAAGGCAAAGTCTTTCTCACGGAGATGAATCATATGAAAAATACTACATGGCGGGCAAGATATCATTATTGATAGAAAGAAAATCAGAAGGGGAAACCTATTTAAAAAGGGCTTTGACATTTAACGATGCCCCAGGATATATATATATAATGCTCTCAAATTATTATAAAAATGAAGGTAAGTTTGAAAAAGCCGTGGAAATATTGAAAGAATGCATGATAAAAAAGCCGGACTATCCAGAGGCATGGATTGAGTTATCCTCGCTTTATGTTAATCGAATGGAGCTGCCCATGGCCCTTGAGATAATACAATCCGGATATCAAAAATTTCAAGATTTTCCTGATTTTCAAAGTAATCTTGCCTGGTTATTGCTTGAAAATCATCAGGATACGGACAGGGCCCTTGAGATAGCTCAAGATGCTTATGAAAAGAATCCTGACAATGCGGCGCTGTCAGACACTTTAGGATGGGCATATTATCATAAGGGAATTTACTCCCAGGCGTTCTGGCTTTTATCCGATGCTGAAAAAAAGGCCCCGGAAAATGGTTTCATAAAATATCATCTTGGGATGACATATTACCAGCAGGGTGAGATTGAAAAAGCCGCTAAATACTTAAAGTTGGCCTTACAATCCGAGGAATCAAGGTTTTTTTCTCATATGATAGATGATACACTTAATAGAATAGTAAACGAAAATTCAATAGAATCAAGAAAAAACAAATCACAGCTTATCAATGAATCCATTCTTGATCTTCCTGAAATTGAAAAAAATGACGAGGGGATCTTGCTCCCGCAATGGAAACAATAATTACTTCGGTAAAAATATCTTGAGAATTTTCGGATTAACGAGTAAGTTTTAGACAATATAATTCAGGGTTTTTCTTATTCGTTTATCTATTCGCTGGAGAAGGTATTATGAAAAAAATCAAAATGGATACCATATTAAAAACAGGGATTTGGATTAAAGAACAGCAAGGGCAGCTGACAATTGGTTCCTTGGATAAAAATAACCCTGAAGTTATGATTGTTCCGGATCAATTGAGTTCTAAAATTTTTGAATTTGAAAAAGACATGATGAAAGCTCTTTATGGAGACGATAGAATTGAATTTGTACCGGATTCATTAAATATTGAAAAATTGTTGTCCAATCTTAAAAAACAATACAAAAAATATGATGTTCGGATTTCATTTTCTGGAACAACAGAAAATATTTTCAATGGCAGTTATGAGGAAATTTATACGTTGATTGAAAAATTAATTCAAAGCTCTCTCAACCCAATCTCTGGAATAAAGAGTCCTCCCTTAATTTATATAAATGCCTCTGTTCTACAAGACCATCTGTGTATTATTTATAGAGATTCCTTATCAATATCTGATCCCACAACCTTGGCACATGAATTTGATTATATCAAATCCAGCCTGAACGGAGAAATTAGTCATAAAGCAACTTCAGGCAATAAATCCTATTATGATATCATCATTCCATCAAAACACTGAGATAGTATTAAATTTCCGGAAACATAGAGTGGAATCATCATGAAGTATTTTCCAATTAAGATAGCCATTCTTTGCCTGCTTGCCACTCCGGTCTTATATACTGTTACATTGATTCTCAGTGAAAAATATCTCAGTGAGCTGTATGTCCCTAAAATTCAGAATATTCTGATCGGTGATTTAAAGCCGTTATTGAACGGGTCTCTTTCACTGGAGGAACAAATTTCAAAAAATATCCACGGATTTTTGACAGAAGATAAGATTTTAGAAATCACAGGGCTTGATCTTAATATTTTTGTGAGTACATCTCAAGGAAGAATTATTTATCCAATCTATTCTGATGTGAATCCCCCCACAAAAGAAACAACGGATGATGCTCAGACGATCGCAAAAAGAAATTTTGAGCTTTTAAACGGCAGTTTGAATATTAAAATTGAAGTAAAACTGGACCATGGATCATTTCTTGGTAACTTTATCTTGTTTGCCTATTTGGGGATTTCATTCTCTGTCTTTCTCATCTTTTATAAAATTGGTAGCTCCAAATCAGTTGCAGATCAAAAGAAGAATATACAAGCGATGACCGACCTTCAGAAAGAAGATAAAATCCATAAACAAATTCTCGAAGATCTGAAAAAAGAGCGTCAAGGTTTATTTGAAAATATAAAGGCCCTAAATTCCAAGTATCAAGAGGACCGCAGGAAAGCTAGTGTCAATGAGGAAGAGATGTTTCAGGAAATCATTTCGTTAGAAGAAAAATTCAATACATTTATTGAGTTCAAACAAATAAAAGAAAGGGAGATTGAGGAGTTAAAATCTAAAATTCAAACATATGAGAGAAGAAAAACTCCCAAAATCAGACGAACTGAATTTGATTTTGTTTTGAAACGATTTTCTGTTCTATATAAAAACATTGAAATCAACCGAAAAGCCTTGTCCGGATTTTTAAATTTAGATGAGGAGCATCAGATAAAGGTTGAGGAGCTTATTCATATGCTGGACAGCGACCCGGATAAGGTCATCATCAAAAGGAAAGTTTTTTCAGGTAAGAAGAACAGAACCTCTTGCTTTGAGGTATTGTTTTCCTATAATGGCCGATTATATTTTACAAAAAATGAAAACAATCGAATTGAAATTCTGGTGATCGGAAACAAAAATACACAGAATAAAGACATGGAGTTCATTCATAATTTATAAAAGTCACTATGTATACAAATTATTATCAGTTAAAGCGAAAGCCATTTCAAATAAGCTCTGACCCCGCATTCATGTGGCTTGGAGAAAAGCACAAGGAAGCCCTTGCCACTTTAAAATATGGAATACTTGACAACAAGGGCTTTTTACTTCTCACAGGGGATGTGGGAACAGGCAAAACCACGTTGATTAACGCTCTTCTCCAAAGTTTGAGTGAGGATATCATATCAACAATTGTTTCCGACCCAGGGTTGGAAAAATTGGATTTTTTCAATTATATCGCTGCAGGTTTCGGAATTGAAAAAGAGTTTCTAACAAAAGGGGCTTTTCTAGCCTATTTTAGGAAATTTTTAATTCAGGCCAGTGAAGACAAGAAAAAGGTGCTGCTCATCATTGATGAAGCCCAGCTTCTAACCCAGGAAATGCTTGAAGAAATCCGGCTCTTATCAAATATAGAAAAAACAGATGTCAAGCTGATTAATATTTTTTTTATCGGTCAGAACGAATTCAATGAAATTTTAAACCGAAATCAGAACCGGGCTGTAAGGCAGCGATTAACGCTAAATTATAATATTGACCCCTTAACTCCGGATGAAACAGGAGAATATATCCGGCACCGCCTGAATATCGCCGGTGCAACCTACCCTATTTTTCATGAAGAAGCCGTTCAGGATATTTTTTTATATTCCGGGGGGTTTCCCCGAAGGATTAATGTAATCTGTGACCATTGTCTTTTATCCGGATATGTGAAAGAAAAAAAAACAATCGATGCCCCCATCGTCAAAGAATGTGCAAAAGAGCTTAAAATCCCGGCATCCGTCAAAAACAGAGATATCAATGGATTTGCAGGCAATGAGCCTGAAAATCCTCCCCATAAGGCACCTCAAATACAGCCCCTACCTGAAGGCGATGGAAATAAAAAAATAACTGTGTATCACATTACCGGGGTTTTCGTATTTTTGGTCATTGGGTTTTTCATACTTTTTTTCTCCTTTCCAGCTCATTTTAATGATCATTTGGTTCTTATCCATAAAAAGATTCAGGGATATCAGCATCAACTATTTCAAATTTTCAGGGATAAAACCGTCTCCCCAGAAAAAGAAGTTCAAGAAAATGCAATCAGGAATCAAAAAGCAAACACCGCCTTTCCCATGGATACAGGACGTGATAATAAGGATGAATCAGCGTCTGTTAAAAATGAGCTTCAAGTGGAAGATAAGGCATTAAAGGATCAGGGGACGGTTGAAAAAAAAACAAAATGAACCTGCACCCGTCGAAATAATCCATCCCATAGAGGAAGCTGTTTCAAAATCAGAACCGACCCAGATTGACCTTCCAAAAAAAAATGACGGCAGCAGAAAAGGTGACGATGAGAAAATAATTCCTGCTCTACCGATGGAAAAAGTTTTGGTCAGGTTCAAATACGACAACAATGAGTTTACGGAAGAAGGTTTGAATAAACTGATTGATTTTACGGATATTCTGGTCATGCACCCCGATGCAAAAATTATAATTACCGGGTATACGGATGCCGAGGGATATGAGAACTATAATCAAAAGCTTTCGGAATTCAGGGCCAATATTGTCAGGAGTTTCTTTCTTGGCAGAGGCATAAAACCGGATCAGATAGAGATTATTGGCGCCGGAAGCAAAAAGCCCGTTGAAAGCAATGAAACTGCGTGGGGCCGCATGATGAACCGGCGAGTTGAAATAGAAGTAAAAAAGAAATAATGGTCTACACCATTGATAATCTGAATTTAAAATAGATCCCGGGCGGTTAAAAGTAAAAAAAGGCTTCCTTTTTCAAGCTCGGAAACCTTTTTTATGTATTTTATGGTGGGCCGTCGGCGGATCGAACGCCGGACCTACTGATTAAGAGTCAGTTGCTCTACCGGTTGAGCTAACGGCCCATAAATTAACCCGGCAAATCTACCAGCCCAACTCTAAAAAGTCAACAGTTTTTTGAATGTAAATCTCCTGCAAAAAGCGATTGACCCTTTAATCGCAGGTTTGATATATTCAACCGCCTATGAAGGATGAAACAACATTTTTTATTGTGAAGGGAATACTGATGCAAACATCAAAGTCGGAAAAATTATTTCAGGAGGCTCAAAAGTTCATCCCAGGAGGAGTCAACTCTCCTGTCAGGGCCTGTGGCTCTGTCGGGGGCACCCCTTTTCATCAGAAATGGCGAGAAAAGCAAGATTTATGATGCAGATGGAAATCAATATATTGATTATGTATTGTCATGGGGACCATTAATCCTCGGCCACAGGCCTTCCTGTGTCATTGATGCCTTAAAAAAAATCCTGGAAACAGGCACCAGTTTTGGTGCTCCCACAGAACTTGAAACCCAGCTTGCCCGATGGTAATAGACCTGGTCCCGTCAGTGGAAAAACTCCGAATGGTGAATTCCGGTACGGAGGCTGCCATGAGTGCTGTCCGCCTGGCCCGGGGATATACCGGCAGAGATGTCATCATCAAATTTGACGGTTGTTATCACGGACACGCGGATACCCTTCTCGTTGCAGCGGGTTCAGGCGTGGCGACCCTGGGTATTCCCGGAAGTCCAGGGGTTCCAGATTCCGTTATTTCAAACACCCTATCACTCAAATTCAATAATAGTGAAGAATTTACCAAGGTAATGAAAAAAATCGGGGATAAGGTCGCCTGTGTTATTCTTGAACCCGTGGCCGGCAATATGGGATTTGTGCCCCCGGTTAGCGGTTTTCTTCAAACATTAAGGGAAGTCAGCTCCAGATATGGGGCGATTTTAATTTTTGATGAGGTCATGACCGGGTTCAGGGTTTCGAAGGGATCTGCCCAGGAACTCTATGGTATTACACCGGATTTGACCTGCTTTGGTAAGGTGATCGGAGGGGGCTTGCCGGTGGGGGCCTATGGCGGTAAAAAAGAAATCATGGACCATATTGCCCCTGTCGGGAAAGTCTACCAGGCCGGTACGCTTTCCGGGAACCCGCTGGCCATGGCGGCAGGCATTTCTACGTTGACAGAGCTTCAGAAGAAAGGCGTGTATGAAACCCTTGATGCCAAAACTGAAAAGCTCATGACAGGATTTCAGTCGGCCGCGGATGAGGCCGGAATCAGTCTGAAGACAGGTCACGCAGGTTCTATGGCAGGTTTCTTTTTTTCCGGTGAAAAAATCCATAATTTTGATGATGCAAAAAAATGTAACCTGGAACAATTTGCAAAATTTTACCGGTTGATGCTTGCAAAAGGAGTGTATCTGGCCCCATCGCAATTTGAAGCCTGCTTTGTATCTCTTGCCCATTCCGATGAGGATATTGATCAGACCATCCTTGCGGCAAAAGAAGCAATGGCGGAACTCTAACCCATCATGATAAAAAAATACACCTGATCGCTGCCTGTGGTACAGGTATGGGAACGCTTGCCTGTAGCCTTAAGGAAATGGGATATACCGTGACGGGGTCGGATCAGAATGTGTATCCGCCCATGAGTGATTTTTTAAAAGAAAAAGGGATTGAGCTTTTCCAGGGCTATGATCCATCCCATCTTCACCACTCACCGGATCTTGTTGTTATCGGTAATGCAGTAACGCGTATGAATCCCGAAGCCGAGGCGGCGCTAAATTCCGGGATCCCGTATATGTCCATGCCCCAAGCGGTTAATCAGTTTATTGCAAAAGATAAAAAAATCATACTGGTCACCGGGACCCATGGGAAAACGACCACATCCTCCATCCTGTCGCATATCCTGTATACGGCAGGAATGGATCCCTCGTTTTTGATTGGTGGAATCTTAAAAGATTTTAATTCCAGTTTCAAAATCGGAAGCGGTGATTATATGGTCATCGAGGGGGACGAGTATGATACGGCCTTTTTTGATAAGGGGCCGAAATTTATGCACTATAACCCTGAAATTATCATTATGACCGGTATTGAATTTGATCATGCCGATATTTTTACTGATATTGAACATGTAAAACAGGTCTTCTCGGCTCTGATCCAAAAAAATGAAACCCGGAGTTATTTCATCGCCTTTGAAGACAGCCTGCATCTAAAGGAGGTTCTTTCCAGGTTTTCCACAGCCTTGGCAACCTATGGGGAAAATGCACAATGGACTTTTTCCGGCCATTGCCAGAAAGAATCAAGAACATATTTTGATGTTCACGGCCCTGGAGAATCCATGTCGGTTGAAACCGGTCTTGCCGGAAGGCATAACCTTTATAATATCATGGCCTGTATAGCCGCGGCTCAAAAAATCGGAATCACCCATAAGATCATCAAAGCCTCTTTAAATACTTTTTCCGGTGTAAAAAGGAGACAGGAAGTCAGGGGCATTAAAAACGGAATTACCGTCATGGATGATTTTGCCCATCACCCCACAGCAGTCCATGAGACAATACGGGCATTAAAACCTTTTTATCAGGAGGGAAGAATAATTGCCGTTTTTGAACCCCGAACCAATACGAGCATGAGAAATTTTTTTCAGGCATCCTATCCTGATGCATTTGTCGGGGCAGATATGGTTTGTATTTGCGAACCCTCCGTAAAAAAAGATATACCGGAGCAGGAGAGGTTGTCCATCCAGAAACTGATAACCGATATTAATAAAAAAGGGATAAATGCATTATATTTTGAAAATACGGGTAGGCTCCTTAATTTTTTGGAATCTGAGTTAAAAGATAAGGATCTTGCTCTGATAATGTCCAACGGGGGATTTGATAATATCCATGAGAAACTGCTGGAAAGAATTTAAATGAAAAAAAGAATGACTGTAAGGATTTTTTTGATCGGCAGCCTTCACATGATTCTATATTTATATATTGTTCCTTTTATGATTTATCCAAAATTCGGTAAAAACGGGATAACGGTCGCGGTGGGATTGGCTGTTTTGATTTCAACGGTTGTTCTTGGAACGTTATTTTTTGAAAGAAAAAACAAGGGAGATGGAAATGGGAAATATTGAAAGACTTGAATGGGAAAAAAAATACAGCGTGGATGTTGAAGAAATAGACATCCATCAGAAAAAGATGTTTGAATTATTTAATCTTTTGATTGATATGAAGGCATCAAAAACAGATATCAAGGATTGTATCAACATTATTACCGAGATTAATGAATACAGCAAACTGTATTTCAGCTCGGAAGAAAAATATTTAAAAAAAAAGGGCTATCCGGATTTCAACAGCCATGCCAAAGCGCATCGTCAGTTCTCTAAAATATCCATCAGCCTGCGCCGGGAACTTTCTGAAAATGAAGATGCTTTAACCCTGGATGTTATTGAAGAGATGAGAACCTGGCTCATTAATCATATTCTTACACTTGATACCCTTTATATTCCATTTTTACGGATCAACCAGTATATTGAAGACTCAAAAAAGAAAAATTAAAGTCTTTTTTCTCCTTTGACGATACAAATGAACAGGTAGAAGCTTAATTAATTATTTATGATGTTACGGGAAGTTATGACATTTGACTACAAAATAATACCTGTTCGAACCGAGGTAATAGATTATCCCCACGAGATAAACGGTTTTTCCGAAAGAAGGAAAACCGTCAGCAGAAGATTTAAAAGGGATAGAAGAAAACAGGATAAAGACAGAAGAAGCAGCATCCGGGAAGGTATCATCGTGAATCTCTCCTTCAAAGCCAATCGACGAAAGGGAACGGACAGGCGCCGGCCTCAGGTTTCAAGATTCCTGAAATCCTGAGTTATTCAGAGCCGATATCGTATTTTTTTATCTTGTTGATAAAGGCTGTATGAGAAATTTTCAGGGCCATGGCACTTTTTCGGATACTGGGATATTTTTCCAAGGCGGATTTAAGGATGCCTTTTTCATAAATTCCCATCATTTCTTTGAGGGAACGAATCTGAAGATCGTTAAAAGAACCTTTCTTAAGCCCTTTAATTGTTTTTTCAATATCATGGCCGAAAAGAATGTAGTGCTCATCAATCACATCCTTGTCGGAAATGATGGCTGCGCGCTCAATAACATTCTTTAATTCACGGATATTACCGGGCCAATCATGGCTGAACAATTTATTCAATGCCGCATCAGATAATTTTTTCGGCTGAATGCCGGACTGGTTTGCCGTTCTTGATAAAAAGTGGTCAACCAGCAGAGGGATATCATCATCCCTTTCTTTCAGCGGGGGCACATGAATGGGCAATACATTGATTCTGTAATACAGATCTTGTCTGAAGGTATTCTCCTGGATCATTTGTTCGATGATCCGGCTGGTTGCGGTGATAATCCTCGTATTCACGGGGATTTCCTTTATACCGCCGACCCTTCTGACGCTTTTCTCCTGGATGACCCTTAAAATTTTTGCCTGTGCGCCCAACGGCATATCGGCAATCTCATCCAGAAAAAGGGTTCCATTATCAGCAATTTCAAACAACCCCTGTTTGCCTTTTTTTTCAGCCCCTGTAAATGCTCCCTTTTCATAACCAAACAGTTCGCTTTCCAGCAAAGATTCAGGTAAGGCCGCACAGTTGACGGCCACAAATTCGCCCTTTAAACGACTTTCTGTGTGAATGGCCCGCGCAAACAACTCTTTGCCGGTTCCACTGTCGCCCCGGATTGAAACAATCGATGAAGTAAGGGCAATTTTCTGGGCAAAGGAGATAGCATCGGTGAAGGCAGGACTTTTTCCAATGATGTCACTGAAAGAATAATGGGAAGGATAAGCCACTTCATTGGCAAGCTCCCTTATTTCCTTCATATCTCGCATGATTTCAATGGCACCGGTTATTTCTCCGCTTATATCCCGGATGGGCACTCCTGCCGAAAAAAACTGGAACCGCCCGTTGGGGGAAATAAAATTTCTTTTTACGTTTTGAAATGACCTTCCTTTGAGACAGTCTACCAGATCGAGGGATTCAACGGGTAAAACGGAAAGATGTTTCCCAAGGATATTCAATCGGTTCCAGCCCAGTATTTTTTTGGCGACTTTATTAGCTGTGGTCACACACCCGAATTTATCAATGGAGAGAATGCCGTCACTGATGCTGTCCAGAACAATTTTTAATCTTTTTTCCCGGATTTCCTGGGGCATGGAACGGATCTCGGTGATCTCTATAAGATCCGGTATGTTTGTCAGGCTATGGATAATTTTTTTATGGGGCGGAGAAAACCGTGAACTTTTGGTCTCGATGGAAATCAGGGTTTTCTTTTCTTTCTTTTCCACTTCCATGGAAACAATATTCAAATCATTTGCACTTACAATCCTGGCGATATCTTCCACAATCTGCTTGCGGTCTATAAATAAAAGCTCTAATTTCAAGGTCGCCGTATTCATTCTGAGATAGCTTTTTCTTGTTGTTTATATCATTTTTGGGTCAGGGTATTAAATCTGCTCGTTTGAATCAAGCAATTTATTGCCCCTGGGCCCAGTGATAAAAATCTGTCTATTATGGTTTATTTTTAAATTCAAGACTGGTAATTTACAATATCTTTTTCAACATACAGGAAAATCCATGATCACTTATATTGCGTTTGAACTCGAAGCCTTATTCAAACAGGGTGTTTTTTCCCATCTCGATTATTTTTTTGCCGGATCCATGGCCCTTGCTTTTAATGAGAAAGACCCCACGGTCTTAGCCTCCTGCGCCCTTGTTTCCAAACTATTATCTGAGGGACATATCTGTCTTGATATAGCTGCTATGGCCGGTATGCAAAAGCCCCTGTCGGAAACCAGCCGTATCTATATAAAATACCCGGATGAGAAACCCTGGATCAGCGCACTAAGGAACTCTTCGATGATTTCGGCCCGAATCCAAACCCCCCTGGTTTTGGATTCGGGCTACAAATTATATTTTGCAAGATATTTTGATTTACAATATCGCCTGGTTGACAATATTGCCCGGCGTGTTTCTATTTCAGCGCCCATCAAGGATGGAGCCCTGATGGATGAATTTTTGAATACCGCATTTCCAGACGGTAACGGGCATCATTTCGCACAGAAAAAAGCCGTAAAACATGCCTTGTTAAAACCATTTACCATTATTTCAGGAGGGCCGGGAACCGGAAAAACATTTGTCACCGGCATTATTCAAAAACTAATGTCCCTGTATGCTGAAAAAAAGGGGCAGGAAAACCCAAAAATCCTATGTGTGGCTCCCACCGGAAAAGCCGCTTCCAAATTAGAAGGGGGAAGCACCATTCATTCGGCCCTAAGACCACGGGGCAGGGGAACCGGATTCTATCACAATAAAGCTCATCCTTTGGACAAAGATGTTGTCATTATTGATGAAGCCTCCATGATCGACCTCCCGCTGCTCGTCAGGCTGCTGGAAGCCATTCCTCTGGAAGCAACGGTCATTATGGCGGGAGACAAACACCAATTGGCGTCCATACAGGCAGGGGCCGTATTCGCTGATCTGTGCGCTATAAATGAATTGCATTCCAATATATTTTTATTGGATTATAATTTCAGGTCCGGGGGAAAATCCGGAATTGAAAAATTGTCAAAGGCCATCAATGAGAGCGATATTCAGGGTTTTGAATCCCTTTTGTTGTCCCGTGACTACCCCGACCTTGTGTTTGAAGCATATGGCAATAGCCGGTCCACCCTGGATAGCCTTAAAAAGCACATTATAGAAGGGTTCGGCCCTTTTGGAAATGCCCGTGATCCGGAAGATGCTTTTGGCAGGCTGGATGAATTCCGGGTATTATGCGCCCACAACAAAGGGGAATACGGGACATTACAAGTTAATCATATTTGTGAAAAAATTTTGCGGTCATTGGATATTTCTGGTATAGAGAAAAAACCTTATATAAAGGCTGTCATGGTGAACACCAATGATTATGAAAAGGGCTATTCAACGGTGACACAGGGGTTGCCGTTGAAAAAAAGGGAGGGATCACGGCGTTTTTCAAGGGTCAGGATAATAAACTGAAACCATATCGCTATTCGGATCTGCCTTCCCATGATTCAGCCTTTGCAATAACTATTCATAAAAGCCAGGGTTCTGAATTTGACTCGGTGTTGCTGATCATTCCGGACAGATTTTCCCCCATCATGACGCGGCAGTTGTTGTATACAGGTGTGACCAGGGCAAAAAAAAAAAGTGACCCTCATCGGCAACCTTAACCTCATGAAAACAGCAATTTTCATGGATGTTAAACGGCATTCAGGCATTAAAGAATATCTGGGTGAAACAATAAGAAAGCAATTATCTTGAAAAAAAATAAAACCATACCCGAACACATCTGGCAATTTTTTTGCTCAGCCCGGCTTGCGGTGTATACACTTGTCCTTCTGGCGGTTACATCGATTATCGGAACCGTTGTCCTTCAGAACGGGGCCGAAGAGGACTATATTAAATTTTATGGCCATGGGTGGAGCAACCTGATTAGAACATTCAGTTTTGATGACATGTATCATTCCTGGTGGTTTTTAAGCCTGATCGTCATCCTCTGTATAAATATAATTGTATGCTCAATCGAAAGGCTGTCCGTCACCTGGAAAATAATATTTCCTAAAAAAATTTCATTTAATGCAGACAGGTTCAGAAAACTAAACCTCATGGAGACGATTACCCTCAACACGACCTTGACTTCGTTAATCCTTGACTCTGAAAAATTATTGTTAAAAACAGTAGGTCCTGTCATAAAGGAAGAAAGAGAAAACAGTGTCCTGCTTTATGCGGAAAAGGGGAGGTGGACCCGGCTTGGTGTGTATGTGGTTCACGCAAGCCTGCTCCTGCTTTTTCTGGGTGCCCTGATCGGATCAGTTTTCGGCTTTAAGGCCAATTTAAATCTGGATGAAGGCCAGACCTCAGATACGGCATTTCTTATTGACCAGAAAAAACCTATAAAAATAAATTTTTCCATCCGTTGCAATGATTTTACTGTAAAATTTTATGATACCGGCGCACCGGAAGAATTCAAATCAAATCTCACCCTCATTGAAGCGGGAAAAGAGATAATGACTACGGATATTCGGGTCAACCAGCCCCTGAGATACAAGGGCATTAATATTTTTCAGTCCTCTTATGGCTCGGCTCCTCCGGATCGCCTTACGCTGGAAATCATCAATTCCCAGGACAAGGCTTCCGTAATCAGGACCTTAACGACAGGGGAAGAAATTCAACTGGCAGATGGAGAAAGCCTGTTTAAACTTGAAGGTTTTCTGCCTCATTTTGATTTTAACGGACACGATCTTGGGCAGGCCTTTATCGGCAGGATTGTCGAAAAGGGCGGCAAAAGTTACCAGATCGGATTGCCTTTGAAATTTCCCACCTTTGACAAAATGAGAAAAGGCACCTTTGCTTTTGTGGTCAAAGAGGCCGATCAAAAACACTATACAGGACTTCACATCACAAAGGACCCGGGGATCTGGTATGTATATGCCGGATTTGTCCTGATGATTATCGGGTGCTGGATCACATTCTTCATGGCCCATGAATCCTATTTTATTGAAATTCAAACCGCGGGCGAGATGTCGTCAACCTTTTATATGTCAGGAATCTCAAACCGTAACAAGCATGGGTTAAAACTTAAAATTCGAAAAATGTGTCATACTATTAAAGGATAAATATTTTCTATGAACAGCTCATTCTTATTGTCTACAACCACCTTTATCTATGCGTTGGCCTCAGTTTTTTATATCGGCTCCTTTGCCTTTAAAAAGCAGATTTTCTCCCAAGCCGGCTTTATTGTCCTTGTTATCGGTTTTTTGGACAATTCCGCAGGGATTATTCTGAGATGGATAGAATCCTATCATATGGGATATGGGCATGCACCTTTTTCCAACATGTACGAATCGCTGGTGTTTTTCTCCTGGACCGTTGCGGCCCTTTATATCTTTGTTGAGCTTAAGTACAAGGAAAGCATCATCGGGGTATTTGCCTCTCCTCTGGTCTTTCTTGCCATTGCTTACGCATCCTTTGATCCAAATATCAGCAATAAGATTTCCCCTTTAATTCCCGCGCTGAAAAGCAATTGGCTTATCGCCCATGTCATCACCTGCTTTCTGGGCTATGCCGGCTTTGCCTTGGCCTTCGGGTTCAGTATCATGTATTTTGTAAAACCCCGTAATCCTGAAACAGACTCTATTTTGCAAAACTTCCCTCATGGGAACTCATTGATGAACTGACCTACCAGATGGTTATTTTCGGATTTTTATTTTTGACCATCGGTATCCTTACAGGAGCGGTCTGGGCCAACTCGGCATGGGGCACATATTGGAGCTGGGACCCCAAGGAAACCTGGTCTTTGATTACCTGGTTTATTTATGCCATTTTCATGCATTTGAGGGTCATGAGGGGATGGTCCGGAAAAAATCTGGCCTGGATTTCCATTACCGGTTTTATCGCGGTTCTATTTACATATTTTGGTGTGAATTATCTTCTCTCGGGACTGCATAGCTACGCTTAACCATAGCCTTTCTGCATCAGCGATGCATTATCTTAATTTGTCTTGACAAGAAAACAAGATCTTAATATAGATTAACGCTAATTACGGATACTGTTGCATGACTGCAATGATTGCCGTCTGCAAAAAAAATAGTCCGGGCTCCCGGCCTGGACAAAATGGTTAGCGTAACATCAACCTTATAAATTGATGGAGTTTTCATGAGCAAGAAAGAAAATGAAAGTGGTTCCGCGGAAAGTGCAGGGGAATGCGCCGCCGGTGACACAAAAGATGACAAAGGGCTGGGACTCGGAGTCATCTTTTTTATTGTGGCATTTGTCATATGCTTTTTATCCGGCACACTGCTGTTCCCCAAACTGCTCTATTCAAAAAAAGAGCAACCCTTTAATTTTAATCACGAACTTCATGTCGGAGAAGTTGGTGATTGCGAATCATGCCATGCATTAAGAGAAGATGGCAGTTTTAACGGCATCCCGAAACTTGCCAAATGTCAGGAGTGCCATACTGAAACGCCCCTGGGCGAAACAAAGGATGAGGCCATATTTACGGAAATGTATGTGGCCAAAGAAAAGGAAGTGCCCTGGTATGTCTATTCAAGACAACCGGACTGTGTCTTTTTCTCCCATGCCGCCCATACCAAGACCGAAGGAATGGATTGCGTCACCTGTCATGGGCACATTGGAACGTCCACATCGTTGAAACCTTACGAAGAAAACAGAATTACCGGCTACAGTCGTGATATCTGGGGCCAGAATATCTGGGGAATTAAAAAACATTCCTGGGATCGCATGAAGATGGATGACTGCGCAGCGTGCCACAAAAAGGAAACAGGCCACCAAGGGTATTGTTTCCAGTGCCACAAATAAAAACCTGAAAAACAAGAAAACTTTATAGAGGAATAATTTATGAAAGTTGATCGAAGAAGCTTCTTGGGATTGGGGCTTGGTGCAGTTGCCGGTTTTTCAGTTTCTCCTGTTTTATTGAAACTGACGGATGATTCTTCCATCTGGACCCAGAACTGGCCATGGACACCCGTTCCTGTTGACGGAGAAGTGATGTATGAGAATTCGGTCTGCAGTCTCTGCCCTGGAAGCTGCGGTATCAGTGTCAGGAAAATTGACAACAGACCGGTTAAAATCGAAGGGCTTGACGAATACCCCATTAATGACGGAGGCGCATGCCTGCATGGGATTTCAGGCCTTCAATATCTATATGACCCTGCACGGGTTAAAACCCCTTTGAAAAAAAACGGCGACAAGTTTGAGGAAATCTCATGGGAAGATGCCGTTTCCATGGTTTCGGGAAAGCTTACAGAGATACGGGCCTCAGGGTCACCTGAAAAATTGGCTTGTATTGCAGACAAGGACCAGGGGTCGGTTTCAGGGCTTTTCAAAAGGCTGTTGAAAACCTTTGGTTCCCCCAATTTTTATTCCATGCCAAGTCTTGAATCCTATCTTGAATTGACCGCGTCATCCCTGCATGGGCAGGGAACCACCATTGGGTTTGATCTTGACAACTCGGACTTTATCCTGAGTTTTGGAGCCGGTGTTATCGAGGGATGGGGATCTCCCGTGGCCTGCTTTAAAGCCAATGCCTCCAGAAAAGAGAGGGGGGCAAAGCTGTACCAAATTGAGCCCAGACTCTCCAACACTGCTGCCAATGCCGACAAATGGATTCCGATCAAGCCTGGGACGGAAGGGGATCTGGCCCTGGGGATGTGTTCAGTCATTCTGAAAAACAATCTTTTTAACGCTTCGGCCGTTGCCGGTTTCAAGGGCGGATTCAACAAGATTGCAGCCATGCTTCAGAGTGATTACCCCCTCTCGAAAACATCCGAGATAACCGGTATCAAAGAGTCTGATATTGAAGAAACCGCTTCGCTTTTTGCCAAAGCAAAAATGCCGCTCGCGGTTTTCGGCAAGGGCAGGGGAGATGGTTCCCAAAGCCTGAAGGAATTGATTGCCGTTCACACCCTGAACTGCCTTGTGGGCAATATCAATAAAAAGGGGGGCGCCTTTGTTCAGCCGGTAAAAGACTACCTTGAATTTCCTGAAGAAATCATGGACGATATTGCCGATAAGGATTTGCAAAACCACGGTTAGGCCGGCAAGTACATGACCTGTTTGAAAAATCAATGCCTCGTCCCAGCCGG
Organism: Desulfobacula sp.; assembly: GCA_012031875.1. GTDB lineage: Bacteria > Desulfobacterota > Desulfobacteria > Desulfobacterales > Desulfobacteraceae > Desulfobacula. The sequence goes on from JAAUSZ010000020.1 coordinate 21,599, forward strand.
ATGTGGATGTGCTTTTTGTCTATCATTCAAATCCCTGTTATGGTCTGCATGATGCCAAAGCCATTAAACAGGCCCTTGGAAAAATACCCTTTGTCGTCAGTTTTTCCTCCTTTCTGGATGAAACTGCTAAAGAAGCGGATATTATCCTGCCGGTCCATACCTTTACCGAACGGTTGGAAGATATCCCCTCGGGTTCAGGGCTTGCCAAAACCGTTGTCGGGCTTTCAAAACCCGTTATTGAACCTGTATTCAATACCAAGCATCCCGGAGATATTCTTCTTCTCATCGCCAAAGCAGTGGACGGTTCCGTTGCTCAAAGCTTTGAATGGGAGACCTATGACCAATGTCTTGAAGCGGCAACAGGAAACCTTTGGGCCGATTTGTCTGAAAACGGCCATGTAATTTTGTCCGAAAGCATTCCCGCGGGATCCCCGGTAACCGATCTGACCTTTCTTTCCGGAATTCCCGCGTCGGTTCAGGCAATCGGAGACGGTGACCTTCTGCTGATTCCCATAGACAATATGAGGCTGCCCAGTGCGGCAACGGCAGCATCCCCCTTTGCCGTCAAAACCGTTTCCGATGAAGAATTAAAGAACGGGAACACAGTGGTTGAAATCAATCCTCAAACCGCAAAGGGCCTTAAAAATTTTGACCTTGTGACCTTAACGACTCCTGTGGGAACGGCAAAAGTCATGATCCACCTCAATGAGGGCATCATGCCCGGTGTGGTCGGAATGGCCAAGGGGCTGGGTCATACCTTTGATAACAAATATGTATCAAACAAGGGTGTCAATATTAATGAGTTGATCGGCCCGGTAATTGAATCCGGTTCAGGACTGGATGCTGCCTTTGGAATTAAAGCAAAAATTTCCAAGGCTTGATATTCAAGGATAATTTGCTAAAGAGGTTCTTAATGAATAAAGAAAATATTAAAGCACACAAGTTCGGAATGGTGATCGATCTGGACAAATGCACCGGATGTGGTTCCTGCATGGTTTCGTGCATGTCGGAAAATAATGTCCCGTTTAAGGAGGATGAATCCAATAAAAAGGACAGCATCACCTGGATGCGTGTTTATAAATTAACCAATGGTAAATCCTTTCCTGACACGGAAATCGCCTATCTGCCCAGACCCTGCCAGCACTGCGGGGGGAAAGGGGATCATGGCCATTCACCCTGCGTTTCCGTCTGCCCTGCAACGGCTACGGATTATGGGTATGATACGGGAATTGTCAGTCAGATTTATACCCGCTGTTTTGGATGCAGATATTGCATGGGGGCCTGTCCCTACCATGCCCGGTATTTTAACTGGTGGGATCCCGAATGGCCGGAAGGTATGGAAAAATACCTGAGTCCCAATGTATCCCCGAGGATGAGAGGGGTGGTGGAAAAATGCAGCTTTTGCTACCACAGATTCCAGGCGGCAAGGGATAAGGCCTACTATGACGGCCGGGAGGATATTGAAGAAAATGAATATCAGACCGCCTGCACAACGGCCTGTCCTGCCGGCGCCATTGTGTTCGGGGATCTGAACAACCCTGCGCACCGGGTCCATGAGATCGTAAAACCGGACCCCCACCCGGCCTCCAATAACCCCAACGTGGTCGGAAAATCAAGAAATCCGAATGTCTTCAGACTGCTTGAAAGACTTGGAACCAATCCCAAAGTCTATTATCTTTCCGAACGGGAATGGGTGAGAAAAGCAGGAGATAATTATCTCGAGGGAGAATGGGATAAATTCAAGAATCATCATGGGTCTGAATCCCATGGTTAACATATCCAAAACCTTTGTTAGGAGTGAATAAATATGGATTCTGCATTAATACCTGAAGGTGCAAACCGCTGTTCTTTTCCAAAATTTGCAGTTGGAATTGCCGTCGTGGGCGCCGTGGTGCTCTGGGGCGTTTATGCCATGGGCCTCATCTGGTGGAAGGGTCTGAACCAGACCAATATGAACGATTACTACGGGTTTGCCCTTTGGATCTGGGCTGATCTCGCAGTTATTGCGGTGGGCGGCGGCGTCATTTTTTACAGGGCTGTTAAAATATATTTTCAAAGTGGATGAACTGAAAAATATCATCAATTTTGCCGTTATCATCGGTTTTATCTGCTATAGTTCGGCTTTGTTGATCCTTGCCATTGATATCGGCCAGCCCCTGCGCGGCTGGTTCATTTTCTGGCATGCCAATGTCCATTCCATGCTGACGGAAGTGGCCTTTTGTCTGTCCTGCTATTTTGCGGTTCTGACCATTGAGTTTATCCCGAATATCCTGGAAAACAGACAGGCCAGCAAAGTGCCTTTTTTTCATCACCTTGCCCATAATATGCATGGGGTCATGGCTGTTTTTGCCGCCACGGCGCCTTTCTTTCTTTTTTCCACCAGGGCTCCCTGGGCGGGGTTGCCGGCGTTATGTACGGTCGGCCCTTTGCTGTCCGGGAAGGGCTTTTGATCTGGCCCTGGACCTTCTTTTTATTTACTTGGTCCGCGGCTGCCTTCGGCCCCTGTTTTACCCTGCTGGTGACAAAAATCACGGAAACCATTACCGGTAAAAAACTGGTTAAGGACAATGTGGTTCACCTGTTATCCAAAATATCCGGTTGGATGATCATCACCTATATTATTGCCAAGATCATTGATACCATTTATTGGGCCACGGTAACCGTTCCGGGCCTTGGATTCAATATCAGTCATTTCTATTCCAATAACGGTTTTTACGGTTATTGGATACTGGTCACTGAAATCCTTGTCTGCGGTGTTATTCCCGGCCTTATTCTCATCATGAAATCCACCCGTGAAAATCCGACCCTGCGGATTATTGCCATTGTGTTGGGCGTGGTCGGTGTCTGCTTGAACCGCTGGGTCATGGTGCTTCAGATCATGGCCATTCCGGTATTGAGTTTTGATACCTGGGCTCTTTATATTCCCAGTTGGCAGGAAGTCGCCACGACTGTTCTGCCTGTGGCCTACGGTATTATCCTGATCGCGGTCACCTATCGGTATCTTCCCGTTTTTCCCCAGGAAAAAGAGCTGAACCGTACTACACCGGTAACCGAATAATTTATTAAAGGAGAACGATTATGTTTCCATTTAATTTTGAATGGGCCTGGGATATAGCGCACATGGTTTTTTTCGGCGGTTTCTGGTATGCTATTTCCATCCTGGGTGCGGGATTGACCTATTGTATTTTAAAGGCAGCCTATGACACCTTTAAAAAAGGCGGAGAATCCCATCATTAGGAAATGATTTTCATCCCATAGCTTTTATGTTTTGAAACGCATTCCTTGGCCTTGCAAAATGCCCTGGAATGCGTTTTTTTTTTAATCCGGCAAATTTGCCCCACATTTAAGACGATCAGACAATTCATGGCAAAGCTTCAAGGACACATTGAACGCGTTACCTTTTCAAGCGAAGAAAACGGTTTTTCCATATGCAAACTCAAGGTCAAGGGAGAACAGAGCCTTGTCACCATTGTCGGAAACATGGTAAACCCGGTTCCCGGCGAATTTGTCGAACTGGACGGCAAATGGACCATCCATGCAAAATTTGGGAACCAGTTCCAGGTCAAGACTTATACCACCCTTGTACCCGCGACCCAATCCGGTATCCAAAAATACCTGGGGTCAGGTCTCATCAAGGGAATCGGACCGGTGATGGCCGAGCGGATCGTGAACCGTTTCGGAGTAAAATCCCTGGATATTATTGAAAAAAACAGCCAAAGGCTTTCCGAGGTGGCCGGTATCGGACAAAAGCGAATCCAGTTTATAAAAGCCGCCTGGGATGAACAAAAGGAAGTCCGATCCGTCATGGTTTTTTTACAATCCCATGGCGTGAGCGCGGCTTATGCTGCCAGGATTTTCAAAACCTACGGCCAGGATGCCGTCCATCTGGTTCAGGAAAACCCTTACCGGCTGGCCCGGGACATCTTCGGCATCGGTTTTAAGACCGCCGACACCATTGCTGAAAAGCTCGGCATGGAAAAGCATTCCCCCGAGCGAATCAAGGCCGGAATAGAATTTGTATTGCATGAACTTTCCAAGGAAGGACATGTCTGCTGCCCCGGGGATGATTTATGCCAAAAGGCCGTGACCCTTTTGGAAGTTGAAAAGGAGGGGGTCTTAAAAGGTATTTCAGACTCATTTCAGGAAGGACGCATCGTCATAGAAAGCATCAATGAAAAAGAGGACTTGGGAGCTCCGGAAAAGGGAAACAAAATCCAGATCATTTTTTTAAAGAAATACCATGTCTGCGAGACAGGAATTTCGGGGAACTTAAACCGTCTGGAACATTCCATGAAAAGCATTCGGCCCATTGATTCAGACAGGGCTGTTGACTGGGTCAAAAAGCAGATCCGAATCACCCTTTCCGAAAACCAGGAGGAAGCGGTCAGACGATCCTTAAATGAAAAGATCCTGATTATCACCGGAGGACCCGGAACCGGGAAAACCACTATTATCAATGCAATCCTGAAGATTTTGAAAACCGCCGGCGCGAAAATTTTGCTGGCCGCACCCACGGGCAGGGCTGCCAAAAGAATGAGCGAGGCCACCCATGAACGGGCTGAGACCATTCACCGGATGCTGGATTATTCCATGAAGGACTCCGGTTTTAAAAAGAATAATCTGAACCCTTTAAAATGTGATGCCCTGATCATTGATGAAGCCTCCATGGTGGACACCGTTCTCATGCATCATCTGCTTAAGGCCGTCCCCGATGGGGCGACCCTGATTCTTGTCGGGGATGTCAACCAATTGCCTTCCGTGGGCCCGGGAAGTGTATTAAATGATCTGATTCAATCTGAAATGTTTCATACCGTCATCCTGGATACAATTTTCCGCCAGGCCAAAAAAAGCCTGATCATCGTCAATGCCCACAGGATTAACAAGGGCCTGTTTCCCGTGGTGGCCAATGACAATAAAAACAGTAATTTTTATTTTATTCAGAAAGAAGACCCGGAAGAAGTGCTGGGCACCATCATGGATCTGGTTCAGAAACGGATACCAAAGACCTTTGGTTTTGACCCGGTGGATGATATCCAGGTTTTAACCCCCATGCATAACGGGTTGGCAGGCGCCACCCATCTAAATCAGGAACTTCAGAAAATCCTCAATCCCAATACCGTGGCCATCCAAAGGGGAAACCGGGAATTTAAAATATCGGACAAGGTTATGCAGATCCGCAATAATTACGACAAACACACCTATAACGGGGATATCGGCCGGATTGTGGATATAAATTTTTCAGAGCAGGCCGTAATTCTCAATTTTGACGGCAAAGAAGTGGCCTATGATTTTTCATCCCTGGATGAAATCGTTCATGCCTACGCGGTTTCGATCCACAAATCCCAAGGTTCGGAATACCCTGCCGTGATTATTCCGGTGGTAACCCAGCATTATCTTCTTTTACAGCGAAACCTGATCTATACGGCCGTCACCCGGGGGAAAAAGCTGGTGGTCCTGGTGGGAACAAAAAAAGCCCTTGCCATGGCCATCCGAACCGTAAAATCTTCCAAACGGCACACCCGGCTATGCTCGCGTCTTAAATCTTAAAAGTCCTTATTTATTTTTTCATGCCGGATACAATCCAGGCCAGGGCCCAGAGGAGAAAAACCGGGAAAAGGCCATAGGAAACAAAGGCAAGCGCATTGCCGCCCCAGGGCTTTAAATATAGGGCCATGCACAGGGGATAGGCAATGGAGAGGACTAGGCCTGCCCTTGTTTTTGCCGGTAAGGTTTTCAGCACTTGGGTTCCGGACCGCTTTTTTTGAGCAGATTCCCCCTTGAACATCCTTGGCAGGATAAAAATACAGGCGGCCAGCAGGATTAATAAAAGGATTTCACTTATTCCGGTCAAGGCGCCTTCCTTTCGGTTTATACGGGTTCACCCGAACGATCTCATTAATGAAAGTTGTCATGACATCCCGTGTTTTTCAGGCTGTTCGGAATGGGGGGAATGCCGACAGTCTTCAATGATATGGCTTTCGACAAGATTCCCCTACTCTTTATAATTTCAATCTGTTTCAGGGTTCCGTATTGATCCTGGTTTCCCTGAAGGGCCAGCATGGGGACCTTGATTTTCGGCAGGTATTTTTCAATATTCCAGTGAATGAACCCAGGATGAAGCCAGACATCATTCCACCCCCTGAAAGCATTTTCCGTATTTTTGCCATGGTATTTTTCAAGCCTTTGCCTCAGATCATGATGTTCATAATTGAGTTTTGCCTGATCAATACTTTCTACGGTCATCCTTTCGCAGAATACATGGGCGGCTTCGGTGATCAGCCCTTTCAAGCCTTTGGCATGGGGGCTCCCGGCATAGATAATTCCGATGGACCCGCCGTCGGAATGCCCGATGAGAATATGATCTGAAATTTTTGCCTCATGGATAACGGCAGGTAATATTTTCAATCCCTCTTTGTGCATAAAATTGATCTTCCACGGCATGGGGCAAGGGTCGGAAGCCCCGTATCCCAGCCGTGAAAAAACCAGGGCCGGGCATCCTGTTCTTTCGGACAGAAGCCATGGAAAGTTTTTCCACATTTCCGTACATCCGAGTCCCTCATGCAGAAACACAAGCGTGTGGAGGCCTTTTTTCACTCTGCCATGCCATTGAATTTCAAACCGGTTTGAGCCGATGGTTAAAAACTGGGTCAAACAATCCCCCTCATATCTATGATCTTCATCTCTTTTGCTTCATGAGCGTGTCATAGGCCTTCTGGATTTCAAGAAATTTTTCATTGGCCAGATTGAAAAATTCTTCTCCCAGATGGGAAAGTTTGTCGGGATGGTATTTTTTAACGGCTTCCTTATAGGCTGCTGCGATTTCCTCTTTTGAGGCTCCCGGCCTTATGCCGAGAACCTCATGGGGTGACCGGGGCGGATCTTGATCCGACCCTTTATTCTTCTCTGCTGCATCGGAATCCGGTGCCCTAGTACCGGAACCATGAAATTCTTGATCATGAGCGGATTGAAAGGATTTTTTCTTCTTGAACAGGAAGGCGGGCAGGGTGCCGTAACGGATCAGATAATATATCACGGCTGCGATCAGGCAGTCATCAATGAATCCGAGAAAGGGTACCAAGGCCTCCGGGATAATATCCACGGGGCTGATAAGATAGGCAATGCCGATGAGGATTAAGGCAATTCGAAAATACAGATTCAAAGGATTATTTTCCGGTCAAAACATCGATCATGGTGTACAATTTTCGGTCTCCGTCCGGGTTATCCAGTTTGTTCTTTAAGAAAAGAACGGCATCAAAGGTTCCGCTGACATAAATATCCCTGCCGTTGACATTGTGCTTGAATTCAAACAGGGCCGACCCGTCTTCCGCCGTGAGGGTATAGGTGTGCCACCCATGACCGTCCAGATACTGCTTTGGGATACCCCATTCTTTTTCCTGAATGTCGGGGTCCCGGACCATTTGAATCCGGTCTGTATCAAAATCAACCCCGAGCTTTTGGAAATATCCCACCATGGCCCTTGCCGTGCCGGAGGAGTCTGCTTTTCCCTTCTGGTGGCTTTCGGTCACCTGGAGGGCATATCCTTTAAAAAGACCGGGGAAGGTTTTTGCGGCATATTCCATCATGGCCTGGAATCCGACAATCTGCTTGGCCATGTTGGGAGATATTACGGCAGGGACGGAAGCTTTTTTAACGGTTTCTTCCAGTTGTTTTCGGTCGCCTCCGGTGGTTCCCATGACAAAGGGGATTTGATTCCGGACATAATAAAGGGCATTGGCATTCACAGCACTGGGATGGGTATAATCAATGCAGATGAAAAAAGGAAACAAGGATAAGATATGGGCGGTTTTTTCATCCCGGGCATCGGGCCTGACCAGCTCAAAGACCATATGATCAATGGTGAAGGTTTTTTCCTCAATGTCCTGACCGGTCAACGAAAAAGGAATGATATTGAACCGGTCGTCCTTGATGGCAAACCGGGCCATTTTTTGAGCCACATGGCCCGGCAGTCCGTTGATCATGACATTTATCATTTCCATTCTCGACTTCTCCTTTACATCAGATGAACCAGTTTTGACAGTTTGGGTATCTTGTCTGCATTTAAATCCCCGACAAGATTTTTTAAAGAGTTTACAGCAAAAGGGATGTATTGTTCAAAGTTTATTTTGTGTTTTACCCGGGTCAAATATGCAAAGGCGCCAAGGAACTGAAGGTTTCGGGTCAGGCAGCAGAATCGGTAATTCCGGATAAAGGCCGTTTTTTGAATGGGGTTCAGGTTCAGTTTTGCCGCAGTGTATGCCAGCAACGCTTCTTTTACCTCATCCTCCAGGCTCACATAGGGGTCCATGAGAAGAGAGGCCAGATCGTATTGCAAGGGCCCGATCCTGGCGGATTGAAAATCAATAAAAAGGGCCGGCCCTTGCAGATCATGATGTTTCGGGATTGACAGTCCCGATGCATGAGACCTATAAACCCATCTTTCAGGGCCTGATCCGCAATATATTCAAATTCCTCTGCATGGTCCGGCCAGGATGCATCCAGGCTCAGGTAACCGTTAATAAAGGCCTCCATGAAATAGCGGCATTCTTTTTCAAGAATCAGTTCTTTTGAATAGGTTGGGGTCTGACAGGTCCATTCGGCATGAAATCCCTGGGCCCCTTTGGTTGAAAACCCAATGAGGAGGTCAATCACATCTTTATATAGTTTCAGCAGGCCCGGGGTGTCCTTTTGCTGCCCGGCGAGGGTCTCGAGCTGGATATCCCCGAGATCCTCCAGGATGACCATGCCGGAGAGCCGGTCAACATTCAGAATCCGGGGCACGGGAATCCCTTTGGAAAAAAGATGCCGGCCGATATGGATAAAGGAACTGAGCTGCCTGAAAGGTTCAGTGTCCGGGAGGCAGATCCCGTGGTCACCCGCGATAAGGGAGGACTGACCATGGGAAACCCTGTGCCATATCCTGTCTGAGCCGTCACCGGCAAGTTTTTGGACCTGGATTGTTTTGATCTGGTTCCGGTCCAGTCCGAACTGTGAGGCTGAGAGCTCCAGCAGGGATGTCAATGAATAGGATTCTTTTGTACCGATGTCGGACCAGTAGATATCTTTTTCCACAAGGGCCCTCACCTTTTTGCGGGTAAGCAACTCCCCATAAACCCCGATACTTGAAAATGCTTTTTTATCCGGAAAATGATCGAAAATTTCAGGGGACAGAACCTGGATCCCGGTAAAGGCAAGCCCGGCTGATTTTGAATCAAAACTTTGGATATATCCCTGATCATCCACTGATACCTTGTTGAATTTTTCATCATCATGGAGGACAAGGGTGGCAAGGCAACCAGAGTTCACATGGGCGGTGTATATACGGGCAAGGTCAACCTTAAATATGATATCGGAATTGATAACAAAAAAAGGAGCCTTCTCAAGAAAGGGCCGGGCATTGGCAATGGCCCCGCCGGTATCCAGGATGACAGGCTCATAAATGGTAAGGATATTGAAGGGAAGTTGATTTGCAAAGGCCTCTATCTGTTCATGGAGATGATGGGTATTAATGATTATCTGCTCACATCCGTGGTCGTTCAACTGCCTTATGAGATGTTCCAGTATGGGTCTGGAATTCAGCGTGAACAGCGGTTTGGGTATTTTCAGGGTATACGGTAAAAGTCTTGTGCCGTAACCTGCGGCCAGAATCAGGGCTTTCATATCATCAGGATTCGATAAGGCGGGTCAACCGATCCAGGATATCCTTGTAAAATTCGATCTGAACATGATCTCCGGACCCTTTCACGCCGTTTTTAGTAAAATAATTCACTGCATTTTTATAGGTCACCTGCGACAAGGATTCTTTCAGGTTGATCAGTTTGCTTTTATAAAATTTTGTCCCCAAGGAATGGATTTTTTTAATCCTTTCCTTTTCATCGTGCTTATCAGATTCATATTTTTCAAAATATAAAAGGGTGGTCCGGTAAGATTCAAAAAAAGGCAGAAGAAAAACAGCAAACCATTTTAATTTTTTTAATCCCTGGGATGTGATCTGAAAAAGGTCCGATTCCGGCATATCCGGGACGATGATGCCTTCATTGAGAAAGCCCTTGATACACGAAGAAATGTTTTCTTCACTGGTGACGGCCTCATCAAAGAAAAATTCATCCATGAATAATTTTTCCAGAAATTTATACCGGATGATCAGATCCGAAGAAGAGAATTGAAATCTGTCCATCTCAAGAATGGCCATGGCGGTATAAGCATGCCGGATGAAAAAGGAGATCACCGAATTTTTGTAATAGTCCAGAACAGCCCTTTTATTCTCCTTTACAATAAAAATCGTGTTTTCAGTAATGTCTTTGTCATCCTCATCGGCCAGTTCAATAAAATCCCGTGCGATAAAATCATTGATGACCGAACTCAAGGAATTATCCGGGTCGATCCGGAGCGTGTCGGAGAGTTCTGCTTCCATGAATATCAAAAGGTTCATATAGGTATTCACCCTTGATATCAACTGCTTTCTGGTAAAGCTGGTTTTCGAACAATTTAATACGGCACCGGCAATAATCCCGTGGGGGGTTGCCACGGCATTCCTGTTAATGGCATTGATCAGCTTGTATCCCAGGCTTTTGACAAATTTCATATAGTCTTCGCGCGATGCCCTTAAAAGATCCACATCTTTTTCCCGGATATAATCCTTGATGGAGATGGGCTCATTAAATTTCATATAGACCTTGCCGTATTTTTTCTTTAAAAATTTTCTGGCATTGATGAGGCCCTTCAGAGTTTCAGGATTTTTTTTCCCGCCCTCGATTTCCTTTAAATAGGCATCTTCTTCCAGGACCCGGTCATAACCGATAAACACCGGAACAAAATAAAGATTATCACACGCGCCGTTCTGATAGGCATTGATGAGCATGGCAATGCCGCCGGGTTTGGGGGATAAAAGTTTTCCCGTTCTGCTTCTTCCCCCCTCAATAAAGATTTTGATATTAAAGCCCTCATACAGGAGTTTTTCCAGGTAGGCGGCAAAAATTTTGGCATAGAGCGGGGCGCCGATAAATGTCCGCCGCAGAAAAAACGCGCCGCCCCCCCTGAAAAGAGGCCCCAGGGGCCAGAAGGAGAGATTTTTCCCGGCCGCAATGTGGGGGCAGGGCATATTATTTCTGAACATGACATAGGGCAGCAAAAGATAATCCAGATGGCTTTTATGGCAGGGAACCAGAATCAGCGGGGCCTCGGTTGATTTTTCCCTCATGCGGTTGATTTCTTCCTGGTTCAGTACAAGATTCTTCAAAAATATTTTGAACATCCAGGTCAACAGCCAGTTGGCAATATTTATAATCTGAAGATTATAATTGGCTGCAATTTCCTTTATATAGTCTGCCGCCTTTTTATGAATTTTACTTAAGGGAAGATTGTTTTCCGAGGCATACTGGGCAAGAAATTCCCGCAGGGATTTACGGGTTAAGATATCTTCCGTAATTTCCTGACGCGATTTTAAAACCGGTCCTGTGATGCTTTTTCTCTGGCGGTTCAGGATATCCACCAGATGTTTTCGAAGCCTGTGGGTTTGAAACTCGGAATCAAGCTGATCTATCTCGGGCCGGCTGAGAAATTCCTTGAGATCTACCGGCCGGGCCAGCTCAACCCGTATCTTTTCAGGGTGCCTGAAAATGATGAAAAAACGTTTGATGATGCCCGGCTTTTCATGGGTTCCCAGAAGAATATCGGTAAGGTTAGGGTCTTTTCGCATGGGTTTTGTGACATAAATAATATCTTCCGGAATGATCATAACCGAGGTATCTGTATTCTTTTGAAGCTCTATCAAAAGGTAAAGCGGATCCGGGGTGGATTTGATAAAGCGTTTATAGAAATCCTCTTCTTCAATCAGGCAGACAAAAGCGGTTTTGCCGTTTTGAAGTTCTTTTACGGCATAGCCCGAGGTATAGGGATCCTTAAAATGAAACCGGTGCAAAAAATAATCCATGTGGCAGATAAAAAATCTGAACCAGTCTTTTATGGGCAAGAGCAGGAAAAATCTGAAATCAAAGCCTATCTGAGGATAGGGCAGATCC
>JAAUSZ010000165.1 GCA_012031875.1 Desulfobacula sp.
GGCATTGAAACCAAGGCCGTGTCCCCGGAATTTTTTAACACCCTGGCCGCCCACCCCTGGCCGGGAAATGTGCGTGAATTAATCAATGTCCTGGAATATGCCCTGCCTCGGCCGGGGATGATCCCACCCTTTTTCCCAAGCATCTGCCTTTGAGCTGCAGGATGGCCCGGCTCAGCTTCGACCCGGTTTCAAGGCCAAGGCCGGGCAGGGAAACCCTTGCCGCGCCGGATGAAGACGAGAGCCTCCCTTCTTTGCAGGAGTATCGAACCCGGATGGAAAAAGAGTATCTGAAAAGGCTGTTGAACACGGTTCAAGGGGACCGGGAAAAGGCCGGCCGGATTTCCGGCATGTCCCAGTCCCGCTTATATGGCCTGTTAAACAAATACGGTCTTCCGGGTTTCGGGCCGTTATGATTTGTCCGGGTTCCTTGCGAAATGCCGGTATTTCGTGTTCCTGGAAACAGGAAAAAGGCGATTCCCATTTCTAGGAATCGCCCTTGTTTTTTCTGCCCAAATCATTATAATTATTATAACCCGCCATTATTATAGCTAAAATTGAAATTTCAACCTTTTGGCACAGATTCTGCTGTAACCGGCCTGCAAGGGTCGTCTTATTTTTGGGATGAAAGGGAGCAGCCGTAAAAATGAAAATCGCCTTATACGCAGATGCGGTCCAGGAAATGGGAAACAGGCTTGAAGGGATGATCCAGGATGAACTCCCGCAGATTCGGATTGAAAAAATGAATTCAATCGGGTATCTTAAGGAAAAACTGTGCCGCCCCTTGAACAGGATCTCCGTTATTGTGGTGTTTGTGATTTACGAAAAGGATCTATACCGCCTGTTTCCATTAAAGCCGCTTTTTGATGACATCCGGCTGATCCTGATTCTTCCGGACAGCGGAAGAGACCTGACCGCCCTGGGGTTGGGGCTAAACCCGTGCTTTGTAGGTTATTCAGACAGTGATCCGGCAGACATCGTGCTGGTCCTGAAAAAAATAGGTCAACGGAGAAAGAATAATATTATCAGATAAGGAAGGGGAAAATGAAAAAAACATCGCTCAAATTCAAGTTAATTGTCGGAGGTATTCTTGCCGCCATCATACCGCTCACCGTGGTCGGCGTTTTTTCCATCACCCGGTCTTCCAGCGCCTGGTCGCCGCTGCCCAGGGACAGGCCCTTCAGGTTGCATCGGATCTTGCCGCCATGACGGAAATGGCCATCGAGGGGGAGGTAAAACTGGCAAAGGGTATGGCCTTTGATCCTCTGACGGCGGCCGCGGCGCCAAGGTCTCGGAGGCAGGGATGGAAAACGCCAAGGCTGAACTGGATGCCTTGGATGCCTATTTTCTTAAGGTGTTTGAACAGATCGGCAGCGAATACGATCTGTTCTTTGCAACCGATGCAGGGGGGATGACGATGGCTGACAGCACAGGGGGGACGCTCAGGGCCAAAAAAATCTCTGTGGCGGACCGTGATTATTTTATATCGGCCAAGGCCGGGAATATCAGCCTCGGCCAGCCCGTCCTGTCCAAGGCCAGCGGTAAACCTGTCTTTGTGGTGGCGGTTCCCCTGAAAACAGCCTCGGGCGGATTTGCCGGTATCTTCGGGTCGGTGATCAAGCTGGATGCCTTGTCCGACCGGATCACCCGGATCAAAATAGGAAAGACCGGGTATCCGTTTATGATCCAGAAAACCGGGATCATTATTGCCCATCCGGTCCAGGAGCATATCATGAAACTGGATCTCAGCAAGCTTGAAGGCATGGAATCCATCGCAAGCCATATGATATCCCAGAAGCCGGGTGTTGAAGATTACCGGTTCAAGGGGATAGATAAAATCGCGGGGTTTGCTCCTGTAAAAGCCACGGGATGGAGCATTGCCGTGACCCAGGATGAATCTGAATTCATGAGCCCGGTCCGGGCCATCCGCAATATTGTTCTCGTCGCCGGAGCTGTTTTCCTCGCCATTACCCTGATGGGCGTCCTGGTCTTCATCCGGGGCATCATGGCCCAGCTCGGGAATGACCCTGCCGAAATCGCCCAGGTGGCCGCCAGCATCGCCAAGGGGGATCTCACCGTTCAGTTTGATTCCGGCGGAAAACCCATTACCGGCGTCTATGCCGATATGAAGGTGATGACGGAAAACCTGACCCATATGTTCAAGGATGTGACAACCGGGGTCCAGACCCTGACCGCATCCTCCACGGAGCTTTCAACCATCAGCAGGCAAATGGCCACAGGGGCCCGGCAGACGTCTGAAAAATCCAACAATGTGGCTTCGGCGGCCGAGGAGATGACCACCAGCATGAACAGTGTGGCCGCGGCCACCGAACAGACCGCCACCAATATACAGATGATTGTGGCGGCTGCAGAAGAAATGTCCGCCACCATTAACGAAATCGCCAAAAATACGGCCAAGGGCAGCCAGACCACCTCTGAGGCCGTAAAAAAGGCGGAAACGGTATCTGCAAAGGTGAATGCCCTGGGCAAGGCTGCTGCGGAAATCAGCAAGGTGACGGAAACCATAACAGATATCTCGGCCCAGACCAATCTTCTGGCGTTAAACGCCACCATTGAGGCTGCAAGGGCAGGGGCGGCCGGTAAGGGGTTTGCCGTGGTGGCGGGGGAAATCAAGGCCCTGGCCCTGCAGACCGCCCAGGCCACCAACGAGATCGGATCAAGAATCAGCGATGTGCAGGCCACCACCCAGGAATCCGTTTCCGCCATTAAGTCCATTGTGGACATCATCAATGAGATCAATACCATTGTCGTTTCCGTTGCAGCCGCCATTGAAGAGCAATCGGCCACCACCCAGGAAATATCCAGCAATGTCGGCCAGGCCGGAACAGGTGTTCAGGAGGTCAACCAAAACGTAAACCAGACCTCGGTTGTGGCCGGAGAGGTCGCCAAGGATATTCACCTGGTCAGCCAGGCCGCGGATGAGATGAACACGGGAAGCCTCCAGGTCAATACCAGCGCGGAAGAATTGTCTCAACTGGCTGAAAAGCTGAACGAGATGGTGGGCCGGTTTAAGTTAAATTAAAAGAATGCGAGACGATCTGCCGGCCATAAAAACGCCGGCAGACTCCCCGGCATTTCATTGGGACCGGTTTCTTATCGGGAATTTATCTTTTTGATATTGAAGTCCCACAAAAGGAGTGCTACAAGGAGGTACTTACCTTTTGAGGGGAGGTCACAAATGGAAATTCAAACTGATTTTTACACGATCACGCCCTATGCCAACCTGCTTGTGATTAAGACCTTTCTGTCCTGGGATGAGAGAATCGTTGAAAAACACATCAACGATGTCCGAGCGATAACATCCCGGTTCTATCAGGATAAAACCTGGGGACTGCTTTCCGATAGAAGGGAGTGGCAACTCAGCACCCCGGCGGCAGAGCGTTTTTTCAGGGAAAATGCGAAATCAGCCCTGGCAGGCATGCTGTCCCATATGGCCATCTGCGTCGGAGAATCCGAGCTTAAAAAATGGCAGCTTAAAAACATGATAAAAGAATTCTCAAGGTTTGAGATCAAGTTTTTCGGCGATATCCAGGAAGCCGAATCCTGGCTGGCGGCATATGGATATTGCAGGACCCCGCTCAAAGAAATGTCTGCCTTATCACATCCCTGATCATCCTAAGATTTCACGGATTTTAACGGCCAGATCCTTCAGTATAAAGGGTTTTTGGATAAAATTGATTCCCTCGTCCAGCACGCCCTGATGGGCAATCACATTGGCTGTATACCCGGACATAAAAAGATGTTTTATTGTCGGCCGGATCTCCAGAATCCGTTCAGCCAGTTCCCGGCCGTTCATCTCCGGCATAACCACATCGGTGATGAATAAATGAATTTTTGTAGGATTTCCCCGCACCAGGTCAACGGCTTCGCCGGGTGTGGCCGCGGATAAAACGGAATAACCCAGGCTTTGCAGCATCATGGCCGTCATTTCCAGCATCATGGGGTCATCCTCCACGATGAGGATGGATTCCCCCTTGCCGGAGGGAACGGTTTCAGATTTTTCTGTTTTTGTTCCTTCAGCCCCAGTGGTATTCATCGGGATATGGACCTTGAAAACGCTTCCTGTTTCTTTTTCGCTGTACACTGTGATAAAGCCCTTATTCTGTCGGACAATACCGTAAATGGTGGCCAGGCCCATTCCGGTTCCCTGTCCCAGGCCCTTGGTGGTAAAAAAGGGTTCAAAAATATGCGCCAGGGTCTCCTCATCCATGCCGCAGCCGTTATCTCCCACCGAAAGCCGTGCATACTCGCCGGGAGTCGTTTCGGTATGGAGTCGGCAATAGGTCTCATCAAAGGATACGGCGTCCGTTTCAATGGTGACCCTGCCCACACCGGCGATGGCATCCCTGGCATTGACGCAGAGATTCACCATGATCTGGTCCAGTTGGGAGGGATCCATCCTGACCATGAATGGGCCGGTTCCCGGCAGCCAGGCCAGGTCGATGTTTTCTCCGATGAGGCGGCGGATCATGGTAAGGATGGCCTCGACGGATTGATTCAGATTGAATACCACCGGTGAAATGGTTTGTTTGCGGGCAAAGGCCAGGAGTTGTCGGGTGATATCCGCGGAACGCGCGCGGCATCAAGGATTTTACCAAGATTCCTGCGAAACGGATTTGTCTCCTCCATACGGCCCAGGGTCAGCTCGGCATACCCAATGATGGCTCCCAGCATATTGTTAAAATCATGGGCCACTCCTCCGGCCAGGATTCCCACCGCTTCCAGTTTCTGGGACTGGAGAACCTGGCCCTGCAATTTTTCCCGCTCTTTTTCCGCGCGCTTGTGGTCTGAAATATCCCGGAAATCCCATACCCGTCCGATTTCTTCTCCTTCCAGGATCATGGGGGCGGAATAGCAGTCAAACACCCTTCCGTCCTTAAAAAGGATCTCCCTTCTGTTCTGAACCCGGCTGTGATAAAGGGTCTGGGTCATATTCCGGAAACCAACCGGGTCCTCCAGTTGGTCCAAAACAAATTCACGCAGGACCTCATCATCCTCGGTTGTTTGAAGACCGGGCGGTATCCGCCACATCTTGTAGAACTGAGAATTGGCATGGGTCACTTTTAAATCCTGATTCACGGCCAGGATCCCGTCGGGTGTGGCATTAAAGGTGGCCCTGAGGAGTTCCATGTTTTTGCCCAGGGTGGCCATCTTTTCATTGAGTCTGCGTTTGAGAGTATAACTGATCAGTGCCAGCCCCATGAGCAGCAGCGCTGTAAAGACAGCAATGATGGCTGTCAAACGCTTGGTTTCGGCAGACATGCCGGTGTGAATCTGTAAGGAGATCCATTGTTTGCGGATGGTGCCAAGGTCGGCTGGGGGAATATCGGCCAGGGCCTTTTGGACCGCGCTGAACAGCAGCGGGTATTTCCGGCTTACCCCGAGGCTCAGTTCATAATTATATTCAGTGGTTCCAACGACCTGAAGGTTGTCAATCCTTTCTTGTTCAATATAGTAGGCCGCGCTGCCTAAATTCTCCACAAAGGCGTCTACCTGTCCCAGTGAGGCCGCCTGCAAGCCCTGAACTGCGTGGGGCATGGGGACTACCTGGACGCGGCCGCGGGGCCGCCAGCGCAGATATTCTTCCACGGCTATGCCGGCAACCATGGCCACCCGCCTGCCCGCCAGATCATCCAGAGTTGTCCCGGTTCCCATGGCCCGGACGCCGATGATCACCACCGGCAGCACGGTGTAAGGTGTTGTGAAAAAGGCAAAGACTTCCCTTTCGCCGGTTTTCACAATGGCGGGCATCAGGGAGACCTCTTCTCGTTTTAAGGCGGATAAGGCCTCCTCCCAGGTGGCGGAGGGACGCTTGATAAAAACCACATTGAGCTGCTTTTCTATCCTGTCAATAATATCCGCGGCCATTCCCATAAACTCGCCCGTGGCCGAGGAAAATTCAACGGGCGGCCGTGTGGTATTATAGACAAGGGTCAGTTTCTCAGGGTTTTGATCCAGCCAGACCCGCTCTTCAGCGCTCAGGAGGGTTAAGGGGGGCCCATCCGCCTTTGCCGGCAAGGCCGGGGATACGGCCGTCAATAACAGCCAGGCCGTGATCACCGGCATAAGACGGACAATGGACGAATTCGCTCTCAAAACTTTTTTTTGAGGCAAGATGTGATCCTCCGGGGTTAGATTCGTTCCCTGGTTTTCATAAGCTGCGGGCGGTGATCATTATACGGTGAATCTTTCCATCATGGCATTCAATTTTTGTGCAAGGCCGGATAAACCGGCGGCGCTGCTTTTCACCCGGGTGCTGTTGGTTTTCATCTCATCCGTCGATTGGTGCACGTCCAGGATGGAAAGGGTGATGTCCTCAGCCGTCTTTGAACTCCGGGCCACATGATCGTTGGCCTCGGCGATGCCTTCGGACACCATGGCCATATTCCGGGCGATTTCGTTTGTTGCAATGGATTGTTCCTCTATGGCCGCGGCAATGGTGGTGACGATCCGGCTGATATCCGTGATCACCGTTGAAATTTTGGTGATTTCTTCAACGGATATCCGGGTGGAGGACTGGATCTCATCGATCTGGGCCTTGATATCCTGGGTGGAGGCTGAGGTTTGCCGGGCCAGGTCCTTGATTTCATTGGCCACTACGGCAAAGCCCTTTCCGGCCTCTCCGGCCCGGGCTGCCTCAATGGTGGCGTTCAGGGCCAGAAGATTGGTCTGCTCGGAAATATCGGTAATGGTTTCGGTCACCTTTCCGATGGCCTGGGCCACCTTTCCAAGGCGGACCATCTGCTCTCCGGCGGACTTGGACTGGTCCACGGCCTGATCGGTAATGGCCTTAGCAGTGCCGGTGTTTTTTGCAATCTCATTGATGGTGGCCGTCATTTCTTCAACGGCCGTAACAACGGAATGGGTGTTTTCCTTTGAGGATTCCATATTTTTTGCAACCCTTCCCATGTTCTCGCTCATTTCCTTTGCCGCCAAAGATACGGTGTCAGCCTTGTCGGCATTCCGTACGGCAGTATCCGAGACCTGGTCCGAAAGCCCGGTCAAATCACCGGCAGAGGCATTGAGCTGGTCAATCCCGGTTTTGATTTCCAGGACCATGCTTCTTAAACTGCTGCTCATGGCATTCATGCTGTTCACCATGACCCCCAGTTCATCGCTGCTTTTGATGTCCAGAGCCTGTTTAAAATCTCCGCCGGAAACGGTTTTGACATAGGCCACGGTCTGTTTTAAGGGCCTTGTGATGGACAAGGTGATCAAAAAGGCGAACCCGCTGATTAACACAGCGGCTGCAACGCAGATGAGGATAAAGAGAAGTTTGATCTTGCCTGAAAAATAGGCGGCCACCTCCCCCATGACGGCATGGAAGGATTTCAGCATCTCGGGGAATTGTGTTTCAATGGCCCGGAATTCCCTGGCAATCTTATCCTTTGCTTCCGGGTCGGCCTGTTCCTTGAATTGCCGGGCCAGGTCCGCGAGTCTGGATGTCATGGTATGGCCCTGGTCTGTAGTCTCAACCAGTTTTGTGATCAGCGGTGTATCCATTAAAGAATGAATCAGGTTGCCTGTTTTTATGTTTCCCGGAGATGAATCCCCTGTTTTTTGATTGTGAATTTGGATGGTTTCTTCAATGGACCGGCCTTCTTTCATCAACCGGTAATAAGCCCCTATTTTGTCATCGGTGATGGAGAGAGCGGACAGCACCGCCATCAGTTTTTTGTGATGGGCTTCCTCTCCTGTTGATATCAGTTTGCCGAACTCAATGGAGGCATCCCTTGTCATGAGTTCATATTGAAAGGCGGATTTGGTGATATTGCCGATCTCGCCTATTTTTACGAAAAATTTAAGGGTGGTAAACACCAGGACAAAGATACTGACCAGTGAAATCAGCATGATCAGGAAGATTTTCCGTCCGATTGAGTTAAGAATTTTATTCACAGCCGTTCTCCTTTATTTAAATATAATGCACCTGCTTAAAGGCCTGGGACAGCTTGTCCCGGTTGACGGGTTTGGCCATAAAGGCCTCGCATCCTTCCTTGAATGTGGCTTTGACGGTTTCCTTTGATCCGTCCGCGGACATCATGATGATCTTGACCGCGTCTGAAAGGATGATCCCCTTTGTTTTTTCCCACTGCCGGATTTTTTCCATGACCTGGGGACCACTCAGGTCCGGCATGTCGATGTCGAGGAAAATAAGGTTATAAGGGTCATTTTCATTCTGCGCCCTTACATAGGCGTTCAGCGCTTCCAGCCCGTTGACGGCCACATCGCATTCTCCATACTGGGAGAGGATTTTATGGGCCTTTTTCCTGGAAACAAATTCATCATCCACAATGAGAAATTTCATGAAAAGATTTTTCACGGAATACCGGATGATAAAATCCTTTAATTCCCTGCAGGCGTTATAAAGAGAGTTGAATTCTTTTTCGACAAGGGGTTTGTCCTGGTGGTCAATGCCCCGGTCAAGGGAAAAGGCGGCATCCATAATTCTTTTGCAGGAAAGATGCTTGACGGCATCCCGGAAGGCGAGCAGGGCAGCCTTGACTCGGGCAGGGTCATTTTTGTCAATCCCGCTTCTGATATCGCTCAGCATGGGGCTGTAATGTTCCAGATAGCTGTCAAAGCAGTCCTTGACCAGCTTCTTATCCCCGTTCATATTCAAAATCAACTCATCCAACTGAATGATGTCCCTCCTGGCCATGGGAGACTCCAGGTCCCTTTGTCTGGATGTGCACCGGATAATGGCGTCATCCAGATCTTTTCGCTTGATGGGTTTTGTAATATAGTCATCCATGCCCGATTCAATGAACCTCTCCCGGTCTCCCTTCATGGCGTTGGCCGTAAGTGCGATAATCAGGATATGCTTTTTTGAGCGGGAGGATTTTTTTTCGTAGTCCCGGATGGCCCGGGTGGCCTCAAGGCCGTCCATCACCGGCATCTGGCCGTCCATGAGAATCAGGTCAAAGTCTTTTCCCATGAATTTTTCCAGGGCGTCCTTCCCGTCCTCTGCAATGGTCACCGTGTGCCCAAGTTTTTGAAGCATGCTGAGGGCCACCTTCTGGTTCATCTTATTGTCTTCGGCCAGGAGGATGTTGAAATGTTCGGGAGGATGGTCGGCCACGGCCTTGGGTTCTTCAATGCCGAACCGGGTTTCCACTGTTTTGAGGTCCTGAGAAATCCTGTGGATATCCATGAGGCAGTCCAGCACATGGTCGCGATACACGGGCTTTGAAATCTGGGCCGTGAACCCCAGGGAGGAAAGGGTGGTGTTGTCCAGGCGTTTGCCGGTATAGGTCATGAGGATGAGGTGGACCCCTTTCAGGTTCGGGTCCTTCAGCAGCCGCCGGGCAAAGGCTTTGCCGTCCAGGCCCGGCATTTCCATGTCAATGAAAATCGTATCAAAGGGCCGGCCCGAGAGTTTGGCATCCATGAGTTTTTCCAGGGCCATGGTGCCGTTCTGGGCGCTTTCCACCCGGCAGCCCAGGGAGGAAAGATGAAGGATCATGACCCTCCGGCAGGCGTCTGCATCGTCAATGACCAGGCATTTCAAGGTTTTGAGTTTGGGAGGGATCCGGAGGGCGTTTTCCCGGATGCCGCCCTGTTTTTCAAAACAGGCCGTAAACCAGAAGGTGGAACCCTCTCCTTCCTTGCTGACCACCCCGATTTCTCCTCCCATGAGTCCGGCCAATTGCTTGGAAATGGTCAGCCCGAGTCCGGTTCCGCCGTATTTTCGGGTGGTGGAGGCGTCCACCTGGGAAAAGGTTTTGAAAAGCCTTTGAATCTGGTCGTCCGGGATGCCGATGCCGGTGTCGATGACTTCAAACCTGAGGGTGACCCGGTTCTTTTTTTCCCCAACAAAGGATACCCGAAGCAGGATTTCCCCCTTTTCCACAAATTTTACGGCATTGCCGGAAAGGTTGATGATGATCTGCCGAAGCCGGGTGGGATCTCCTTTCAGGAAATTGGGGACGTTTTCCTCAATGAGGCAGATATATTCCAGGTTTTTTTCCTGGGCCTTGGTGGCCATGATCTGGCTGATGTCGTGAAGGGTCTTTCCCAGATCAATGTCAATGACTTCCATGTCCATTTTCCCGGCCTCTATTTTTGAGAAATCCAGGATGTCGTTGATGATTTTCAGCAGGGCTTCCGCACTCTGGCGGATGGATTCCGCATAGTCGGTCTGTTCTTTGGTGAGGCTGGTCTCCAGCAGCAGGTCCGTCATGCCGAGGACCCCGTTCATGGGAGTGCGGATTTCATGGCTCATATTGGCAAGAAAGGCGCTCTTGGCGATATTGGCGGTTTCAGCGTCTTCCTTGGCCAGCTTTAAAAAAAGGGTCTGCTCTTGAATCCGTTTTTCAAGATATTTTTGGATATCTGACTTTGAAGATGGACGGAGATCCTTGCAATTAAAAGTTCCCGGATAAAGGGTTTGGTGATAAAATCATTGGCCCCGGTTTTAATGAGATCGGATTCGGTTTTCTGGTCGGCCTGGGAAGTCAGAAAGATGACCGGTATGGATCGAAGATCCGGGTCGGCCTTGATCCGGGCGCAGAGCTTTTTCCCGTCCATCCCGGGCATGTTCAGATCCGTCAGAACCATATCTATTTCAGGTGCATCCGGCCGGGTGAGAAATGAAAGGGCCTCTTCCCCGTCGCAGGCTGTGAAAACCATGAATCCTTCCGTTTGCAGGTCCTTTTGCACCGTTGCCCGGATTGAAGCGGAATCATCCACGATCAGAATAGCAGGGGAGTCTGAATCTTTCATGATTATGCCTTATTTAGTTTTCACGACGGTTGCGGCCGGGTTTCTGGAATTGCCGTATTGTTCTGAACAAAACACTAACAAATTAATTTTTCCGGCGTCAATACGGACATCCTGAATTCAGCCGGTTTATATTGAC
>JAAUSZ010000021.1 GCA_012031875.1 Desulfobacula sp.
TATTTTTTTGATATCACAGTCTGCCCAGCCGTACCAGGCCGAACCGGTCCAGACCCAGGTCGACCGGAAAAAAGAATCTTTTCATCGGGAAAATAAAAAGAGCTGTGGGCCGGGGAATGGCCGGGAGTTTCCAGAACCACCATCTCGGGCGCCAGATCGTGAAAATCGGTTTTTTCAGAATATTTTTCATAGACGGAGAGGGGTCTGTAACCGAGGCTGTTCATCACAAAGTCCTTCCATTTTTCACCCATGCCCAGGGGTCCGGCCGTGTGGTCAATGATAAAATCAAGGGAGGTCAGATAGGGTTCTTCCCTTTCCGGGATAAGGACCCGGGCCGGGGAATGACCGGCCACATGCCGGGTCCAGGCGGAATGGTCCAGGTGGTAGTGGGTGATGACCGCGGCGTCCGGTTTTTCCCGTTCAAGGAGTCCCGGGGTTTCTCCCGAGCCCAGGTTCATATCAATGAAAAGCTTCCCCTTTGACCGGACAATGATCCCGGCGCAGGATGAAAATCCGGCCATGGAATCGGGTTCCACATAGGTGATACCGGCGGTGACGGCTGTCTGTTTCACTGGGGATGATCCCCGGCCGGGGCCGAAAAAAAGCCGATCCCCGTTTTTCTTAAGGCTTTTTTTATTTTAGTCCGGCCCATATCAGTTGAACAGCACCTCTTTCTGGTTAATGTCCTCAAATCCCTGCCTCCCCCGTCTTCATCCGGAACCCGATGCTGAACTGCCTATAACCAAACCCGCCCAAAGTCAAGGGCTTTTCCCGGAGCAGGAGCCGCTGAATATTTACAAAGACTGTCCTCCATTAAAGGCGGGAGCCTTAGTTTTATATATTTTCATTGACAAAAAAGACTGGTCTATTTATAAAACAGGCCTCTTGATAAAGGCTGAAAATGAATGCTTTCGAAAAGGATGTCAAATCGTGAAAAAATGGTTTATCTGCTTATTGATCGCGGGTTTGGTCACATCAAACGCCCTGGCGAAGGAAACCCGGAAACCTAAAAATCCCCCCCCCGGCCCCGGCCAAAAAAGAACAGGCCGCACCCCCTCAGAATGAGGCCCCGTTTCAGGCGCTCATCGTGATGGAGGCAAGCACCGGCAAAATTCTGGAAGAAATAAACCCCCATTGAAACATCCCTTGGCCAGCGTCACCAAGCTCATGACGGCCTGCGTTGTTATGGAAAAGCTGGAATCGGGAGCCCACCAGTTAACGGAAAACGTTCCCGTATCTGCTGCTTCGTCCAAAATGGGCGGCAGCCAGGTCTATCTGAAACAGGGGGAGACCTTTACCCTGGAAGAAATGATGAAGGCCATCATGGTGGCCTCGGGAAATGATGCGGCCCATGCCGTTGCCGAACATCTTGCCGGAACCCAGGAAGCCTTTGTGGAAGAAATGAATAAAAAGGCCAAAAGCCTCGGCATGAACGATTCCGAATTTCACAGCGTCCACGGGCTACCGCCGGCGGAAGGCCAGATCGCAGATGTCAGCTCCTGCCATGATCTGATGCTCCTGGCCAGAGAGCTGCTCAAATATCCCAAACTGCTTGAATGGACCTCCATCCAGACCGAACCCTTCAGGGACGGCGCCTTTATCATGAACAACCACAATCGGATCCTCGGCAAGCTGTCCGGTGCGGACGGATTCAAGACGGGATTCTATTCAAATGCAGGGTTTAATGTGGTGGCCACTGCCAAAAGAGACGGACTCCGGCTCATTGTCGCCGTTCTGGGCAGCCCCAGCGCCAGAATCAGAGATGGGGTTGCCATTGAAAAATTTAAAAAGCATATGGCCAAATACAGCATGGCCCCCCTGGTCAAAAAAGGCCAGGCCCTGGGAGAAGCCGTCTCCTTACCCCAGGGGGAAACCCAATCCTTTCAGGCCGTGGCTGCCGATGATATTTTTTACCCGGTGTTAAGGGAAAAACTGTCGGCCGTAAAAAAAGAAATCCACCTGCCCCGGGAACTTCAAGGCGGGGTGGAAGAGGGCCAGAAAATTGGAGATATCGTGTTTGTGCTGGAAAATGAAACCCTTGGAACGGTGGACCTGGTCGCTCCGGCCCGGATTCAAAAACTGGGCTTTTTTAAACGCGTGCTCAGGCGGGTCGGGCTCTGATTGAGGACTTCCATGAGAAATTCACCCGCCCGAAACCCGATTCCGTATCCCTATATGGCTTTCAGCGATGCGCTCCGGATTAAACCCGTTGTTAAAAATCTTACCGGAGATCCTCTGGTGGTGAGCCTGTCGCCCGGTTCACCCCTTTTTGACGTTGTGGATATCCATGATCAGCGGGCGTTTCAAAACCTCCTGGATGAGTGGATGAAGGATCATTACACGTTTGGCCTTGCCTCCTATCTGGAAAACAGGGAAACCGTCCTGTCCCGCTACCCCCAGATGAAGGAGGAAAAACGGTTTTTCCACCTGGGGCTGGATATTATCCTTCCCCTGGGAACCCCCCTTTGCGCCCCTCTTGATGCACGCGTGGCCGTCCGCGGCTATGAGGCCGGGGACGGCAATTACGGAGCCCATGTTCTTCTCATCCACGAGAGCCCTCATTTTGAGACGTTTTACAGCTTTTACGGCCACCTGAACCGGGAAAGGCTTCCGGACGCCGGCCAACAATTTGCCGCAGGGGAAGTCTTTGCCTTTATCGGAGACTTCCACGAGAACGGGAACTGGTTCCATCATACCCATCTTCAGGTCATCACCCAAAAAGGCCTTGATCAGGGATATCTTTCCAAGGGATATTGCGCGGCCGAAGATCTGGCTGACATGGACAGCCTTTGTCCGTCACCCCTGCCCTTGTTCAAAACCCGATAAAAAACCGCCTTCAAACGTCCTATTCCTAATTTGACTAATGAGATAAAAATTAGTAAAAAAATCTTGACAATGGGAAGGGGCTCATATAGGTGTTGATTTGTGCCGTTAAACGAAACCGGGTTTTAATAGATGAAACCAAAAGGCAGAAAAAGAGAACCTTCCGAATCCCGTTATCAGATCGAGGCCCTTTCCCGGGGACTTGCGATCCTTGAATTGTTTACCCGGGAAACACCGACATTAAGCCTCAGCGAAGTTGTCTCCGCCCTTGAAATGAACAAGACCACGGCCTACCGCTTTCTTGCCACACTGGAAGCCATGGGCTATCTGGAAAAAGAATCTTCCACCCGATGTTACCGCCCCTCCTTAAAAGTGCTTCAGCTCGGGTTCAGAGCCATCAATCTGGATGTCCGCCAGGCGGCGCGGCCATATCTGGAAAGCCTGTCACAGAAGATGCGCGAAACCGTCAGCCTGGGTGTATTGAGCGGAACCGACGTGATTTACATCGACCGGGTCCGGAACCGCTCCATTGTGGGTGTTGTTCTGGAAATCGGGTCCCGGTTGCCGGCCCACACCGTGACCATCGGAAAAGTTCTTCTGGCGGATTATTCGCCGGACAAGCTGGACTCCTTTTTAAAAAAGCCGGGATGGAGGAATACGGGCCAAAGACCATTACCGACCGGGAAAAATTTTTGGCCGAGCTGTCCCTGGCCCGTGAACAGGGATACGCCATTTGCGATGAAGAGCTGGCGCCGGGCCTTCTGGCTGCCGGGGCGCCCATCCGGGATCACCGCGGGAAAGCCATCGCGGGTATCAATGTGTCCGGATCCGTCAGCACCATCAGCCGTGAGCGCCTTAGGGCCGAGATTGCCCCTGCAGTTATGGAAACAGCCCTCCGGATATCCCGGGCCGTGGGGTATGCCGCGGATGCCAAGATCGAAGGATAGCCTTACGGACCGATGATGAACAGGTCCGAACGGTTTGAATTATTGCAGCAAGTGTCAATGGTTTGAAGTTGTTTAAAAAACAGAACTAATTTTAAGGAGGTACAGAATGAATTTCAAAAAAGTGTCCGACATCAGTACGAGCATGTTTAAAAAAGGATTTTTGAAACTTATTGCCTTGTTTTGCGGGCTTCTGATTCTCGGATCGCCGGCAGCGCTTCTGGCTGAATCAAAACCCAAAATCTCCATCGCCACCGGCGGCATGGGCGGGGTGTATTTCGTCATGGGCGGCGGATTGGCCAGCCTTTTAACCAAATATGCCGATGTGGATGCCACCGCAGAAGTGACCGCGGCATCCGTGGACAACTGCAAACTCCTTGGCGCAAAAAAAGCGGATATCGGTTTTGTTCTGGCTGATACGGGCTATGATGCCTTTAAGGGGTCTGGTGCGTTTAAAAGCCCGATTCCGGTTCGGGTCCTTGCCGTGATTTACCCCAATAAAAACCATGTGGTCACCCTGGAAGGAAAAGGAATTACAAAGGTTTCCGATCTGAAGGGCAAGAGGGTATCCACCGGCGCTCCGGGAAGCGGCACCGAGGTGGTGGCGTTCAGAATCCTGGAGGCGGCGGGGATTGATCCCAAAAAGGATATCACCATGGATCGCCTTGGAGTTGCCGAGTCCGGAGGCGCACTCAAGGATGGGAAAATTGATGCCTATGTCTGGTCAGGCGGCGTTCCCACGGCTGCGGTTCTGGATGTATCCGCATCTCCCGGAATAAAAATGGCCCTGCTGCCCCACGGTGATCTGGTGGATAAGATGAATGCAAAATACGGCAATATCTATTACCCGTCCAGCATTCCCAAAGAAGCCTACACCGGCCTCAGCGAAGATGTCATTGTCTCCACCGTACCCAATGTGCTGCTCTGTCATCAGGAGATGGATGAAAAACTGGCCTACGATACGGTCAAAACCCTTTTTGACCACCTGCCCGAGCTGATCGCCATTCATAAAGAGGCCACCAATATCACCCTCGAAACCGCGGCTTCAAGCACCTTTCTCCCCTACCACAAAGGGGCTGCAAAGTTTTCAGTGAAAGGGCTGAAGGTTTTTGAATAGAACGGCAGCGGCGTTCTGAATGTAATATTTTAACGATTCATTTGGGTATATTCCGGGAGGACGAAGATGACAAGCGATGAAAAGGAAGGCGGAAGTATCGGCACAAGCCGGCTTTCGGAGGAACAGGAAAAAAAGATAGAACAACTGATCGAAGAAGAGGAGGGCGTCACCCGGAAAGTGTCGGGGGCCTGGAAAACCATCATCACCGGGCTGGCCATAGCGATGTCTCTTTTTGCCGTCTATACCTGCATCTTCCCGGTGACCACCCAGATCCTGAGGGCCACCCATGTCGCCTTTCTGCTGGTTCTGTCTTTCCTGTACTATCCCATGGCCAGAAAATTCAGGGGGAAAATTACGGCCATTGACCTGATTCTCGTCCTTCTCAGCATCGCCTGCATCGGATATATGCTCATCGATTTTGAAGAGTTTATCTACCGGGCCGTGACCCCTGAACCCTGGGATAAGATTTTCGGCGTCATTTTCATCCTCCTGGTGCTGGAGGCCACTCGAAGAAGCTCCGGATGGGTCATGCCCGTTACCAGTATCCTCTTCCTGCTCTATGCCTATTACGGGAAGTACCTTCCCGCCCCCTGGACCCACAGGGGGTATGACATCGACCGGATCATCGGCCATATGTACATGACCCTGGAAGGCATCCTCGGTGTGCCCATTGATGTGTCTTCCACCATTATTATTATGTTCTGCATTTTCGGCGGCTTCCTGACCGTGTCGGGCGCAGGCAGATTTTTTGTTGAATTCGCCTTCACCGCCATGGGCAGAAAGCCGACCGCGGCCGGCCGGTCCGTCATCGTCACCTCCTACCTCATGGCCATGGCCTCGGGTTCCGGGGTGGCCAATACCGTGGCCATTGGGTCCGTGGCCTACCCCATGCTCAAAAAATCCGGGTATGACCAGGACAATGCCGGCGGGTTTCTGGCCGCCGGAGGCATGGGCGCGGTGATTACCCCGCCGGTCATGGGGGCCGCGGCCTTTTTGATCGCCGAATTTTTAAAGATCAGCTATATTGATGTAATTTTATTGGGAACTATTCCGGCAGCGCTCTATTACTGGGGCCTCCTGCTCATGGTGGAACTGGACGCCAAAAAATTCGGGCTCAAGGCCGTTGAGGTCCAAAAGGATCATAGTCTGTGGCAGTTGACAAAACTTTACGGCTATCATTTTCTGCCCCTGATCGCCATCGTTTTTTGCCTGATCCGGGGTTTTACCCCGCAAATAGCGGTTCTTGCCGCCATCATCACCTGCCTTCTGGGCTCCTCCATCCGGAAGGAAACCCGATTTACCCTTCCAAAACTGGTCCAGGCCCTGAGAGAAGGCTCCATCACCGTTCTGAACGTGGCCGCCATTTGCGCCGCGGCCGGGATTATCGTGGGGACGGTGAGCCTGACGGGACTTGGGCTCAAGCTGTCTTCCATCATTATTGATTACGCCGGCGGAAGCCTGCTTTTAACCTCCCTGTATGCCGGTCTGATCTGCTGGGTCATCGGCCTTGCCGTTCCCATCACCGCCACCTATATCATTGCCGCGGTCATTGTGGCCCCGGCCCTGACCAACCTGGGCGTGCCCGACTATGCCGCCCATATGTTCATTTTCTATTACGCCCTTCTCTCGGAAGTATCGCCTCCCACGGCTCTCTCGCCATTTGCCGCGGCTGCCATTACCGGAGGGAATCCCTACAAGACCACCATATGGCATGGAAATACGCCATCACCGCCTTTTTGCTGCCCTTTATCTTTGTGCTGCTTCCGGCCGGCCGGGCCCTGCTGCTGCACTGGGAAGGCATTGGAATGGGGGCGGGAATCTGGACCATTGCCATGGCCTTCCTCGGCGTCGGTTTCCTGGCTTCCGGCTGTTCGGGCTGGCTGCTCCGGAAATCTTCCGTTCTGGAACGGGCCATTACCATTGCCGGGGCCCTGGCCTTTGTTTACCCCCACGTCCTTGGCGACACCATCGGGTTTGCCTGTATCGCCTTTGTGGTGATTTCCCAGAAAGTATTAAAGAACAAAGAGCCGCGGCAGTGGAAAAGTTGGTATAGCGGGCTCTTCCTGAGCCCTATGAAACTGATAACATAAACGAGACCTATTTAGATGACGGATTATTCTGAAATTGAAGACAAGCTCATGTCCCTGCCCCAGGCGATTCAACGCTTTGTCAAAAACGGGGCCCAGATCTCCCTCTGCGGCTTCACCATTACCCGGAACCCCATGGCCGCGATTTATGAAATCATCCGGCAGGGAATAAAGGACATCCACCTGGTCTGCCACTCCAACGGCCAGGGGCTGGATGTGCTCATCGGCGCCGGTTGCGTCAAGCGCGTGGAGATCGCCTATGCCGGCAACGGGCGGTATGCGCCCACCTGCTTTCGATTCAAAAGAGCCATCCAGGGTGGCCTGATCCAGTTCGAGGATTATTCCAATTACCAGATGAGCCTGCGCTTTCAGGCAGGGGCCCAGGGAATTCCGTTTATTCCGACAAAATCCGGGCTGGGCACGGACATTCTCCGGAAGGAAGGCTTTCCCCGGGAAATCCGAACGGAACGGAAGGTGGCGTCCAAAAAATATGCGGTTATCCATAACCCCTTTAACGGGGAAAATGATGAGGTCATCCTCCTGCCCGCCCTGAATCCCGATGTCATGCTTCTCCACGCCCAGTACGTCGGCGAAGACGGGACGGTCCGCATCAAGGGCCTGAGCTTTGCCGATATCGAACAGGCCAAGGCCGCGGATACGGTGATTGTCACCTGCGAGGAAATTGTTTCCAGGGCCTTTATCCGGAGTGACCCGGACCAGAATTCCCTGCCCGGCTTTTTTGTGGACGCCGTTGTAAAAATCCCCCACGGGGCCCATCCCACATCCTGCTTTACCTTTTATGATTACGACCCCGGCCATCTGAACCTCTACAAACGGGCGGCCCAGGATGACGCGGCCTTCGCGGCATACCTGCGTGAATGGGTATACGGCGTCTCCTCCCACGAGGAATATCTGGAAAAGGTGGGAAAGGCAACATTGTCACAGATCAAAGCCGATAAGGTGCTGGGATATGCACCGGGCCTGGACCGGAAATAGGAGTTCCCCATGAACAGAACTGCGGAAAAAACATATACGGAAAAAGAAATGATGACCATCAGCGCTGCCCGGTTTATCAAGGACCGCGACATCGTATTTGCCGGGACCGGGGTTTCCATGCTGGCGGCAACGGCTGCAAAACGCATTTATGCACCCAGGGCCGTGGTTTTTTTTGAAACCGGCGGCATTGATCCGACCCTGGATGAAATCCCCATGGCCGTGGCCGACCCCCGGGTCATGAGCGGGACCTGCATCAATTCAGGGCTTATTGACGCCTTTTCCATCGTGGGACACCGGAAATTTCACACCATTGCCTTTCTGGGCGCGGCCCAGATCGACCCCTACGGCAATCTGAACACCACAGCCATCGGGGATTACCACCGGCCGGTCACCCGGTTTTCCGGCAGCGGCGGCGCCTGCGACGTGTCCTCCCTGGCCTCGGGGGTCATCACCTTTATGCAGCATGAAAAAAGAAGGTTTGTTGAAAAACTGGATTATCTCACCAGCATCGGCTGGTACCGGGGAGGTGATTCCCGGCAGGAACTGGGATTCAAGAGGGGCGGGCCCCTGGCCGTGGTAACGAATCTCGGCGTGATGAAATTTGATGACGACACCCGAAAAATGTATGTCTCTGCCTGTTACCCCGGGGTCACGCCCCAGGACATCATTGATCACACCGGGTTTTCCATCGATGTTTCCCGGGCAGCCGAATCAGAACCGCCCACGGAAAACGAACTCAGGATCCTCAGGGAAGAGGTGGATCCCCAGCAACTGATCCTGGGCTAGCACCCCGGAATACCGGCCCTGCCCGCGGGAACTGGTCCTGCATGACAAAGGATATTGATTTTTCAGGAAAAGACAGGTATGGGTAGGGGACCTGTTTCAACAATATCCTGGAGCGGTGCATGCATCTTGAATGTCACAACCTGAATTTCACATACCCGGACAGTGATGTGCCGGTGATCGACAACCTCTCCTTTTCTATGGAAAACCCCGGTTTCAATGCCGTGTTCGGACCTTCCGGGGTTGGAAAAACCTCCCTGGCAAAAATCATTGCCAAGATGGAGCCCGGATTCAAAGGCGACCTGGTCACCCGGGGCCTGGACACCATCCTCTATTCCTATAACCTGGAAAGGCTTCCGGGCTGGTCCGGCACTGGAATTCACCTGGACAAAGTCACCCCGGAGGGGAAACAGCCCTTAAAAGACCGGCTCATCGACATCTTTGAATTAAGGCCCATTCTGCGGTCCAGGTTTTCAAAGCTGTCCATGGGCCAGCAGAACCGGATCAACCTGGTTCGCTATCTTCTTCAGGACTTTGATCTGTTGATCATGGATGAAAGCCTGGCCAATGTGGACGAAAAACTGAGGGAGTCCATTATCCTGTCCGTCAAAGACCTTTTTGCCGGTAAAATGTTCCTCTACATTTCCCACAACCTCATGGAAGTGTCCTCTTTTTGCCGGGAAATCCTTGTATTTGGAAAGCCTTCAAGGAAAAAAGCCTGTTCCATCATCCAGGGCCGGGATTATACAAAAGGCTATGCGCCGGATAAACAAGCCCTTGACCGGACCATGCTGGAGATCATGAATGCTGTTTAGGCGGATTTACCAGTTTTTGATTGTCTATTCCATCGGCCTCATCTCTTTACTGCTGATCAAGGCAGGGTTGTCATTGTCCGACTATGTCATTCCCGGGCTCGGACTGATCCTGGAAACCTTTCAGGAGGTCTTTGACACCTATTTCCTGGATGTCATGAACACCATGTCCGTGACGGTGCTGGGCCAGGCCCTGTCCATTGCCCTGGCCTTCGGGGTGGGCATCGCCGGCCGCAGGTCCTCCTGGATGGGGTCCTTTATCAAGGTCACGGCCTATAATATCCAGGCCTATCCCATCGTGGCCCTGGCCCCCATAATTTTCATCCTTCTCGGGGACGGGTTCATATCCAGGCTCCTGATCGCCTCCATGATCTGCTATTTCCCCCTTCTCTTGTCCGTCCTGGGAATCATGGCCACGCCGGTGGAGGATATTGAACATTTTTATATCATCACGGGCCGCATGCGCTGGCAGCTTGAGGTGAAAATCCGGGCCTTTGAAAATTTAAGCAAGCTGACCACCGTGATCTCGGGCAGCGCCACCCTGGCCATGGCCGGGACCATTGTGGCGGAATTCATTGCCGCCAATGCGGGAATCGGTTACAGTATCCGGGTGGCCCTCTACCAGAGCGACCTGGCCAAAATCCTCATCGCCCTGTTTCTGATCGGCATCATCATATCCATTTACCAGGGCTGTCTTGAAACCCTGGGTGAACAGATAAAGACCCGATGGTCTGTTTCAAAGGGAGGAAACCCAAGATGAAAAAACAAAGGCTTCAAATTTTAACTCTGGTTTTATTCACCGTTTTTTTTGCAACGGCTTCCCATGGCGATGAAATCGAACTGAACTACCGGCTCAAATGGCTGTTCAACACCAGCGTGGCAGGAGATATCTATGCAGACGCCAAAGGCTATTTCAGGGACGCGGGCCTCAAGGTCCGTGTCCGGGAGGGAAGCCCGGAAAAAAAACGCCATCAACGAACTGGAGCTGGGCCATGCGGATTTTGGGGTGGCTTCCGCGGACCAGGTCATCCGGGCCCTGGACAAGGGCGCCAAAATCATGGTCCTGGCCCAGCTTTTCCAGGTCAACCCCATGCAATGGATATACAGGGCGGATCAGCCCCAAATCAAAACCCTGGACGACCTGAGGGGACGAAATATCGGCATTACCTTTGGCGGCAACGATGAAACCGTGATGAACACCCTTTTTGCCAAGGCCGGCATTACCTCAAAAGATGTCAAAATCACCGGGGTCCGCTTTGATTTTACCCCGTTTTTCAAACGGGAAGTGGATGTTTGGCCCGTATATTTCAATTCCCAGGGGGTCATCCTGAAAGACAAGCTGGAGAAGGAGGGGGAGAAGGTTTATTTTTTCAATCCCGCGGATTTCGGCGTCAATTTTGTGGCCAATTCCGTGGTCACCTCGGAAAAGGTCTGGGAAAACCGGCCCGAGGTGGTGAAAAAATTCATGGACGCCCTTCTCAAAGGATGGGAAGCGGCCATGGACCCGGCAAACGAAGCCGATGTCCTCATGGAGGTCAAAAAGCAGGACAAGGAAAGCAATGACGAACTGAGAAGGCTTCAGCTCATTGCCACCCGGGAGCTGATCAAACCGTCTGCCGCCGTAAAAATCGGGACCATGGACGTGGAAGCCTGGAAACAGACCGAAGCCATCATGCTCAATGAAAAACAGATCAAACAGCCGGTCCGGGTGGAGAGCGTCCTGAAACAGTAAGCCCGGGCCCGGTCTCAGGGCTGGAAGACAGCCTTTTTGCTTTTGGCATGGAACCGCATCATCATAAACAGCCCGGAAGCCGTAAGACTGATGAAAAGGCCGTACCAGACGCCGAAGATACCCAGGTCAAACCCAAAGGCCAGGATGTATCCGGACGGGAGTCCCATGACCCAATAGGCCACAAGGGTGATGAGGGTGGGAACTTTCATATCGGTCATGCCCCGTAAGATACCGATGCCCACGGCCTGGGTTCCGTCGGATACCTGGAAAAAAGCCACAATGATGAGAAGCGCGGCCGTCATATCAATGACGGTTTTATCTTCCACATAAAAGGCTGGCAGAAGGTACCGGAAAAGAACGAACACCAGGCCTGCCGATGCCATGAACAGGGCGCACAGGGCGGCCGCGGAAAATCCGGCCCGGCGAGTGCCTTGAATGTCCCGGCGGCCCACGGCATGGCTGACCCGGATGGTGGCCGCGGAAGAGATCCCCATGGCCACCATAAGGAGATGGAAGCCAGGTTCATGGCAATCTGATGAGCGGCCAGGGCCGTGGTTCCCATCCAGCCGATCATGACGGCCGAAGCGGAAAAGGCACTGACCTCGAAAAAATACTGCAAGCCTGCCGGGATGCCGATGGAAAGAAGCTTTCGCACCATGGGGAAATCAATTTTTGCAACATTCAAAAACGGTTCAAACCGCCTCATTTTTGAGGACCGGGTCACCAGCACCATCAGGCCGCGGCCATGAAGATCCTTGAGCTGATGGTGGCGATCCCGGCGCCGGTCAGGCCCAGGGCCGGCATGCCCAGATGACCGTAGATAAAAATCCAGTTTGCCAGAATGTTCACGATATTGGCCAAAAGGGTGATGGTCATGGCCGGCTTCAGAAAACTCACCCCTTCGGCAAACTGGCGGTAGCTCTGGAACAGCATGAGGGGAAGGATGGACACCCCCAGGATTTTCATATAAAGGGAGGCCGGGGCCACGATCTCCGGCGGCTGGTTCAAATAAGGGATCGCTTCCGAGAGAAGAAAGGTGAGCCCGCACAGCAGCAAACCGGAAAACAGATTGACTATAATCCCCTGCCTCAGAACCACCCCGCATTCCTTATCCTTCCCGGCCCCGCAGGCCATGGCGGTGAGGGGGGTGACGGCCATGGTCAGGCCGAAACCCACCACCATGACCAGCATAAACATGGAATTGGCAATGGAGGCGGCAGCCAAAGCCGTTGCCCCGAGTTTGCCCACCATAATATTGTCCACCACCCCCATAAGCATCTGGCCGAGCTGGCCCACCACAATGGGCATGGAAAGCCGGGCGGTTTTTTTTATTTCATTTAAAAGCATGGATTGCCATCAAGATTTTTATAGAATACAAAGGTTGGATTAGATCGTAAATTACTCAAGAAATCAACAGAAATGATCATTGAACCAGGGACTTTATCTCCTGAATCACTTCTTCACAGGCCTTGATACCCCTTTGCATCAGGACTTCCCCTTTATGAAAATCATCCCAGGCAAATCCCTGGACATCCGGATAAATCACAATATCCGATTTTCCGGCAAATCCGCTGGTGGCCCGCCCATGAACAATAGAGATGGTTCTTGACACGACTTCCATGATCCCTGGCGATTTTGTACCCCCCTGCCGGTTTGACCGGGGATTTTCCACACAGACCGCAATGATTTTATCTGCCCCCTTTTGCTCCAGAATATTCACCGGCACGGGGTTTAAAAGGCCGCCATCCACCACCCAGCGCCCCATATGCCTTACCGGAGAAAAGATTACCGGCAGAGAAAGGCTGGATCTGACGGCTTTGGCAACATCCCCGGTTTCAAAGAGGACTTCTTCTCCCTTCAAGATATCCACGCCAACAATAACGGTCGGGATCAGAAGATCCATGAAATCTGCCTGGTTCACGGCTGTTGCAACGAGATTCAAGGCCTTTTTCCCTCTCAGGAATCCTTTCAAGGGAAGGCTGTAATCAAAAATTCCTTTCCTGGCCTTGGCCCGGGTCGGAAAAAGATCAATGGTCTGCTTTTTCAGAGCTTCCACTGATCCCTTGGCTGCATAGACGGCTCCCACAAGTGCGCCCATGCTGGTGCCTGCCATCATGTCAATATGAATTCCATGGTCTTCAAGAACCTTTAAAACCCCGATATGGGACCATCCCCGGGCCGCTCCGGCACCCAGGGCCAGCCCCACCCGCACCCCTGCAATCTCCCGTGCAACGGCTCTGGCGCCCTTGACCGGAAACCTCTTTTGGGTATCAATCTGATCCTTCAGGGCCATATCCGACCGGTCCACCCAGATTTGAGGAGTCTCAGAAAGATGCAGCTCCCTTTTCAACTCATCCCGCGGGATTCCTGTGGATCCGCAAAGATGGCTGACCCCTGCCCGGACACGGTCCAGGCCCACTCCTGCTTTTTCCTCCAGGCGGGCGATCTTCTGTTTTACGTCCTGCAGAGCCTTACGGGTATTGTTGATCAATATCATATTTTTATCGCAAAGCCTCACGGCCTGCTGCTCCAGGTTCCCGAAATAGTGCGCAAGGCTGAAAAAAACGAGGTCATACCGGGTTTTAAAACTTTCCATGAGCAAGGGCAAGACCGGAACCAGGCTCTCATTAAACCCCTTATTGACCTGTAGCACATTAAATCCGGATGGATGATAAAACCATTTAAAATCACGGGCATGGTAAAGATTGGGAGGCAAAAGGGAAAAAAGGCTTTCATCCGGGCAGGCCATGATTTTCAGATCGAATTTTTGCATGATGCTCTCAAGTTCAAGATGGGGCTCCACCACAAGGACCTTTTTGCTTGATTCCGTTGAAATATGGTAGGACACGGAATACAGGAAATGGGAAAGTCCGAGATCCGGATCAGTGGCCGAAACAGAGTAAAATGAGGGTTTCCGGATGCCCTTTTCCTTTTCAAACCCCGATGAAAGCCTCCGGGCATAAAGACGGCTTAAAAAAAGGCCGATATCCTTGTTCCCGGACAAAACTGTTTCAAAGTCCAGTTTTTTCAGGCAGAAAACCTTTGCATCCAATGTCACCCTTGCTGTGGCATTTCTTGGCAGATCCGACAGCAAGGCCATTTCTCCAAAAAAGTCACCCCTCTTTAACTCCACCTGAAAAAAAGGCACCTCTTTTTGTTCAGAATAAATCAGGACAGCCCCGGAGCAGATGACATACATGGAATCACTTAAGTCACCTTCCCGGAAAACAATGGAATCCTTTTTCAATTCCAACGTGCCGAAGCAGGATGCAATTTCCCTGAGCTGGAAAAGGGAAATGGAAGAAAACAGAGGCACCTTTGAAAGAAAAAACTCAAGATCCATATGCTGCTCCAAAGGATTCATGATTTTAAATTCAGCCGGTATAAGGGATCTCCGATGAGCACCATTTCCAGGAAAGATAGGGCAGGCTGATGAGGTAGGCTTCCGCCAGGGTCAGATAGCCTTCCGTCAGGAAATCGAAAAACACTTCCGGCACGGGAAAGGCCTGAACATAGGGTTCGCCCACGGGTCCAATGGTTGCGGCGATGCCGTGGTCCAGCATCTTCTTGCACCAGACCTGGCTGTCCGGATTCTTGAGGGTGGTGCATTCCGAACTGGCAATATGGTAGCCCACGGACCCTTTCTGCCAGGTAAAGGCATCCACATATTTGGCAAGGCTGTACC
Source organism: Desulfobacula sp. (assembly GCA_012031875.1). Taxonomy (GTDB): domain Bacteria; phylum Desulfobacterota; class Desulfobacteria; order Desulfobacterales; family Desulfobacteraceae; genus Desulfobacula. Next base: position 14,980 of record JAAUSZ010000021.1, read on the forward strand.
AGCCGCAGTAAAGGGCCGTATCCGGACTTTCCCCCTTCTGGAAGAGAAGCTCGGAATCATTCAGGACCACCTCCATCCTTTTTTTTTCGGAAAGGGATTGGGCCGCCTTATGAATGGACCGGTCATAAAAGGCGTAACCGGAAAGTTTTTTGTCTCCGGGGTCCTTCCACCGGGCATCAAAATAGGCCCTTCCTTTTAAGCCTGTTTTTTCCGCTTCAAGGGTGTCGTCAATGATTCTTTTGACCCCCTCTTCCGTGGCCCCGTCCAGTCTACTGGTCATCATGACCTCGGATTGGTTTATCGTGAGTTCCTGGCCCCTGAACCCAAGATAATAGGGATTGGGCAGCCACATATTCAGCTCATATCCGTCTTTTTTCACCAGGGCCAGCTCGGAATCAAAGGCCGCTTCCTTGTCAACTCTTTTCAGATAATCTTCCCGCCGGGTTTTCAATGCGGATAGTTCATCGCTTTTTTTCTGTTTCAGGTCCTCGCCCTGTTCCTGGTTCAGGTCCTTTTCCAGGGCTTTGATCTTGAGTTCAAGTTCATAGATGTCTGAATTTTCATCCTGAGTCTTTTCAGGGCCTGAAATTCTCAAAGGAACACCGAATACAGTGACCATGGCCCGGATTCCGGGATTTTTATCCAGAAAGCGCCGGATGGGCGGGACGGCTTTTTTTTCATATTCTTCCCGGGAACAGGTTTCCTTGTCGGTCATGAACAACAGGACCAGATTTTTATGGGGAATCTGTCTTTTTTTCATATAGTACCGGGCCAGCCCCTTGCTCTTTGCCGCATTGGTATTGGCAATGACAAGGATTTCTTCCGGTTCCAGGGCAAGGGCCGGGGTACAGGCCAGAATGAAAAAAAAGAAAAGAAAAATTCCTGTTTTACATTTCATTGCTGATGATTCTGAGTCCGTCCAGGGTCAGGGACGGTTCTACTTTTTCGATGGTTTTCGATAGCCCGGAAATCAGGGGCGCAATCCCGCCCGTGGCCAGGATCCGGGGCTTGGCGTTCATCTCCTGCGCCATGCGCTCCACCATGCCGTCCACCATGGCCGCGTTCCCGTAAATGATCCCGGACTTGATACTGTCAATGGTATCCCGGCCGATGACCGTATCCGGGGCCTTGAAAATTTCAACCCTGGGGAGCCTGGAGGCTCTCTGGAAAAGGGCCTCAGCGGAAATCATGACCCCCGGAACAATGGCGCCGCCGATATATTCGCCTTTTTCGGAGATCACGTCCAGGGTGGTGGCGGTTCCAAAATCAATAACGATCAACGCGGTTTTATATTTTCTGTAGGCTGCCACGGCGTTCACGATCCTGTCCGCACCCACCTCATTGGGATTATGGTAAAGAATGGGCATGAGTTTTTTGACGGAATCCGGGTTGATCCACTGGGGGGAAAGGCCCAGGTATTTTTCACAATAGGCATTCAGGATGGGGACCGAAGACGGCACCACCGAAGAAATCACGATTTTCCGGATGGTGGAACGCTGGATGCCCTTGTCTGAAAATAGGGCATTGGCCAGCACATTGAATTCATCGGCCGTGGTATCCCGGATGGTCCTGATCCGCCAGTCCTGTTTGAGGCTCTCTCCATCATATACACCCAGGACCGTATTGGTATTGCCGACATCAATGACAAGAAGCATGGACTCTCCTTTAATTTATTTTGATGGTAAACACCTGCGGGCTTGCATCGGTCATGGTCAGATCCACGGGGATGTTGATAGATGCGTGCCTCACGTAAACACCGGGTTTCATATCCTTTAGATCCACATAGGCATAAATCCGGCCCAGAACCTCTTTTTTGCTCAATTTTTCAAAGGGACCTTTGATGCTGACGGTTATCCCGGCCGGCTCAATCCTGACGGGATACGCCGTATTCCATGCCAGGACGGGAATATTCTCAATGGTTTTTGAAACCAGTTGCTGCTCCACGGGAACCGTGACCGTGACCACCTGATCCGGAAAGAATACGACGGATGGATCTTCCAGGTCAAGGGGGATCTTCTTTTTAAACCCCTCGTTCACATTGGTCAGATCAATGGCTTTTGTCTTGAGTTCAAAAATCGACTCGATAACGGAAGCCGGGCCGGTAAGTTCAACAGCAGGCGGATCTGCAACCGCTTCCAGAACCGTATATCCCTGGGCAGGGGTCCCCGCATAGGGGATCCTGACCTGAAAAATTTTCCTGACCTTTCTTTCAAGCCGGACGCTCAGATAGGACGGTTTAATGGTCAGGATCTTGATGGCCGGATTCATGGGAATCCGTTTCTTGTATACCGGAATAAGGTATTCCCCCGGGTCAATGGAATCAAAATCACCGGCCGGGTCAAAGGCCAGGTCCGTATACAGATCCACGGGATACCGGATGCTTTCCTTATTGAGGCGGTCCATCACTCTTGGGGCCGCCCTGATCCGGATTTCGATGTTCCCGGTATGGAATTTTGTGAGTACCATGTTTTCCGGGACATTTGAAAAATCCACGGGAAAGAGGAGATCGGTTTCAACCGGCGCTGTATTGCAGCCCGTCATAAGAAAAAAACAGGATAGAAACATCAGGTAAGATAGGTGGACGGGCCTAAGCATTCCTGATCGAATCTAAAATGCGGGTAAAGGGTTTGACTTTTTCAACATCATGAACCCTGACGATGTGGGCCCCGTTCATGACCGAGGCGGCAACCGCCGCAAGGGTTCCGTACTCGGTCCGGGCATGATCCGGTCCCACGGGTTTTTTTTCCTTCCCGGACAGGATGTTCTGGATAAATGATTTCCTGGAGGGCCCCACCAGGACGGGGAAGCCCAGGGCTGTGATCTTTTCAAGGCGGCGGATGAGGACCAGGTTATGCTCAACGGTTTTCCCGAACCCGATGCCGGGGTCAAGGATGATATGCTCTTTCCTGATTCCTTTTTGGACGGCATAGTCTGCCCGTGACGCCAGGTAACCGGTGATTTCCGTCATGAGATCATCATAATCCGGATTCACCTGCATGGTTTCCGGGGTTCCCTTCATGTGCATGAGGATGACGGGCGCCTGCCGTTCCGCGGCAAGGCCGGCCATGGCCGGGTCCTTTTCAAAGGCGGTGATGTCATTGATGATGGACGCTCCGGCATCAAGCGCGTGCCTTGCCACACCGGACTTGACCGTATCAATGGAAATGGGAACGGGAATCTGTTTTACAAGGGCCTCAATGACCGGGATCACCCGGTCCAGCTCTTCCTGTTCCGGCACGGGCGCGGCAAAGGGCCTGGAAGATTCTCCGCCGATATCCAGGATATGGGCCCCGTCCTCCACCAGTTTCAGTCCATGGCGGACGGCCTTGTCAACGGTATGAAACCTGCCGCCGTCGGAAAAAGAGTCCGGGGTCGTGTTTAAAATCCCCATGATACAGGTTTTGGCGCCCAATTCCAGCGTGTACCGGCCAAACTCCAGTGTAAAATCAGCCATAGGATTTCCTTTATACGCCGGGGTCCTTTTTTTCCCCGTCATCCGCATCTTCCATTGCTTCGGCCGAGGTTTCCCTGGCTTCCGGAGCCTCAGGCGTTTCCGGCTCCACAGGCGGACGGGGTTTCTGGAAAACGCTTTTTCTGCCGAAAAAATCAAAATCCGGCCGCAGGGAGGCGATGAGGTCATCCAGCTCGGGACCGAGAACGGTTTCCTTTTCAATGAGCAGCTTTGTCAGGGCATGCAGGATATCCATATTGTCTTCCAGGACCTTTTTTGCGGTCTGATAGGCCCGGTCGATGATGAGGGCCACTTCTGCATCGATTTTCCTGGCCGTCTCCTCTGAATAGGTCTTGGCCTGGGTAATCTCCCGGCCAAGGAAAATATTGTCATCGTGATTTTCATAGGACAGGGGGGCCAGGTTATCGCTCATGCCGAAGGTCCGGACCATGCGGTGGGCCAGTTTGGTGGCCTGCTTGATATCGTTGGAGGCCCCGGTGCTGATCCGTTTGAAAATCAGTTCCTCAGCCACCCGGCCGCCAAAGGCAATGGCCAATTCGCTTTCAAGCTGGTCCTTATATTTGAAATCCCCTTCCTCGGGCAAAAACCAGGTCACCCCGGCCGCCCTTCCCCTGGGAATGATGGTGATCTTATTCACCGCATCGGTATTGGGCAGGAACCGGGCCACCAGGGCGTGTCCGCCTTCATGGTAGGCCGTGGTCTTCTTTTCTTCTTCCTTAATGACCTTGGATTTTCTTTCAAGGCCCATATAGACCTTGTCTTTGGAATCTTCAAAATCCTTCATGGTGAGCTTTTCATGATCCCGCTTGGCGGCCAGAAGGGCGGCCTCATTGACCAGATTTTCCAGGTCGGCCCCGGAAAAACCCGGCGTTCCCTTGGCCAGAAGGGTGGGGTCCACATCGGCAGACAGGGGGGTTTTTTCATGTGAACCCGTAAGATGCCTTCCCGTCCCTTGATATCCGGCATGTCCACCACCACCTGGCGGTCAAACCGGCCCGGCCGGAGCAGGGCCGGGTCAAGAACGTCAGCCCGGTTGGTGGCGGCCATGAGGATGACCCCTTCATTGGATTCAAACCCGTCCATTTCCACTAAAAGCTGGTTCAGGGTCTGTTCCCGTTCATCGTGTCCGCCGCCCAGGCCCGCGCCTCTCTGGCGGCCCACCGCGTCAATTTCATCAATAAAGATGATACAGGGCGCGTTTTTCTTGCCCTGGGCAAACAGGTCCCTGACCCGTGAGGCCCCGACGCCCACAAACATTTCCACAAAATCGGACCCGGAGATGGTGAAAAACGGCACCCCGGCTTCTCCGGCCACGGCCCGGGACAACAGCGTCTTGCCCGTGCCGGGATTGCCCACCAGCAGCACTCCCTTGGGGATGCGGCCGCCCAGGCGGGTATATTTGGACGGATTTTTCAGAAAATCCACGATTTCGGTCAGTTCTTCCTTAGCCTCATCTATGCCCTGGACATTGGCAAAGGTGACCTTTTCCTTTTTATCATCCATGAGCCTGGCCCGGCTTTTCCCGAAAGACATGGCCTTGCCGCCGCCGGCCCCCCCCTGCATCTGGCGCATGAAAAAAATCCAGACCCCGATGAGCACAATCATGGGCAGCCAGGACACGAGAAGGGACATGAACCAGGAAGATTCGGCCGGGGGCTTGGCCTTGATGGCCACCTTGTTTTCCCGGAGAAAGCTGATAAGGTCGCCGTCATCGGGGGCAAAAGTTTTCAGCCTGGCCCCGCCGGCATCGGTCAGATACAGATCCTTGCCCTGGATGACCACGCTCTGGATACGGCCGTCCTGGACCATGGCAAGAAATTCCGAATAGCCGATATCCACCTGTCCGGTCTGCTGCTGGTTGAAAATATTGTAGAGCATGACCATCATGAGAACGATGACCAGCCACAGGGAAATATTTTTATAAAATGGGTTCAAGGGTTTTCCTTTCTTTTCTGATTAACACAGGGCCTGCACGGGACTGCCTCTGTTTTTTAAGATCCTTCATACCTCAGGTATAAGGTCTTGCTTACACAAAAACTATCTAATATATAAACATCAAATATGAATATACAAGAAAAAGTTTTTGCGCCGGATGATTCAGAAAGGTTCCTGATCAAGACCGCCCGGCTTTCCTCTTTTTCCCGATGTCCCGGAGGGGCCGGTCTTCCTTTTTAATCATGACGGCATCCCTTTTTTTGTAAATCCTGATCCGGCCGGGAAGGTCCAGGCTGTTGCCCGAGGCCCGGTGAAAACAAAACTCAAGGATATCCTCCAGATGGCCCAGGGAAATCCGCCTTAAATCCGTTTTCATCATCCCGATTCCCTTTCTGATCACCCGGTTGACCAGGGCCGGATGAAGGCTCGAAAGCCTCATTTTTGAAAAAGAAATAAAGGCCTCTCCCGTTTCAGTCATACAGGCGTGAAGGCATTTTTCCGCTTCAGCATCCAGATAGTCTTCTTCCTGCCGCAGGATGCGGCTGAGCCGGTCCAGGGCATCCACGATATCCGGGTTGAATTCTGATTCAAGAACCGGAATGAGCCGAAGGCGGACGGCATTCCGGATATAGGCGGGGTCCGTGTTGGAGCCGTCAATCCTGAAGGCTTGGCCCTCAGCCTCTAAAAAATCAAGGATTTCCTGTTTGGTCAAGCGGATGAGGGGCCGGATATAACGGTTCTCCCGCACCGGCGGGATGCCGGAAAGGCCCTTGGTCCGGACCCCCTTAAAAGGTTCATCAATACCAGTTCCGCATTGTCGTTTTTATTGTGGCCCAGGGCGATTTTATGATAGCCGTATTGATTAGCCGTGCGGGAAAAAAATCGTATCTCACCTCTCTTCCCGCCTCTTCAACCGATAACCGATGCCGACCGGCATAGGCGGCCACGTCTTGTTGCCCGCAGAAAAACGGCAGGCTGAAATGTTCCGCCAGATCCCGGACAAAGGCTTCATCCTTTAAGGCGTCCTCCCCCCGGAGCCGGTGGTTCAGGTGGGCAATGCCGATAGTCAGGTCATGGGTCTGTTTGAGATGGAGCAGGGACAGGAGCAGGGCAACGGAATCAGGTCCGCCGGAAACAGCCGCCAGAACCGGGTCCCCTGGTTCCAGCATCTTGAATTCACAAACCGCGGCCTCAACGGCCCTAAGGAATTTTTTTTCAGGGCGGCGTTCTCCATGGTTCAGCAGGCAAACAAAGGGTAACGGGGTTTGGGCAGGAACCCGGCTGCCCGGCCCTTTTCAAAAAACGTCAGAATGGCCTCTTCCCCGGCCCTTCCGATGTCCCTGGAAAATTCATTGACATAGAGGCGGATATGCTGTTGGATAACATTTTCATCCAGCTCCCGGGCATGGGTTTGGATATAGTCATGGGCTAGGCCGGGGTGCAAAAAGGCATGGTCAATGCTTTGTCCGATGAGTTCCTGAATGTCACAGGCAAAGGCCGGACCCAGGTCCCGTTTCACTGCTATGCAGCCCAGGGGAATGGGAAGAGAAGTCTTTTTTCCCACCACTCCCCGAGGTCGGCCCGCATCTCAAGGCCCAGGGAAGGGTAGACAAACCGGCCCTCGTGAATGACCACGCCGAAGTCGGCCTGTTTTTCAACAACGGCCGGCATGATACGGTCAAAGGGCATGGGGAGAAGACTGACCCTTTGGCCGGGGAAAAGGTCGTCCCGATAAAACCGGAACAGGAGGCAGGCCGTGGTCTCCCTTCCGGGGACGGCGATCACGGCTTGTTTCTTATCCTCCAGGAACCGCCCCGGAAGGGAGACCAGAAGGGGGCCGCAGCCCAGGCCCAGAGCGGAACCGGTCCGGAGCAGGGCATAGGCATCCGTGAGGCGGCCAAAGGCGGCAAAGGAGAGCTTGGTGATATCGTGAACCCCTTTTTTTGCCTGCTGGTTCAGGGTTTCCACATCTTCCAGCACAATATTGAACCGGTATCCCTGAAGATCGATCAATTGCCGGGCCAGGGCCTTGAAAATAAAGGTGTCGTTGGGGCAGGGAGAATAGGCCAGGCGATAGGGATGCTGTTTGTTCATAGAAAGTTCTTATCAGATTTTTTTTCAGAATGGAATTTTGATTTGAAAATTTTTCTTGCCCAGGCCATGGGTACCCTGATTGGAGAATTGCTTGATTCTTCCAAATTCAAATCAGGGCTTTCGGATATCTTTAAGTCTCTGGTTTCTATAAAAATTTGAAAATGACCGTCAAATGTATCTCCAAAATAGTTGAATGGCCGATTTATATGGGGATTAAACTTCAGTATGTATTAGCTTGAATAGATTGCTTAATATAACATTACCGCAATTTGTTTCGCAAAGCACTATGAAAAAAATACTCCAAAATTATCACAATTACTTCCCAATGTAATAATTTTGGAGTATTGAAAATTTGAAATGTGAAGAGGCAAAATGCTTCTAATTTATAAAACCATGGTAGTATTCTTGTTCATCCGTCTTGATATATTCTGCATCAACATACGCTCGAATATGATCCATTGAGCTTTTTTCTATCTCAGCAAATTTTCCGTCTTTTGTTTCTTAAGAAATTTTAAGTTTTTTTCCAAATCATATAACGGCTTGCTTTTTGTTGTCATAACCCCTCCCTATTTTAATATGGCTTTCATACCAATCATCGTTTCTATTTCACTGAGCGGCCCAACCAAATCGATAGTATCTCCGCAGGAACATTTAATCATTTTGTTTTTCGGAAATGGTTTCAAACCCTCATGTTTCATCATGTCATCTATGTTTTTATTATCTTTGAATTTTACATATAGTTTATGTTCTTTATTACATTTACTACATTTAATATCAAGCTTAGTTGCTTCAGTATCCTTAAGGTTGATATTTTGTGGAAAAGATATATTCCCTCCTTTTGGAGTGGCATTTCTTTGAATCCTGTGAACATCTGTCATATATATTTTATATGCAGTAGTCGTGCCAAATAACATTCTGTTTATAGCTTTTATCCTATACACCAAGTTTGACATTTTTTGATCAGCGTCTACTGAGCGTATCTTCAAGCGAAGATTATTTAAATCTTTTATTTTTAGGGTTCTACCATGAGAATTCCATCTTGATTGGTCCGTCAATGCTGTAGCAATTTCTTCCGCACGTGTTTGTTTCATTTCTGGAGTTACAGTTATTTTGCTTGTCTCAGTAATCCTCCAGTTTTTAAATTTATATTTAGGAAGCCACTCTTTAACTAAATTTATTGCGAATTGAAGTGAGTTTTGCACCTGGCTTAATTCGCCAGGACTAATTTGAGCAACCATGGTCGCATCAAAAGGATTAAGTCTGCCATTTTTTGCAGCCTCCTTACGAATATCGTCCACCCATTTCAAATAACCATGAGCGGAAGACACAGCCCTTCCTATTGATACTTGTGCATCAATGGGACCCAAGGAGCCTGTCTCGGTCATATAGATCTCATCCCCAGACAATGCCAAGATAGTACCTGCGCTCATAGCTTGACCGGCAATTAGAAAGTTGACTTCATCAAACTTTGAATGTAACAATTCCGCGATATCTTTTGCAGCCTCACCACTTCCACCCTTCGTTTCTAAAAAGAAAAATATTTTTTTACCAGATTTGTTTTGTAAGAGATCGTGAATAACTTCATAATCTGAAGTTGATAAGGAACTTTCTGGTAAATTTTTTTCCATACAAGTCGCGAAAACAAATAATTCCGCATCATATTCTATATTGAATTTTTTAATGAGTCTAGATTGTTCTGTCATCAAACCTTCAATTGATTTTTCTCGAAGTTTTTTAATGTATTCGTCTATATAACTCATTATTTAAATTCTCCTAGGTTGCTTACTATGGTGAAATTTAATTATTAAATGGAGATGTTGAGTTCTATAAACTTTCTTAGAAGGAAATACAATAAATATGTAAAAATCCCTATCTTTAAAAAAATGGTAACCATTCATACCAATCAGAAACTATCCTATCATTACATTTCAGAGGATCATCTTTATAGGATATAAAGCTCAATAAACCTGGATTTTAAACATTCCTGTTTTTAATATATCAACCCGATAGTCGTTTGCCGGATGTATTGTATTTTTAAAATGGCATTTGTATGGGAAAAGAAGATCTCAAGCTCAATGCTCCCATCTCAGAACCTGAATTATCATACCTCATTAAAGGATAATGCAACTTTTTTTCTGTAAATTCGTTAAGCTGGTTCCTTTTTTTGGTTCAACATGTTTTCTGTTTGCTGAAGCTCCCTTAACCCACAAGTTTTTTAACTTCGTTCGTGTATAAATCAAGAATAAAATCGGTTCCTCCCAAAGGGTCCCTCCCATTTTTTTCTTGATTTATCCCCTCACTCGGGTTTGTTTTTTTGTGGGGGTTAAGGGGATGCTTTATTTTTGGTTTTCCTCTGCCGTAAGATAAGCCCTCCCGGTTTCCCACTCTTCACTGGTTTCCACGAGGATGGAACTGACCAGTCTCAATAACGATGCCTCATTTGGAAAGAGAGTGGCAACCTGTGTCCGGCGCTTGATTTCCTTGTTCAATCTTTCAACCATATTGGTTGACCGAAGTTTTTTCCTCTGGCTTTCCGGAAGCATGAATACGGTCAGGCCTTCGGGGATGTTCATCTCCATCCAGGAAGACAGCCGGGATGCAGTCGCTTTATATCTTTCGACAGCCATCTCAAGCATCCTTTCAGCTTCCGTCAAATTGGGTGAATTAAATATGCTCCGGATATCATTGGCGACTTCTTTTCGCATGGATAATTTGGGAACATACGGGGCAGCGTTTTGCTGAAGGTGCGTCTGACAGCGTTGCCAGGGAACGCTTGGAAAAACAGATTCTCTGGCTGCCTTCAGGCCTGTATGGTTGTCACTGGTGATCATCCGGACACCATGAAGGCCTCTTTTCTTGAGGCTTATCAGAAATTCCCGCCAATGAACCTCTGCTTCGCTCAAGGATACGCTGACTCCCAAAATCGTTCTTTTTCCGTCCGGGGTGACGCCGGTGGCGATCAAAACCGCACAAGACCTTACAACGCCATCCTGCCGAACCTTTTCATACCGGGCGTCCAGTTGAAGAAACGGGATTGCCGATAAGGGCCGATTCCGCCATTTATCAAGCTCCTCGTCCAGCAACCTTGCTGCATTGCTGACCTGGGTGCTGCTGATCTCAAGGCCGCATAGCTTTTCAAGAATCAAGGTGACTTTCCGTGTCGATACACCCTGAATATACATTTCCGCTATGGCAACCTTCAAGGCCCTCTCTGATCTGATCCCTTTATCCAATGCCGATGGGTTAAACCTGACATCTCCTCTGACCTGGGGAACCTTCAATAAAAGATTACCCAACCGGGAGGCAATGGCTCGATCTTTAAACCCATTTGCATATCCGATTCTATCCCCGGTTCGCTCCCAGGGGCGAGCCTTTAAAACCGAGGATCTTTCCACTTTCATGGCCTCATTTATTAAAATGGATACGGCCTCTCCAAGACCTTCCAGTCCATTTGAATTTATTATTTCCAAAACTGTGTCGATTGCTGTATCCTCTTTTTGCTGGGTCATTTCTTTTTCCTTTCTGTTTGATTGGCGTTGAACAAAAAAGGAATTCTAAGTTTTGACCCAGCTTTTTCAACCCCGGTATCTCAATCTTCCGGGTTCTTTTGAAAAATGAATTTACAGAAAAATTTTTACACTATTAATTTTTGAGTCGAATCATATTCAAATTGCTAGGATATACGGAGTTATACATTAACTTGTTATACAAAAACCAGAGAATCTCGTCTCAGGAGAACTTAACATATGAAGGTAGGCCCAGCCGGACTGACAAAACTGGCAGAAATGATTTGTGGTGATGCACCATTCACCTATTTTCCATATAGGAGTTCTTCCTATCTGTCTAGGTTTTTTCAAGACATTGATCTTGACTACGCTCACGATGGGTCTACTCGCCGGTACTGGGTTCGCTCCGTTTTGGATGAGATGAATAAAAGACCCTCCGCTAACGAAAGCCTACCCTCACAAGAAATGGTCAAAATAATCGAATACTTGCTTCATCCGGATCATTTTACGGGATATCAAGATGCTGATGAGATATAATCAAAAGTTGTGTATGAGGTATTAGGTGGTGTATCCTCCGGAAGGATTGTTAGCCGCAGTCATTCCGGGTTTTAAAAACAAACGAAAGGATACACGCACCATGAAACAAGATACTGTAATTGAGATTAAAAAACCAGAAACATTTATTGATGACCCGATCACCGAGCTTATTCGCCAAGGAGCCAGAGACATATTGTTTAAAGCATTGGAAATAGAGATCAACGGTTTTCTATCACTATATGCGGATCTGAAAGACGATCAAGGCAGGAAAAGGATAACCCGTAATGGTTATTTACCCAAAAGAGACATATAGACCGGGATCGGCCCGGTTCCTGTAAAGGTGCCTCGCAGCAGAGATCGTCAAAAGGGATCAGAGAAAATCCGTTTTAATTCGTCCATTGTGCCCATCTATTTAAAGAAAACCAGAAGCATGGAAACGCTTATTCCCTGGCTGTACCTGAAAGGGATATCAACGGGAGATTTTACGGAAGCCCTGTCAGCGCTTGTGGGCCGGGATGCGCCTGGACTATCCGCTTCAACCATAAGCCGCTTGAAAACCATTTGGGAAAAAGAATATCAAGACTGGCAAAGCAGAGATCTATCAGAAAAGCATTATGTCTATATTTGGGCCGACGGTGTTTACTGCAATGTCCGGATGGATGATAAACAGTGCATTCTGGTCATCATGGGAGCCACCAAAGACGGCAACAAAGAGTTATTGGCCATAGAGGGCGGATACAGGGAAAGCGAACAGTCCTGGTTATCTCTATTAAACGACCTCAAGCGAAGGGGCCTTCAAAAAGCCCCGGCGCTGGCAATCGGAGACGGCAGCCTTGGATTTTGGAAAGCAATTTCAAAGACCTATGAAACGACCGAATGGCAAAGATGCTGGGTCCATAAAACAGCAAATATTTTAAACAAACTGCCAAAGAACCTTCAGGCAAAGGCCAAAGAAAATATCCATAAAATATGGATGGCGGAAACCAGGAAAGATGCAGAGACCGCCTTTGATTCTTTTATTAATATTTATGAGGCAAAATACCCGAAAGCAGTGCAATGCCTGGAAAAAGACAGAGACATGCTGTTAAAATTCTATGATTTCCCGGCAGAACACTGGAGACACATCCGGACATCAAATCCGATTGAATCGACCTTTGCCACTGTAAGACTGAGAACGGCAAAGGTAAGGGGCTGTTTTTCTTCAAATAGTGTTTTATCTATGGCTTTTAAGCTTTGCAAATCAGCAGAGAAGAACTGGATAAAACTGCATCATTATGAAAAATTAGGCCAACTGATCCAGGGTATTAAATTTGTGAATGGGATAGGACAGGAAAGGAACGCTGCCTAATGCCATACACAACATTTGACAATAACTCGATGCTGATCATGAAAAAGCGTTGGCTACCGTAAATGATTCTTTGAAGACATATGGACTAAAAGTTGCTATTGACGGCAGAACTAAGAAAGTAAAGCTGTCGGCGGTGCATGGAGAGTATGTATCATCCGCGACCGAAGATCGCATTCCAGAGAAAGTTATCACTTTCTGCCCTGAGGTTTTTCGTGTCCCTAACAAACAACCACAAGACCGCATGATAGCAGTCATGATGCCTTTCCAAGCAGAGTTCAATTCTACTTATGAAGCAATTAAGGATGCTTGTTCTGCTGCTGGTCTGTTCTGCTACCGTGCAGATGATATCTGGGAAAACACTACATTTATCCAGGATATCTTTGAACTTATCTACTGCTCAAGGGTCGTAGTAGTTGATTTTTCTGGCAAGAACCCAAACGTAATGTACGAAACGGGTGTGGCACACACTTTGGGAAAACACGTGATTCCAATTGCACAGGCAATCGAGGATGTGCCATCAGATCTGAGACACCACAGAGTTCTTAAGTATCTTCCGAACAAAGAAGGATATGCTACACTTCAATCAAGTTTGGAATCAAGATTGAGACGTCTTACATGAAACGTAAAGTCTTTTATAATTTGATTGAGAACAGGCCCCTCGTAGGGCTATCCAGCCCTTTTTTTCGGAGAGCTATGAAACCGCCAAACCGAGGCTTTCAAACCAGGCCAGGGCTTTTGCCTCATCGGAAAAGGCTTGGACCTGGAAGCGGGTTCTCCCTTTATCGATGCGGTTGATGGTAAATTCCTTTAAGCCGGAGTCCATGATCAGGGCCCGGGCCGCCTGGCCGTTCTCCTGGGCCCAGTCGGAAATTTTTTCAAAAAATTCAATCGCGTCCGGGGTTCCTCCGCCAAACTGCCGGAGATCGCTCAGGACCCCGAATCTTTTGAGGCCGAGCTGCTGAAGGAAGTCCCTGTACCGGGTGAAAAAGGCTTTTGCGCCCTCCAGGTTCCAATTGTGGAAAAACCGGATGATAACAATTTCGCCTTTGACGGAAAGCTCAAATGTGCCGTGGGCCTCAAATTTCATAACCATCTCCTGTATTGGCGATATTCAAGACGGATGCTCAACGGGTTTCCCTTGTCCGGGTGTAGACGGCGGCCACAAGGATCAGGCAGAGGCTGCAGAAAATAAAGGCGGTTTTAAAGGCCGAGGGACCCAGGGAGTCGCCGGGATGGAGAATCTTCATCAAGGCCCCCATGCCCTGAAGAAACACAGCGACCCCGGCCATGGTGAAAAAATTGATGGCGGTCATGGCCATGCCCGCGTTCTCATGGGGGACCTGCTCCTTGATATGGGCATACATGATCTGGCCGGTCCCGCTGAAGAGGCCGAAGGCGAAAAACAGGGCTGCAAGGACCCCGGCGCCTGTTCCGGCCGGGAGGAAAACCAGGCCCCCCAGGATGCCGATCATCCCCCACAGGCCCGGGATAATGATTTTTTTCCGGGAATTGACCATCATATCGGACAGGTGCCCGCTCAACGGGCATCCGATAATGAGACCGATGCTCATGAGCAAAAGGATATTGCCTGCGGTGACGCTTGAAAGGCCGGCGACCTGTGTCAGATAGGGCCCTGCCCACAGGGCTTGGACCGAGGCATAGATGCCGTAGCGGCAGAAGGTGGAAAAGGAAATGATCCAGAAATCCCTTTGTGAAAAAAGCATCCGCGCACTTTTCATGGTGTCTTTGATTCCGGGTCTGGCGGCTTTCCGGGCCTGGCCCGTGTCCCCCGGCCGGTCGCTGACCAGAAAAAAGAAAAGAAGGGCGATGAAAAAGGTGGCCGTACCCATGGTGATGAAGGAATTCCGCCATCCCATGGCCTGGACCAGCAGGACCAGCGGGGTGGCCGCGGCAATATTGCCTGCCGTGCCTATGGAAACGATGAGGGCTGAAAGGGTGGCGAATTGTTTCGGATTGAACCAGAGGGTGATGAGCTTCAGCCCTCCCATGAAATTGCAGGCCATCCCGATGCCCAGGAGAATTCTGCCCAGGGTCAGGGAATGATAGGACCCGCCCTGGGAAAAGACCAGTGCGCCAAGGACCGAAAGCAGGGTGAGCAAGGTCATGGTGATCCGGGGGCCGATACTGTCAAGACACATGCCCACCGGGATCTGCATCAGGGCAAAGGCATAGAAAAACGAGGCCGAGACCGTACTCAGTTCCCAGGAATCAAGGCCCAGATCCCGGATTAAATCCGGGGCAATGACGGCCACGGATGAACGGTAAAATTGTGACAGGATGAATAAGATCCCCGCAAAAACAAAGACCGTCCACTGGCGGGATGCTTTTATGGGTTCAGGGCTCATTTGGGTGTGAAACTGAATTTCTGGCCGCCGATGGCGGCTTCATACATGAGCCCACCCTTGGTGTGGACGAAAACCGCCATTCCCCGGGTATAATTGATGTCTGCATAGTCCCCGGTTTCCGGGCCTGCGCTGGCGCCGGCCGTGGCGCCTTCGGTTCCGGCCTTGGCCTGGGCCCCGGCCGTGATGGCCACGGCCGAGGCGGAAGCGTCAAATTCAAAATTGCCGCCGGTAAATTCGTTGTAGGCCCGCTGGTCCTGGAAAAAAATGATTTCGGAAAAGGCCTGGCCCCCCAACTGGAATCCGATGCTGAGTTTGGCCAGGGTGACGGTTCCGGTCATTTTGCCCTTGGCATAGACCCGGCCTTCGCCATAGGCCCCGCCAATGCCGATACCGCCCTTTCCCACCGTGGGGAAGACCGCATAACCGTAAGCTTTTTTAAAGAAAGGCCCGGCTATGCCGGATTTTTTGAATACATCCACGGCATCAGAATAGCTGTCGGCAAACGCGGTATGGGATAAGCCCATCACAAGCAGAATCATCAGTGAACCAGGGCAGACGGCAGATTTTTCATTTTATCTCTCCTTAATTTGGAATCCGGTTCTGTAAAGATATAATACTTCTGAAGGCAAATCTCAATATCAGAACACTGAATAAGGCAGGGAATATGAATTGAAAGTCTTGCGGGCCGGGAAAAATTCCGGTATTTTCCATGGTGCTTTAATTTAAAGGAGGACCTTTTATGCTCAGTGTTCTGATTACCTATTGCGGCGTCGGCGCCATTGCCGGTTTCCTGGCCGGGCTCCTCGGGATCGGTGGGGGCCTTGTGATTGTTCCCATGCTGGTCTATGTCATGGACGCCCAGGGGGTTTCGCCCGGGGTCCTCATGCACCTGGCCCTGGGCACGTCCATGGCCAGCATCATGTTTACCTCGGTTTCCAGTTTCATGGCCCACCACCGCCGGGGGGCCGTCCGGTGGGAGGTGGTCCGCGGCATTGTCATCGGCATTTTTACCGGCACCTTTCTGGGGTCCTGTTTTGCCTCGGCCATGTCCACCGGGTTTCTCAAGGGATTTTTCTGCGTTTTTCTCTATGTTGTGGCCACCCAGATGCTCATGAATAAAAAACCAAAGCCTTCCCGGGCTCTCCCCCGCGCCCCGGGCATGTTCGCCGCGGGAAATATCATCGGCGGGGTATCCAGTCTTGTGGGCATCGGCGGGGGCACCTTATCGGTTCCCTTCATGGTCTGGTGCAATATTCCCATCCACCACGCCATCGGCACCTCGGCCGCCATCGGCCTTCCCATTGCCGTGGCCGGAACGGCCGGGTATATTTTCAACGGCCTGGGGCAGGCCTCCCTTCCGGCCTATTCCATCGGTTATATCAGCCTTCCCGCCCTAGTGGGCATTGCCTGCGTCAGCATCCTGACGGCCCCCCTGGGGGTGCGGCTGGCCCACAGGCTGCCCGTGGACCGGCTCAAGCGGGTCTTCGCCCTGTTGCTTTATATTGTCGGCACAAAAATGCTGGTGGGCCTGATGGGGTAAGAGATGTCAATTCCGGGGGCAGCCGGCCGAAAAAGCGGCCACCCCGGGATAATAAACCTGTTTACAAGGCATCGGCAATGACCTGGCGGGTGGTGGCGATGACCTCATCGATGCGGGCCAGGTTATAATCCGACATGTGGATGGGCCTGTGCACCACGACTTCCACGGTTCCGGGGGTCAGATCCAGGGAATCCGAGGGAAGGATGGATCGTGAATTTCTGATGGTCAGGGGCAGGATGGGGATGCCGGTTTCATGGGCAAACCGGAAGGCCCCTTTTTTAAACGGCATGACCCTGCCGTCCCGGCTCCGGGTCCCTTCGGCAAAAAACAGGACGCAGGCTTTTCCGGACAAGGTTTTTTTCGCTGCGTCAATGGACCGAAGGGCAGACTCATGGTTGCCCCGGTCCACGGTGATGCAGCCCAGTTGGCGGCAGGCGGCCCCGAAAACCGGGATTTCCCCCAGCTCTTTTTTCATGATCCATTTGATATCCAGCCCGAGGTGGCCGTGAAGAATCGGGATGTCGGTCAGGCTCTGGTGGTTGGACACAATGACATAGGCTGTATTCCGGGCATAGTTTTTGGTTCCCCGGATGACGACTCTCAGGGGAACCACCGCGCAGCAGAGCCTGGCCCAGGTCTCGGCAATGATGTTCACGGCATCCTGACCCAGGATCACCCCGGTCAGGATGGCGATGAGCCCGAAGACAAAGGTAAAGGCAAAGGCCAGGGGAAGAGCGAAAAGCCATTTATAGGGCTGGTAGGCTATTTTTAAAAGCGGGTTCACTCTTTCTTTTTGGGGTCCTTTTTTTCTATTCCCAGCAGTTGATCAACATTGGAGAGGATTTCCTTTCCGCTGAACCGGCTCAGTTCAAATACATACCCGTTCATGGAGGAGGTCCCGTAGACCTGCTCTTCCTGATCCCCTTTGAAAAGAAATAACTCAAGGCCCCCCTCGTTTTCAAGCCTTATCCGGCACAGGGGTTTAGTTTTTTCAAGGTCGGCCTTTTCAGGAGAATCCGGGTAGCCCTGGCATTTCAGAAAGGCCAGGGTGGACAGAAGCTTTGAAACCGCCTGGTGGTCCATGGGGGTTCCGTCCTCTGAGGCCCAGGCGGCCTTGGTTTTTTCCTTGTCTTCCTCTTTTTTCTCTTCCCGGAGAACCAGGGTTTTGGATTTCCCGTCTTTTTCAAGACTGATCCGTTTTAAGGAGGCCTCCTGGAATTCCATCACCTTTTTATCCCTGAAGTCTTCCAGGGTCTTGTCAAAGTGGGTTTTAAATTGCCGCCGGCATGGTAGACGTTTTTGT
>JAAUSZ010000166.1 GCA_012031875.1 Desulfobacula sp.
GCCTGGACGCCCTGATCCGGGATGAGGGCGTGGACCTTATCATCTGCATTGCCTTTTTCGCTCCCCCCGGCATCAGTGAAACCTCATCGATATCATTGCCGGAAAGATCCGGGATTCCGACAAACCCGTCATTGTCTTTACCAAATACGGGCCTTTCACAGACAATTGCATCAAGAATTTATATTATGCAGGGGTGGCGGCCTATCCTTCCGTGGGCCGGGCCGTCCGGGCGGCTAGGATTCTTGTGGAAAGAACAGCCATCCAAAACCGGCTCTTGCAGGAGGAAAAATGCAGGAAAAACTGAAACTCTGGCTTGATAGCCTCGGGGATAAGAAGACTCCCGATGAATTCGACTCAAAGCAGCTCATGGCCCTCTATTCCATCCAAACTCCCCGGGGCAGACGCATTGGTCCCCTGGAGGCCCTGGATATTCAGGGGATTCTCCCGCCCTATGTCTTAAAGGTCTGTTCTTCGGACATCCTTCACAAAACCGAGATGCAGGGGGTCATTTTAAACAATGACCGGGAGTCCGTCGCCCATGGGTTTGAGATCCTGAGGCGGCGCTTTCCCCAGGAACATATCCTGGTCGAAAACCAGGCAGGATTCATGGGGCCTGAATTCATTATCGGGATCATCCGGGACCCGGTTCTGGGCCATGCCGTCATGGTGGGCGCCGGCGGGGTCCTGACGGAAATCTACAAGGATACGGCCTTCAGGCTGGCTCCCTGTTCCGTAACCGATGCCGCGGACATGATCGATGAGCTGGTCCTGGCCCCTGTATTTAACCATTTCCGGGGAATGGCGCTGGACAAACAGAAACTGGCCATGACCATCTCCCGGGTATCACAGCTTGCCCACGACCTGGGAGACCGGCTCAGCCAGTTGGATATCAACCCCATTGTCTTCAGCGAGGGCGACTGGATGGCCCTGGATGTCAAGGTGGTGCTGGAGTCCCGATAGAAAGGCTTGACTAATGTTTCCAATGCTGAATAATTGACTCTGAGGCACATTCAACCGCCATTATAAGGAGCCGTATGCACAATCGAATTGCAATAAATTCCAAAGTCTGCCACGGTCAGGCATGTATCAAGGGAACCCGGATACCTGTCCATCAGATTATTCGCATGCTGGCCAACGGAGACACCATCAAAGACCTTCTGGAAGATTATCCGTCCCTTGAACAAGACGATATTTACGCCTGTCTGGAATATGCCGCATCTCTTGCCGAAGAACAGATCACTCCCATTGAACATGCCATATGAGAATTTTTGTGGATGAGAATATCCCTAAAACAGTATGCCCCTGAACAATGGCCCGGCCTCATGGTGGTCATGCGCGATGGATTTCAAAGCTCGTGGAAGGCTCATTAAGTATCCGCAGACATCTTGTGCTTATTCTTCCCTTTCCATGCGGATGGCCTTTTTCGGGCAGATCAGGGCGCAGATGCCGCATCCTTTGCAGAATTCAAGATCGATTTCAATGCGGCCGGTGGCCGGGTTCCGCGTGATGCAGAGTTCCGGGCAGGTGATGCGGCAGAGATCGCAGCTCTGGCAGAAATGGTTGCCCAGGCACCGCCGGGCCTCTTTAACGGCTTCAGTCTCTGCCAATCCCGTTTCATGTTCAGGGGAGGGACGCCGGGATTCTTCAAATTTGCATTCTTTGGGAATAATCTGTTTAGTTTCCGTCATAATCGTAACCTTATCTATGTTTTTACCCGAGCCGGGATAAATAGTCATGAACCTTTACGGCCGATTTTTTCCATTGGCCATGGCCTCCACCACCGTGGAAGATCCCTGGGCAAAATCACCTGCCACAAAGACCTTGGGCAGGTTCGTGGCCAGGGTGCCGGCGTCGGCTTCCAGTTTTTTCCCGTTGAGGCCGGTGGTTATGCTGTCATGATCCGCTTTCTGTCCCACGGCGGAGATGACCAGGTCGGCCGGTATGATAAAATCCGAACCCTCGATTTTTACGGGGCTGGGCCGACCGTCCTCGGCTTTTAATTCGGTTTTGGCGCAGGCCAGACCCGTGATGCGGTGGTCCTGGGTGATAAATGTCAGGGGCATGGTGAAAAATTGGATGTCTACGCCCTCGGCCAGGGCGGCCTTGACCTCTTCTTGGTCCGCCGGCATTTCCAGGGGTCCCCGGCGGTAGATCAGGATGACCTTGGCGGCCCCTTGTTTCAGGGCGGAGCGGGCTGAATCCATGGCTGCATTGCCTCCGCCCACCACAATGACCTGCCTTCCCGGTTCGAGTGTCATGCCGTCTGAAATACTGCGCAGAAATTGAAGGCATTCCTGGTAGCCCTCATAATTGTCCTCGTTTTCCAGGGCCAGGGTCAGCCCCGTCTGGGTGCCGGTGGCAATGATGACCGCATCGGTCCCGGTTTTTTCAAGGTCCGCCAGGGTGAGGTCTTTTCCAAATTCGATGCCGGTCCGGATCTCAACCCCGGTCTGTCGGATGAAATCAATATCCCTTTGCAGGATTTCCCGGGGCAGCCGGAAAGCGGGGATGGCCCAGGCCAGGAGACCGCCGGGCCGGTGATAGGATTCGATGATTTCAACCGTGTACCCGGTTTTGGCCAGTTCATAGGCCGCCGCAAGCCCGGCCGGTCCCGAACCGATAATGCTCACCTTTTTATTCAGGGATGAAACCGGTTTGGCCGGCAACAGGGACGGGGCGGCCATGTCGGCGGCAAAGCGTTTCAGGGACCGGATGGACAGGGCCTCATCCAGGTTTGCCCGGACACAGGCCGACTCGCAGGGATGGTGGCAGACATGGCCGCAGATGGAGGGCAGGGCATTGGCGGCCCGGATCAGTTCCAGGGCCTCTGTATATTGTTTCCTTGCAATGAGCCGGAGATAGCCCCGGACATCCTGTGAAATGGGGCAGGCGCTCTGGCATTTGGGCAGGGGGAGACTGTCCCCCTCCTTTAAATGAACCAGCCCGTCCTGATCCGAATAAATCTTGCCGCGCATGGTGTCTATCTCCTGACGCATTTCAGGCATGAGTTCGGCGGGGCAGGCTTCCATACACGCAGCACAAAAGCTGCAACGTTCAAAATCGATCACCGGTTTATGTGTTCTTCCTTCTACGGCCATGGTACACTCTTCCCAATTTATATTTTTTTAAGGTTCAGCCCGATGTCCTGTCCCAGGGCCAGGGCTTTTCGATTGATTTCCAGAAACCGCGGGGCGCTGTTTTCTTCCAGGGCCCGGACCAGGGAGGCCTGGCTGGTGAGTCCCGTCAGGACGGCTGCCGCGGCCAGCATGACCATATTGGCGGCCTGCTTGTTGTTCAGGTCCTTGATGGCCCTGTCCGTGGCCGGCACCCCGGTCTGGACCACGCCCGGAAGGGTTCCGGGTTTGACCAGGAGATCGTCATAGATGACCAGGGCCTTTTCCTTTGACAACTGCCCCAAAGATTCCTCATAGGCTTTCTGGGAAAAGGCAATGAGGATGTCCGTGCTGATCATATGCGGAAATTTGATGGGATCCTCGGCCACAATCACGTCATACCGGGCCGTGCCGCCCCTGGCCTGGGCGCCGTAGGCGCTGGACCCGGCCACCCAGCGGCCGTCCTTGATGGCGGAATGGGCTAAAATCGTTCCGGCCAGCACCACTCCCTGGCCTCCGAATCCGATCAAACGGACTTGTTTGACGTTACTCATGGTGAAACTCTCCTGTGATGATTTTGGTCTTTAAAAGGTCCTTGTCCATGCCTTTTGCCTGTTCCCGGGTGATGCAGTCCTGCATCAGGGCCTTGAGCATCTGCACCGAAGAATCGGCCTTGTTGCGGCGGCCGAACTGGGTCGGGCAGGGGGAAAGGGCCTCAATGAAGGTAAAGGCCTCCATGCCCAGGGCTTTTTTAATGGCGGCCATGAGGACCAGGGGCTGGGTCACGCTGAATCGGGCCGCATATTCGGCCCCGGCGCCCAGCACCAGGCGGCAGAGGTCAAAGGGCCGGTAGGGGTTGCCTTCGCCGGTGGTGGCGGTGATGGTGCCCAGGGGGGAGGTGGAGGCCACCTGGCCGCCGGTCATGCCGTAAATCATATTGTTGGCGCAGATGACGGTGAGGTTGGTATTGCGGCGGGCTGCATGGATCAGATGGTTGCCGCCGATGGAGGTCAGGTCCCCGTCCCCGCTGATGACGATGACCTTAAGCTTGGGGTTGGCGGCCTTGGCGCCCGTGGCAAAGGCAATGGCCCGGCCGTGAAGGGTATGCAGGGTGTCCCCGTTGAAATGGGGGCTGGGAATCCAGGCCGCGCACCCGATGCCGGAGACAAACAGGATGTTTTTCATATCCAGTTCCATATCGGCAATGGCCCGCAAAATAATGTTCATCAAAATCCCGTGCCCGCATCCGGGACAAAAGGGCGTTGATTTTACTTCCTGCCTTAAATAGGCATCCAGATCCCTTGCCATTATATTATCCTCTCTATATGCGCGATGATGTCTTTGGGGTGAATGATCCTGCCGTTGGTCTGGTGATAGGGAATGACCTCGCAACCGGCATATTTCCGGATCTCTCCGTATACCTGCCCGCTGTTCATTTCCGGGATAAAGAGTTTTTTTCCCAGCTTGCCGATTTGACTGATCAGGCCGTCGGCAAAGGGCCAGATGGTTTTAAGCCGCAGCAGCCCTACTTTTTTTCCGGATTTTCGGAGCTGGTCCACGGCGAAAAAAGCGCTCCGGGCTGTGAACCCATAGGCCGCCACAATGACCTCGGCATCATCCAGGTAATGGGACTCGCTTTGAATGATGTTATCCCGGTGGTTCAGGATTTTATTGTTGATGCGGCCCACCAGCTTTTCATGAACCGCCGGGTCGTCGGTTTTCCGGACCCCGAATTCATTATGGGTGGAGCCGGTGACCGTGATGCTCTCGCCTTCACCAAAGGAGGGCATGGGCGGTACTCCGTCCTTTTCTTCGGTGCCGAAGGGGGCGGCCCCGCTTTTTTTATACCGGTTTCTGATCTGTACAAGGGGGCGGATGTCCATCCTTTCCCGCAGATGGCCCACGGCCTCATCGGCCATGACAAAGACCGGCACCCGGTATTGTTCGGAAAGGTTAAAGGCCTCAATGGTCTGGTCATACATTTCCTGAACCGACCAGGGAGAAAGGGCAATGATCTGGTAATCCCCGTGGGACCCCCATTTGGCCTGCATGAGGTCCCCGCTGCCGACCTTGGTGGCCTGGCCCGTACAGGGACCGGCCCGCTGGATATCCACCAGCACCAGGGGGGTTTCCGTGAACACCCCGTAGCCCAGGGCTTCCTGCATGAGGCTGAAGCCCGGTCCCGAGGTTGCGGTCATGGCCTTGGACCCGGACCAGGAAGCGCCGACCACCGAACAGATGGAGGCAATTTCATCTTCCATCTGCATGAAAACGCCGTCCACCTCTTTGAGCCGCTGGGCCATGCGCTCCATGATCTCGCTGGAAGGCGTGATGGGATAGCCTGCATAATAGCGGCAGCCGGCGGCGATGGCGCCTTCTGCGGCGGCTTCATTGCCCGTGAAAAAATAGCTGCCCGGCGTTAAGGCGCTTTGGACTTCCATTGTGTCATTCATAATTCACCATCCATATTCTGTTCTTCCCGGAGACCGTTTTATATTCATCCGGGTCCCGGCGCTTTTCAAATTCATTTCATGCGGGATACTATAAATGTAATTAAAAATAAAATCAAATATAAAATTAAATTATTTTTTCCGGATGCACATACCCCGGCACTAGGATCTTTTTAGGCTTCTTTGAGATAGATAAATAGTAAAAGGCTTTGTAAATAGAATTTATCCTCTATTTAATTACAAGATTGAAATTTTAAATAAATTTATAATTTACTTTTTTGTAATTAAATATTTTATTGACAACCTGCCGATTGGCAGAGGCTTTTTTAAATTTTCAGGAAGAACCTTTGCCTGTAGGCCATTCTGTCGGTCCATGAGAAATTGAATAGCCCATGGCATGCCATTTGCAAATTACCGATAGATTTACCAATATTAATTTGCGGAGGAGATTTATGTCAGGGAAAATGAAGGGTTTCATTTCAGCACTGGTTCTGTTCCTTTTACCGGAAATTATATTCGCGGCCGACGGCTCGGTCATCGATACCGGGAGCACCAGTTGGATGCTCATTTCCACTGCTCTCGTATTGCTCATGATGCCTGGACTGGCAATGTTTTACGGAGGACTGGTCAGGTCGAAAAATGTGTTGGGAACCATGATGCATACCTTTGTGGCCATGGCTGTTATCGGTGTTCTATGGGTTATCTGTGGATATTCTTTGACATTCGGCAAAAATATTCTTGGCGGTTTCATCGGATGGAACCCGGATTTCTTTTTCTTAAAAGGCATTGATGAAGGGATTACCGGCGGTATCCCTGAATATATCGTTGCCATGTTCCAGGGGAAATTTGCCATTATCACACCGGCACTGATCAGCGGCGCCATGGCTGAAAGGGTCTATCTTCGAGGGTATATCATGTTCATCGCCCTCTGGTTTCTGGTGGTTTACTGCCCGCTGTGTCATTGGGTGTGGGCCTCTGAAGGATGGCTTTTCAATACAGGCGCTGCCGGCGTTATTGATCTTGCAGGCGGACTTGTGATTCATGTATCTGCCGGTGTCAGCGCTTTGGTGGTGGCCATTTTCCTGGGGCCGAGACTTGGGTACCAGAAACTGGCCGCCCCACCCAATAATCTTGTCATGACCCTGATGGGTGCCGGATTACTCTGGGTCGGGTGGTTTGGCTTTAATGCCGGTTCTACCCTTCAAAGCGGTCTTGATACGGCCAGGGCCCTGACCATGACACAGATCTCTGCTGCCACCGGAGCCCTGACCTGGCTCTGTATTGAAGGTATTATTTATAGGAAAGCTTCGGCCTTGGGGTTTGCATCCGGAACCCTGGCCGGTCTTGTGGTGATCACACCGGCTGCGGCCGTGGTCCTGCCGGTGGGCGCCTTTTTTCTGGGCGCCGTATCCTCCATGGCCTGCTTTTATGCAGTTCAAATGAAAAACAAGCTGGGATATGATGATGCCCTTGATTGTTTCGGTATTCATGGTGTCGGCAGCGGACTGGGGGTCATTTTATTAAGTTTTTTTATCCGGGATTCCTGGCTGACCAATGCTTCAACGGCTGCAGGCAGAGCATGGACGTCTTTTGATCAGCTTTTTGTTCAGCTTAAAGGACTTGGGGCAACCATCTCCCTTGCCGTTATCGCTACCGTCATCTTGTGCATTCTTGTTGAAAAAACCGTTGGGTTCAGGATGGACCCGGAAAATGAATATCTCGGGATGGACCAGTCCCTTCATGGTGAAAGAGGCTATGATTTTTCCTAGGCGGTTTGAGGGATTGTCAGGACTTAAAAATTGTATCAGGGTTTGAGGCGGGGGATTTTTTGTACCGGCCGTAGAGAAGATCGTCCATGAAAAGGGCGATCCTCTGGTTCAAGGGATTCCTGGAGATATAAGCCCTGACCAGCCGGTGAATCAGGGTATCGGGTTTGGTATAGGGGCAGACGGAGATGCAG
This sequence comes from Desulfobacula sp., assembly GCA_012031875.1. GTDB lineage: Bacteria > Desulfobacterota > Desulfobacteria > Desulfobacterales > Desulfobacteraceae > Desulfobacula. The sequence continues at coordinate 7,524 of JAAUSZ010000166.1, forward strand.
AGGCCGCAGTCGGAACCCATGGTTTCCAGTAGGAAAACATTTTTCCTGGAGGATGGACCAGTGCCGGATATTCCGGCTGAAGGGTTCGTCTCCCTTGCTGATGGACCCGGACGGACAGTTATCGGCGCATTTTTTACAGATTTTGCAGAATTCTTCCATATGGAGCAGGGGCTTTTTCGGGGAGTCAGGCAGGATAAGGTCCGTTGTCACGACAGCCAGCCGGACGCAGGGGCCGTATGTCCGGTGCATGAAAAGCCCCATGCGGCCCAGTTCGCCCAGGCCGGATTCAACCGCGATGGGGACGCAGAGAACCTCGTAATTGGCATCGTTATGGGCCGGGCCCGGTATCCGAAACGGCGGATATAGGCGGCCAGGATATTGGAGATTTTGGCGGCTTCCACATATTTTTGGGCCGATTCCTGGAGCACGCAGCTTGTGGGAGCCTGTTGGATCATGGCGACCCTCATGGGCACCACAACGGCAATGGCCGTGGCATAGGTCTGGTCGGTTCTGTTTCCCCAGGAGGCCCCGTGGCGGCCTTTATGGCTGTAATAATGGTGGGGCTGCAATTGGAGAAAGGCAAGATCGGCGGCCCCATAGAATTTTGCAGCCCCGGTGAGGGTCTTGCAGAAAAGAATAGGATCTACGGATTTCCGCTCCGGGGCCGGGTCCCCGGCGGAAAGGGGAATGGACCTTTCCAGGTATTCAAAGGCCGCCTCAAACACCGGGGCCGTATAGGGATCATGAAAGACCTGGGCGCTGGACCCGAAATCGGGTTTTTGATGGATCTGCCGGTCCAGGGATTCGTTTTCAGGGTGAAGGGCGTAATAGGTCTTCATCAGGTCCGGGTGGTTCCGGAGATTGTTTCGGGCAAAGAGGGTGTCCCGTTCATCGTATTGCTCTGCATTCCGGGTATCCCGCGCCGGGGAGGGGGGTGGAAAAAACCGGAGAAGGGAGATGAAGCCGAAGACGCCGGCCAGGGAGACCAGAAGGAGGTTCACCGGCCAAAACCCTTTTGGCGCATGGAGAAAAAAGATCCAGACCAAGGCGTTCAGAATAAAGAAACCCGTGGAAATGAGGAAGGCCCGGTATTCCTTTTCATTCCATGAGGAGATGGCCAGAAGAAAAAGAAAACCGGAGGAGGCGGCCAGAAGGACGGCGTTGGTGACGGTCAGGATGTCGGCCATGGACATTGGATTGGATTCCCCCTATGTGTCAAGATCTATGAACCGGCCTTTTATCATGACCTTGTCAACCGGGTCAAGCCCGGTGAAACAGCAGAGATCCGCCGGATCATCAATGTCCCAGACCACCAGGTCGGCATCCTTTCCCGGTTCAAGGCTGCCCTTGGTCCGGTCCAGGCCCAGGGCCCTGGCCCCGTTGAGGGTGGCGCCCAGCAGGGCTTCTTCGCAGGTGAGGCCGAAAAGGAGGCAGGCCATGTTGAGAATCAGGGTCATGGAAAAAACCGGGCTGGACCCGGGATTCAGATCCGTGGCCAGGGCCATGGGAATCTTCAGGTCCCTGAGGGTCTGAACCGGGGGTTTTTGGCTTTCTTTTAAATAATAAAAGGCCCCGGGCAGAAGAACCGCCGTGACCTTGTGCCTTGCCATTGCTTCGGCGCCGTTGGGGGAAAGGTATTCCAGGTGGTCGCAGGACAGGGCCTTGAATGAGGCGGCCAGGGCGGCGCCATGGGAATCGGAGAACTGCTCGGCATGGAGTTTGACCCTGAAGCCGAGGGCCGTTGCCGCTTCGAATATCTTTCGGGTATCCTCCAGGGAAAAGGCCATGCGCTCACAGAAGACATCCACGGAGGTGGCGATTCCCTGGGCCTTGACCGCGGGCAGCATGACATTGATAATCAGGGATAGATAGCCCTCCGGGTTGCCGCAAAATTCCGGGGGCAGGGCATGGGCTCCCAGGAAGGTGGGTTCGATGTGCAGGGAAGGTCTTTTGCAGGTCCCCCACGACATCCAGGAGTTTCAGCTCGGTCTCCAGATCAAGCCCGTACCCGGATTTGATTTCAAGGGTGGTGACTCCTTTACCGGCCAGGGTCTTCACCCGTTTTGAGGCTAGGTCCAGGAGGGTTTCCCGGGATGCGGCCCGGGTGGCCCTCACCGTGGAGAGGATGCCGCCCCCCTGTTTTGCGATGTCTTCGTAGCCGACGCCCCGGACCCGCATCTCAAATTCAGGGGATCTTGATCCGGCCCAGACCAGATGGGTGTGGCAGTCCACAAAGCCGGGCAGGAGCCAGCGGTTTTGGCAATCCACCATGGTTTTGCACCGGAGGCCGAAGTCCGGGGGCAGGTCCTTTTCTTTTCCCACCCAGGCGATTTTTTCTCCGGAAACGGCCAGGGCCCCGTTTTCAATGACGGAGAGGCGGCCTCCGGCCATGGCGGCCAGGCTGCACCGGGTGAAAAGAGTATCTATGGTTTCGGGCAGTGGATTTTCCATCTCAGGCTCAGCCTTTATCTCGGTTGTTTTCCGGATCTGTTCCAATTGTTCGGCAGCCTCTATGTCGTACCCTTCCGGCCATGGATCATGGGGAGTTTCACCCCCCCTGGCTTCGGCCACCGCAATGGCGGTGTCATAACCGGCATCGGCATGGCGGATGATGCCGGTGGCCGGATCATTTCTCAGCACCGTGGTCACCCGTTTCTCGGCCTCGGGCGTGCCATCGGCCAGGGTGACCTGACCGGCATGGAGGGCATAGCCGATGCCGACCCCGCCGCCGTCATGGAAGGATGTCCAGGCCGCACCGGAAGCCACGCTGGTCATGCAGTTGAGCAGGGCCCAGTCGGCCACGGCATCGGACCCGTCCTTCATGGCCTCGGTTTCCCGGTAGGGGGAGGCCACGGACCCGCAGTCCAGGTGGTCCCGCCCAATGACGATGGGGGCCTTCACCCGTTTATCCCGGACCAGGTCGTTAAAGAGCTTGCCGGCCTTTTCCCTTTCCCCGTACCCCAGCCAGCAGATCCGGGCCGGAAGGCCCATATGTTCCACTTTTTCTTCGGCCATCTTGAGCCATCGGATCATCTTTGTCTTTTCAGGAAACAGTTTCATCAGTTCCCGGTCCGTCACCCGGATATCTTCCGGTCCCGGAAAGGGCGGCCCACCGGAAAGGGCCTTCGCCGAGGCAGAACAGGTCCCGGATATAGGCCGGGACAAAACCGG
>JAAUSZ010000022.1 GCA_012031875.1 Desulfobacula sp.
TTCATGCCCGTCAAGATCCCTGGCGGTTTTAATATCATACCGATTTTTAAGCCATTGGCCCGAAGACATCTTGAAATAATTATTCACCAGCTCTTCTGAAATTTTAACAGCCTCATCCACCTTAACAAGTTCTTCCTTGTTAAAATATTTAAACTGCTGCATCCCGTGTCTTTTCCTGTATGAATAAAAAAATGGACATTTGGCAAATTCTTGTGCTATAGTGCCCAGTCAACTTAATCAATATATTATAAGCTGAAATAAAGGAGGTGATTTTTTTGAGCAGTGTAATGAAAAAACGAAGGAAAAAGATGAGAAAACATAAACATAAAAAACTCCTTGCCAAAACCCGACACCAGAGAAAGAAAAAATAGCGTCTTCCATACACGGAGTATTGAGTTGCAATCACCCCAGCTCAATACTCATTTTTTACTCTTTTCCAATCCCTTTTAAATATTTCATAGAATCGGAATGGGTTGAAAGAATCAGCGTAGTATCTTTTTCAATGATTCCTTATACACTTCCAGCGATTTTAAGAACGCATAGAATTCCGGATCAGCTCCATAGGCGCTTGCATAAGTCCTTGCGGCTTCCGCATCGGCATCTCCTTTTATTTTCTGGGCATCCCTGTAAGCCTGGGATTTTATGACCTGGAGCTCTTTTTCCTTCTCTCCCCGGATGTTGCTTGCTTCACCCTCTCCCTCGGCCCTGTATTTTTCCGCGATCTGCTTTCTCTCGGCTATCATTCGCTCATAAACGGCCTGGCGAACATTATCAATATAATTGATCCGCTTGATCTTCACATCCACAAGCTCGACCCCGAATTCCTTCAGTTTTTCACTGGCCTGCTCAACAATCAGCCTTGTAATTTCATCCCTGCCAAGATTGATCTTATACTGAACCCGTTTGACATTTTCATCCACATTATATTCAAAGGTATCCATGGACCGGTCCGTATTCCTGACGCTTTCGACCAAGGGGTGAGAAGTGATCAGATTCCTTACCGCAGGATCAATGATCCCGTTCAGGCGGTCAATGGCAGAGGTCTCATTGTTCACGGTCTGGATAAATTTTACCGGATCCACGATTTTCCATCTGGCAAAGCTGTCCACATAGATATAAGTCTTATCCTGGGTCGGGACCTGGCCCGGAATACCATCCCAGGTCAAAAGGTTTTAGCAAAAACATTGGCTTTCTGCAGAACGGCAGCTTGAACTTAAGGCCCGGTTCGGTTATGGGACTCCCCACCACCTTGCCGAACTGGGTAATAACGACCTGCTGGGTTTCATCCACCATATATGCTGCATTATAGGCCAGGAAAAGACCTGCGGCAAAGACAATCACAATAATATTTCTCATCATGCTGTTCCTATCCGCCCCTCTCATCTAAGGGGTTTGATTCTGGGGAAGAGTAGTTCCTCCGCCCATATTTAAAAAAGGTAGAAAATTCTTCTGGTCGGCATCAATAATATATTTTGCGCCGAGCTTCGGAAAAACCTCCAGCATCGCTTCCAGATACAACCGTTTTTTTGTGATATCTTTGGCTTTTACATATTCCTGAAAAATAGCCGTATATTTATCAGCATCCCCTTTGGCCCGGTTAATCCTGTCGACGGCATAGCCTTCGGCATCCTTTATGACTCTCCTGGCTTCGCCCCGGGCCAGCGGCACGGCTTTATTATATTCTTCCCTTGCTTTGTAAATGGTCTGTTCTTTTTCCTGGGTGGCCTGGTTGACTTCATTAAAGGAAGGCTGGACAGGATCGGGAACATTTGTCTTTTTCATTTCAATGGTATTGATGGTGATGCCGGACTGGGCCCGGTCCATCTCTTTTTGAAGTATCTCCCTTGCGGCCAGAGCAATCTCCTCTCTTTTACTGATCACTTCATTGATGCTCCTGTCTCCGACTACCGTTCTCATGGTGGCTTCAGACATATCCCGCAAAATAGCCGTGACATCCTTAATCTTAAACAAATAATCAAGGGGATTGGAAATTCTGTATTGAACAATCCAGGGAACCACGGCGACATTCAGGTCCCCGGTTAACATCAGGGGGGTTTTCCTGGGATGCATTCTCAGCCCCGGACCGGTAAACAGCCGATGTTTTTCAATCTCGGAGCCGAATTCTTCCTGATATACCCTTTTTACCTTTACCTTGGTAATTTTTTCAATCCCCGTCGGAAACTTGAAATTCAAACCAGGCTGTGCTGTCCTGACATATTTCCCGAACCGCTGGATGACCCCGACCTCATCGGTTCCAATCGTAAAGACACTGGAAATAGCCAAAAGAGCAATCAGAAGTAAAAGTCCAATGGGAACAATCCCTGATTTCTTTAAATTTTTGAATCGTTCCAAGAGTTCATCCATTTGGGGCGGTTTAGGCATCCCCATCCCCCCTCCTTCTTTTTTACTCTCGTACTTCTGCTGGTTTTCTCTTAATTTTTCCCAATCCCAATTCATAAGCCATATCCTGTAAGTTGGTTTCTTTCTCGCGATGTTTGAAAATATAGCCATATTTATATTTATCAACCCTAAAAGGCAATGTTTTTTTAAAACATCACACCGGAAGAGTTTAAAAAGGCGTCCTGATTTTTTCCGGTATATTCCATGGAAATTATATGATATGGGATAGGGGGCCTCACTATAATTAAAGGATGTATCCGGCTTGGACAAAAAGAAGAAAAACAATAATCTGATCCATATCAGCGATGTTCTGAACTCCGCACTGGGAAAATTCAGACCTGCCCAGGACATATGGATGATGCGGGTCTGGGATGTCTGGGAAGGCGCTGTGGGCAAACCCATTGCCATGAATGCCAAACCGGATTCCTTCAAGGATGGAATCCTCATCGTAAATGTATCAAGTTCCACATGGATCCATCAGCTCACCTTTCTTGAAAAGGAAATGATCCTGAATATCAATAAGCACCTTGACCAGCCCCTGATCAAAAAAATCCGGTTTAAAATTGGAAAAATACTCGGCTGACCGCGCCCCTCGTCATCAACTCCATATCTCCCAACCGGAAAAAGGGTATCGTTTTTCCCTGGACCCGCTGATTCTTGCAGCCCATATCCGCGCCAAGGGCAATGAAACCGTTATGGATCTGGGATGCGGGTGCGGGATCATCTCTCTAATTCTGGCCCAAAGATATCCAAATCTGAAAATTACAGGCATTGAAATCCAGGAAGAATTATATGATTTTGCCCGGAAAAACATTCTTGCCAACGGTTTTGAAAAAAATATCCATGTTCTTCATGGGGATATCAGAACCCTTCCATGGGGCAGGATGGATGCCAAGGCCGATATCATTGTTTCCAATCCGCCCTATAAAAAACTCGGCACCGGCAGAATAAACCCTGATCCCCAGAAGGCCATGGCCCGACATGAAATCAGCCTCGGCATTGATGCGCTGGTTGAATGTTCAAGCCGTATGATCAGGGATCAAGGCCTCTTATGTGTCAGTTTCCCCTTTGACCGGTTATCGGATCTGACCCTGGCCCTGACCCGGCATCAATTTTATCCTGAATTTATCCGGCATGTTCATACCAAGCCCGGCGCGAAAGCAATCCGTGTGATTGTCCGGGCAGTGAAAAAACGTCAACAGGCAATGTTCCCTGTCCCCACCCCTTTTTATTTATACCCCGGGAAATAAATACACCGAAGATTATCTTTCCCTGTTTTGATCTTGACACAATTATAAAAAGATACTATTTTGCCCTGAATCAGAATTAATGCGGAGAGGTGGCCGAGCTGGCTGAAGGTGCACGCCTGGAAAGCGTGTGTACTCCAAAAGGGTACCGAGGGTTCGAATCCCTCCTTCTCCGCCACTAACCATATCGGACAGCATGTCATATCAAGTATTAGCCCTCAAATACCGCCCCCAGACCTTTGATGATGTGATAGGACAGGATCATGTCACCACCACGCTTAAAAACGCCGTTTCCTCAGACCGGGTCGCCCATGCCATTCTTTTTACAGGCCCCAGGGGAACAGGGAAAACCACCATTGCCCGGATCCTGGCCAAGGCCATGAACTGCAAAAACGGCCCTTCGGCTTTTCCCTGCAATGCTTGCCGGATCTGTAAGGATATCATCGAAGGGCACTGCACCGATGTTTTTGAAATTGACGGGGCCTCCAATAACAGCGTGGACCAGGTCCGGGATTTAAGGGAAAATGTCACTTATATGCCCTCGTCGGCAAAATATAAAATCTATATCATCGATGAAGTGCATATGCTGTCTACCGCCGCCTTTAACGCCCTCCTTAAAACCCTTGAGGAGCCGCCCGGCCACGTGATGTTCATCTTTGCCACCACCGAGGTGCATAAGATTCCGTCAACCATCTTATCCCGATGTCAGCGGCACGATCTGATCCGTATCCCGGTTAAATTGATTGCTGAACATTTAAAACTTCTTTGTACGAAAGAAGGATTTCAGATAAGGGAAGAGAGCATCGATCTCATCGCCCGTGAAGCAGACGGCTCCATCCGGGACGGGTTAAGCCTTCTGGACAGGATACTGTCTTCATCACAAACACATGAAATTGATCCCCAATGGGTCCTGAACGCCCTTGGCGTCATTGATCATCAGGTGATGCACGATATCGGCACCGCCATTATCGAAAAAAACGGGGCCGGGCTTATTGAAATCATTGAACAGGTCAATGATTCCGGAATCGATCTGAAAAAATTTTATGCCGATATCATTCTTTATTTCAGAAATTTCAACGTGATCCGGCTCTGCGGACGGCAAAGCCCTGCCGTCAATCTTGCTGAACCGGAAAAAGAACGCCTGTTCCAAAGGGCCGTTCCCGCGGCACAGATTCAGGCCATCCTGGAAATCCTTTTAGAAGAGGAAAACCTTGTGCGGTATTCCTCCCATACCCGGATCGCCGTTGAAATGGTCCTGCTCAAACTCCTGCAGATGGATTCCGGAGCCGGGATTGATCATATCATTCATCAGTTGGATGCTCTTGCAAAACAGGTCGGCTCCTTGGAACCGGACTCCGGATATTCGTCTGCGCCGGTGCCCCAGCCGGAATCCGGCCCGCCCTCTTCCCTAAGGGAAAAAGAAAAACCGCTGCCGGTTGAAAAAAGCCCGGTTATCTCCCGGGAACCTGTTCCGGACCAAAATTATTCTCAGGGTGCCTCCTCAATATCCGAGAAAACCACCTGGCAGGATTTTTAAAAAAATCGAGCAAACCCAGCCCTTTATTTTTGCCCTTCTCACAAAGGGGTCTGTCCAAGAAACCCCCCATGGTGAAATCATTGTTGAGCTTGAAAACTGTTCTACCTTTGATAAAAAAAGGCTTGAGAATAAAGAAAATGAACTCAAAGATCTGTGCAGGGAATTTCTCGGGAAGACCCTGAGCATTAAAACAGAAATACAGAGTGTAAGGCCCGATGAATCCCTCCGGCAAAAGAATGAAATCAAAGCCCGGCAGGCTGCTTTAAACCATCCCCTGGTGGTTGAAGCCCAGCGCCTTTTTAACGGAGAAATCATTAATACTTAAAAGGACCCAAATCATGATGAACAATATGCACGCAATGATGAAGCAAGCCCAGAAACTCCAGAAAAAAATGCAGCAGACCCAGCAGGAGCTGGCGACAAAGACCATTGAAGCCTCATCCGGCGGCGGTATGGTCAAGGTCGTGGCCAATGGAGCCCAGAAAATTGAATCCATTGTTCTTGAAAAAGAAGTGGTGACCCCCGATGATATTGAAATGCTTCAGGACCTTATTCTGGCCGCGGTAAATGACGCCCTGGCCAAATCCCAGGAAATGGTATCCTCTGAAATGGGCAAACTGACCGGCGGATTAAATATTCCTGGTTTTTAAACCTGTCATGACCCACTATCCTGAACCGATCATAAAACTGATTCAAAGCCTGTCCAGGCTTCCCGGCATAGGTAAAAAGACGGCGGAGAGGCTGACCCTTCACATCCTTCATGCCTCGCCCGGGGAAGCGGCAACCCTGGCGGCCGATATTATCGAGCTGAAAAGCAGTATCCGGCTTTGTGAAATCTGTTTCTCCTTCAGCGACCAGGAAAGATGTAAGATATGCACAGACCCCTCAAGGGACAAATCCCTTATCTGTGTTGTGGAAAACCCGACAGATATGGCGGCCGTTGAAAAATCAAAGGGGTATCACGGTATTTACCATATCCTGGGCGGGCTTTTGTCGCCCATTGACGGCATCGGCCCGGATGATATCCGGATCAGGGAACTGATGAAAAGAGCCGTTCCCGGAAAAATACAGGAGATCATCCTGGCCACAAAAACCAATGTGGAAGGTGAAGCCACTGCCTCCTATATTCTGGCAAAGCTGAAAAAAACAAATATCCGGTTAACCCGAATTGCCTCGGGAATCCCCATGGGAGGAGATCTGCAGTACATTGATCACTTAACCATGCAAAAAGCCATGGAAAAAAGATATGGATTCTGAACCGAAGACAGGGGATGATATCTTTGTATGCCGTCAATGCGGTGATTGCTGTAAAGGATTCGGCGGAACCTATGTCACGGCTCGGGATATCGGCCGGATATCGGCCCATATCGGTCTTGATCCGGGCCTGTTTTCTGCCCGGTATTGTGAAAATCCGGATCAAGGTATGTCCTGGCCTGCGGCAGGGATGGCTACTGCATATTTTTTGATAAGGAAAAACAATGCACCATCCATCCGGTCAAGCCTTATATGTGCAAAGCCTGGCCTTTTATCGAGGCTGTCCTCCGTCACCCTGAAAACTGGAATATGATGGCGAATTCATGTCCGGGAATGAAAAAGGATATCCCTGAAGCAGCGCTTGAAAAAATCGTGGGGCATGAAAAAGAAAAGCGCCACACGTCCACCCCCAAAAACTGATGTGCAGATCAATCCCCCAAAATCCGGCGGATAAATTTTATGCCCAGTCCCTTTTCCCGGGACCTGGCAACCTCCCCTAAGATGATATAAATCTTATGGGTGGAAGGCACCTCGAATTTCACCATAACCTTTTCCCCGACGGCAAAAGACCGGCTGGTTTCAATAAACATCCCGCACCGGCTGATATCCCGGATAAAATCCACGGCAGGCCCCTCCTCGGTCTCAGGATTAAAAAAAACCGCCCAGGGTTTTTTAAGCAGGGTTCTGGCATGCCTCCGCGCGCCCCCGTATCCGGTTGCATCCAATTGCTTGAGAAGATCAAGCTGCTGTTCCAAACTCATCTCAAGGATCATATTCAGGAGACGGGAGGTCACCTCAATCTCATCAATTTCTTTGTTTTGTAATTCCATCAACCCGACCAACTGCTCCATATCTTATGGTTTTTCCCCGGCAGGCATCCCGGCCAGGTGCCGCGCAATGCTGTCCCTTTCATAAACAATTTCCACCCGCCGGTTCAAGGCTCTTCCCTTGGCCGTATCATTGGTGGCCACAGGATGATAATGGGCATATCCTTCCGCAGAAATATACTGGGGGGGAACCCCGTTATCCACCAGCAGCCTGACCACCATGGATGCCCTGGCGCTTGAAAGCTCCCAGTTGGAAGGATATATGGGTGAAGCTATGGGGGAGCTGTCGGTATGCCCTTTTATTTTGACATGGTAGGCCAGTTTGGAAAGAACCCCTGCAACCTTTTTTAAAATATCATGCCCTTTTTCAGAAAGTTGAGTCCCCCCTTCTGCAAACAACAAGAGATCCGACATGGTGATCACAATGCCTTCGTCGGTCTTTGTCACACTGACCTCTCCTCCCAGCTTGTTGAACAGAACCAGCTCCCTGACCTCGCTGACGATTTCCTCCATCTCTTTTTGGATCATGCCGCCCAGTTCATCAATTTCCTGGTTTTCAGAGGGTTCTTCCGAGGGCACCGCGTGCATGGTCAGGCCTTCCCGGGTGCCGGCCTCGGGGACAGACTGTGCTCCCAGGGCGCTTCTTAAGGACTGAACAAGCTCTTTATAAGTCTCCTGCTGGGTGGTACTCATGGCGAACAAGAGAACAAAAAAGCACATCAAAAGGGTGACCAGATCCGAAAATGTACACATCCAGGCCGGCGCGCCCGCTTTCTGCTTTTTTTGTTCCTCGGGAGGGGCAGAAAGGCTGAACCCCTCTTCTCCCCCTTCCTGTTTATTTTTATCTTCAGCCATCTCAGTATATTTTATGCTTTCGCTTCCTTGCCCGCTTTTTTCTTATCACTGAGATAGATCCTCAGTTTATCCTCCATCAGTTTGGGATGTTCCCCTTCCCGGATGGAGATGATTCCTTCGAAAATAATATTCATATTGATAATTTCCTCTTCATTTCTCCCGGATAATTTCTCCGCCATGGGGATAAAAAACAGGTTGGCCAGGACGGCTCCGTAAAAGGTGGTGATCATGGCCACTGCCATGGCAGGACCGATACTGGAAGGGTCATCCAGGTTGGCCAGCATCTGGACGAGTCCGATCAAGGTTCCGATCATCCCGAAGGCAGGGGCATAGGCCCCCATTCCCTCGAAAACCTTCACCCCGGTATCCAGATTTTTTTTGGTCAGAGACATTTTTTTCTGCATGATGGCCGCAATATCCCCGGTTTTCACCCCGTCCACGGTCATTTGCAGGGCCTGGGCAAGATAGGGGTCCGGGGTATTCTGGATATCGCTTTCTATGGAAAGCAACCCCCCTTTTCTGGCTTTGTTTGAAATCTCAACCAGGTTATTGATAATTTCTTCAGGGGGCTGGATCTTAAAAATAAAAACCTTTACAGCGGTTTTAAACACGCTTAAAAAATCCGCCAATGGAAAAGCAATCAGGGAAGAGGCCATGGAGCCGCCGACAACAACCAATATGGACGGGATATCCACAAAGGCCATAATGCTTCCACCCAGCAAAATGGTCCCGATGACAAATCCGATACCTGAAACAACACCAATAATCGAAGCTATATCCATTTTCTAAACCCTTATATAAACAGTTTCGTCCACAGGATATTCCTTAGCATATTTTTTTACCTTATCAATTGCATCCTGAGTAAGTAAAGTATTTGCTGAAAAAAGTTTGGTCCCGGTATTGGTAAAAAGTGCTGTCCCAAGCGTCATTCCCGCCTCTAACTGGTGAATGCCCCGGCCTTTGATGCGATAGTCATCGGACCCCATATGAAGAACGGCATATTTTTCCAGCAGGGCCACCACCGCCGGATCAAGTCTTGTCCCTGAATAGTCTTCCAGCCGTATCAAGAATCTTTCAAGGGATGACATATCCTGTTCTTCTCTTAAGGTATCGAATACGTCTGCCCCGGCTAAAATTTTTGACAATAAAGGGATATGGCGCTTTTTTAATCCATCCGGCTTTCCTGTTCCATCCGCATTTTCATTCAAATACCGGATGATTTCGGCGCAATTGAGAAATTCGGTACAGGATGAAAGAGCTTCCGCTCCTTTGACAGGAAATTGCAGGAACAAACCCTTTTCAAATTCCGTGTGCTGCTCTTTTTCTTTTTGCAGCACTTTTTCAGGAATGAAAAGCAACCCTGTTTCATGCAGCATAGCAGCTTTTTGAAGATCCGCCAGTTTTTTTTCATCAATTTTTAATTGTTCCGCCATAAAGCCGGAAATTTTAGCAACCCGCTCCCCATGCCCCCTGTTTTTTTCTATCCTTGTTCTGATCAAGTCGGCAAGGATTTCTGCGAACCCTTCCATATTTCCATCAAGGGTTTCCCTTATGGTTTTGATATCCTGTTTCAGGCGGGTTCGTTCTTTTGCCATCTGGTTAATTTGTTTTAAAGCATGATTCAGGGAATAGCGCTCTTCATAAAGTTCCGTCTTGGTCTTTTTTAATTCCTGTTTGAAGCGTTTGAGATAGTCTGTTGTTTTTTCAAGCCGTTGGTTCAGGGCGCGGTTCGTCTGGCCGGTGTTTTTCTTATCTATAAAAATCCGGGCCTTCCTTTTAACCTCTGCGGTTGAAAACGGCCGGATTAAAAAATCATCAATGCCTTCCCGGAGAAGTTCCAGTCTGACACCGGATGGGGGGTATTCATCAAGGGACAAAAAAAGCGCGGGTTTAAAATTATAGCCGGATCCGGATAATTCCTTGATCAGACGATGCAAAGGAGCCGCCTTATCCGACTCGATGATGATCAGATCCGGCTGCTTCAATTTCGCAGATCCGGAAGCGATTTTGAAATCATTGCAGATCTCTAGGACAAACCCGTTTTCCTTTGAAAATCCCATATCCGCCCCGATGGACCCTTCATCCTTGATGTACAGAAGAGAAACAGGCTCCGGGATCATTCTTTCATCATTCAGAGTAATCATTCATCCACCATGCGTCCCAGCCTGTCTTGAGTATGGCCTCGCCCATGTTTTGCCCGGTCTGCGTCATAAGCCTTCCCAAAATGATGGGAAGCCATTTTTCAGGGCCTTTGACACCGGTGTCCATCAGCTTTTTCAATTCCAGGATAAACGAGATCTGATCCGCATCATTGGCAAGCCTTGATTCTTCCGATTCCCCCAGGTTGAATTCATCCACCAGGGCCTTGATTTCATGACCAAAGGGAAGATGCCGGGTTAGATGGGAAACGGCTTTGGCCTCATCGGTCTCGCAGTAGTGTCTTTCCACATAGTTCAGATCTCCGGTCCGGGCCTCGGCAATATCATGAACCAGGGCCATGGCCATGAGCTTTTCGCTGTCAACCCCCGGGTTCAGCCGGGCCATGGTAAAACAGATAAAAGCCGTCATGAAACTATGCTCGGCAATGGTTTCTCTTCCTGATCCCAGGAAGGCATATCCGCTTCTTACAATATCCTTTAATATCCTGACTTCGAATAACAGGTTGGCAACGTGTTCCATATTTGATCCGGTACCCATGATAATCGCAACAATCCTTGACTTTTTATAGAACAGGAGTTTAAATAAAGTCAAGAATTCGAATTTAAACTTTGCCAAATCAGGAGGCAATATGCAGTGTGGAAGAACAATGGCGGCGGCATTTGTTTTAACCATAGCGGGTCTTGTGCTCTGTTTATCCGGATTTGCCGAAGAGAATAAAGATTTTGTTCCGGGTGAGGATTCGGGTTTTTATTATACGATTAAAAAAGGCGACACCCTGTGGGATCTGTCCCAAAAATTCTATAATTCCGAATGGGACTGGCCCGGACTCTGGGAAATGAACCAGGAAATCAAAAATCCCCATTGGATTTATCCCGGGAGGAAAATCAGAATTTTCCTGAAGGAAAAAGCAGCCCTTGCACCTGAAACGGCAAAAGCTGAGGAAGTCAAACAGGAAAGCCCTCCTGAAAATATCATCCCTTCCTTTTCTTTTTCCGAAATGGATCGGATCGGATTTATAAAAGAAAAAGCCGATCCCGATCTTGGAAGCGTCATCAGGGACCAGGACGGCAAAATAATAATGTCTTCCAATGATATCATTTATATAACACCCTCCGGCAAAGGGACACTGATTCCAGGGAACCTCTATCACGTTTTTTCTGTCAGCCCGGTTGAAAGAAAGGCCAAAGACGGAAACTTTTCAGGTGTGAGGCACCTTCTCCATGCCCGGATCGAAATCCTCGAACACAAGACAACATATGCAACTGCAAAGGTGGTCAAGGCTTACAGGGAAATCCGGGAAGGAAACCTGATCATGGCGTACAATAAACGGGAGCCTGTACTGACGGTTGATGAAAACCCGTCGCCCGTCAAGGCGAAAATCCTCTGCTCCGAGGATGACAATATTATCATCAATGACCATCGGATCGCCTTTATCGACGTCGGCAGCGCCCTTGTCAGACCCGGACAGATCTATTCCGTTATGAGGGGGATTGGCTCGGCAGGCAAGAGTCTCTGGCCTGAAAATTCAAAGGATCAGGTAAAATTTGACCCGGTTACCGCCGGCAAACTGATTGTGCTTCACACGGAAGCGGTTTCATCCACCGTGATGATCCTGTCGTCCAAATATGAAATCAACCCGGGTGATATTATTAATTAAGGTCCTCCCCTGATTTTCCAGGAACCCGGAATCACCTTATCTTTTTATATCAAGGGCCGCATGAAATGGCCCTAATCCCAGGTCACCCTTAAGATTTCCTGATAGGTGGTCTGCCCGCTCAACATTTTTCGGATGCCGTTTTCGCGCAAAAGCACAAGGCCTTCCTCCACTGCTTTTTTCCGGAGCATATCCAGATCGTCGCCTGCCGTTAAAAGTTTAAGCGGTTCTGAATAGGGCATGACTTCATAAATCCCGGTCCGGCCCTTATACCCCGTATTCCTGCATTTTGAACACCCCTTGCCGTGTTTGAGTTTAACAATGCCCTGGGATTGAATCTTCAGCCCCAGATCCGACAATTCTTTTGCACTCATTTCAAAACTCTGGGAACAATAGGGGCATATTTTTCTGACCAGCCTCTGGGCCACAATCCCATTCAGGGAAGAGTGAATCAGATAGGGCGGGATTCCTAGGTCAAGAAGCCTGAAAATAGTTGTGGCGGCATCATTGGTATGAAGGGTGGAAAGCACCAGATGCCCTGTCAGGGCCGCCTGAACTGCTGCCTGGGCTGTTTCAAGATCCCTGATCTCACCCACCATGATAATATCGGGATCCTGTCGGAGGATATTTCTCAGCACCGACCCGAAAGTCACATTGATGGCCGGCTGGACGGCAATCTGGTTAAATTCTTCGTGAATCATTTCAATGGGATCTTCTATGGTGGTGATGTTCACCTCGGGGGAAGACAGCATTCTGAGACTGGAATAAAGGGTCGTGGACTTGCCGGACCCCGTGGGGCCCGTCACCAGGACAATACCAAAAGGCAGGGTAATCAGCTTTTTATACCTCTCAAAATCCTCCTCGGAAAATCCGAGAAGTTCAAGATCCTGGAAAAGAACATCCGGGTCCATGATCCTGAGCACCACTTTTTCACCAAAGGCTACCGGAATGGTTGAAACCCGGATCTCCACCTCTTTATCATCCTTTTCCATTTTGATCCGGCCGTCCTGGGGCCTTCTTTTTTCGGCCATATCCAGTCTGGACAGGGATTTTATCCTGCTGACCACGGCATTGTGAAGTTTTTTGGGAAGCTTGTAGACCGTATGCAGCACCCCGTCAATCCTCATTCTCACAAGGCAGATATCCCGCTTGGGTTCGATATGGATATCGCTGGCCTTCTGGTCAAAGGAATAGCTGAAGAGATGATTTACCGCGTTGATAATATGCTGGTCCGTTGAAGGAAACTCATCAACGGATTTTAAGCTGACAAACTGCTCAAGGTTGCCGATATCAATCCCCCTGGTGGAAAAAAGATCTTCAGCCGCGGCAATGGAATGCCTGAATCCGAAAAACTCCCCGATAAGCTTTTCAATATCCGATTTTGAGCTGAGAACGGTTTTTACCTTGAGTTTTGAAACTGTTTCAACATCCTTGATCGCCTCATAATTAAATGGATCAGGGGTTGCAACGATTAATTTGCCTTCCTCAATCGTCAATGGCAGCAGGAGATGTCTTGCGGCAAAGGATTTTGATATGGTGCCCGTGACAAGATTCAATTCCAGCGTTAAAGGATCAATTTTTTTATAAGGAATTTTCCATACCTGGGCCAGGGTCGAATAAATTAAATCCTCATCAATCATCTTACCGGGTTCGTCGTTCCTTGCCAGCTTTAAATACAGGATAACATCAATAAAAGAGACGAGATCCGCCTGCTGCGCCTGGGAGAATTCATTCTCTTTTCCCTTGATCCTTTGTTCCAAAAGAACCGTCCGCACCCGGCCTTCTTTCTTTAAAAGATCCTGGGCCTGTTCCCTTGAAATCAACCGGGCAGCCATAAGCGCCTTACATATATTCTGGGAGGAAAATCTTTTATCCTTCTGGTTCTGCATATTTTTTCCTGACACATTAGGGTTACCATTTTCACTCTCATATATATGGACCGCATGTAAAATTGTAAAGCTTCATTTTTTTTGATTCAACATTGAACTGTTGGGGGGGCTCATCCGGAGGGGTGCCCCGGCCTCCGGAAAAAACACCTTTCCTTCAGGCCGCAGCAGGAATACGGAACAGGAATATTATTATACTTGACATTTAATAATATTCCTATATATTGTATGACAATGTGCTGATATAAGAGATGCACATATGTTTCTTCCTTAAGGTGTATATCCCTGATATTCAAATGTGATTACCCCCCAAAGTTCGAAGCTACAATTTTTTTATTTTTATTACAGGAGACTGCCAATATGGCTACTGGTATCGTAAAATGGTTTAACGACTCAAAAGGTTTTGGATTTATCGAAAGAGAAGATGGCGGAAAGGATGTATTCGTACATCATTCAGGTATTAATACCACAGGATTCAAATCCCTCAATGAAGGGGCCCGCGTTTCTTCGATATCGAAGAGGGTCAGAAAGGACCTTCCGCAGCAAATGTAACCGTGATTAGTTAACCGTTTTATTTGCTTTAGAAAAAAGTTATTTCGGTAACTTAAAAGCCTCCGGGTATCTTATACCCGGAGGCTTTGTTATTTTTAAACGCCCCCCCCCCTTTTTTCAATATTCGCTTACAATTGTTTTCAGACTCTATTTTTCTTGACATTTAACCGCTTGTCTGGGCAAATAAACGGGCTGTGTCAAATGAAAGGGGAAAATGACCTATCTTAAACTATTATTGACGGCTGTATTCTGGGGCGGCACCTTTATAGCGGGAAAATGGATTTCTGCAGATGTGGACCCCTATTCGGCAGCCTTTTTAAGATTTTTAATCGCGTCTTTTTTTCTCATCTTTGTAACACTGAAACTTGAGGGCCGTCTTCCAGGCATTTCTTTTGGCAAACTTCTGATCATCATTGTCCTCGGACTCACCGGCATCTTTTCATACAACCTGTTTTTTTTCTCAGGACTCGGCCATATCCAGGCCAACCGGGCCTCCTTGATCATTGCCTGCAATCCTATTTTTATCAGTCTCTGCTCTGTTATTTTTTTCAGAGAGCGCCTGAACAGCATGAAGATCATCGGGCTTAGCCTATCCGTCACAGGCGCCCTCATCGTCATTTCAAAAGGGAATCTGTTTAAAATATTCGAATCCGGCATCGGGAAGGGCGAACTCCTGATTTTCGGTTGCGTGATCTCCTGGGTGATCTATTCCATCCTCGGCAAAAAGGCCATGAATGATCTGTCGCCCATTGTGTCCGTCTGCTATTCATCCATCGCAGGCACGGTGCTGCTCTTTTTTCCGGCCTTGAATAAAGGGGTTTTTACAAATCTTTTGACTTACAGCCTTGTGGATTGGGCCAGCCTTTTTTATCTTGGATTTTTTGGTACGGTGCTGGGCTTTTTCTGGTATTATGAAGGCATTAAAAAAATAGGCCCGCTGAAAGCCGGAATTTTTATCAATTTTGTCCCCATCAGCGCCATTGTCATGTCGTTTTTTATTTTAAACGAGCCCTTAAGCCTTTCCCTTTTGACCGGGGCCGCCCTGGTCATCGCAGGTGTATATCTGACCAATACGGCTCAATCCCGTCCAAGACCAGGATCACCGATTGAAAGATAATGGGCCGCAAACGGATAAGGGCTGATTTTACCGAAATAAGGTGACTTTGAAATAAAAATGCCGGATCATGTGTTGGCACATCCGGCATTCTCATCTATTATAAGATACGGTTCGATCTAGTCTTCTTCAACTACAATCGCATCCTGTTCGCACACTTCCACACAGCTTTCACAGCCCATGCATTCTTCCGCATTGACAGGGACGGATTTTTCGTCCTGCATCTCAAATACCTCTACCGGACAAACATCGACACATTCTTCACAGCCCACACATTTTGCCTCATCAACAATTGGATGGAATCCCATTTTAATACCCTCCTTAAGTAAGATTAACATTATTATATTATAAATTCATTAAATATAATCTGTATAAAAAACGCATTTATAACATGTAATTCACTAAAATCAAGCTTTTTATCACTTTAATCGGATCAAACAGACCCGTATCTGTTTATCTTTAAGATTAAAGAGATCGCGAACATTATTCCCGGAAAAAAGACTCAACTTAATCTGCCCTGAAAGGAGGCATCCATCCTCCCCTTCAAAGGGATAATTCTGCCGGCCCGTATCACCTTTTGCAGCGGATATCAGTTGCTCAAAGACCTGTTGCCGCCACCCGGTTTTATTTTCACAATCATTTTCATGCACTTTTATCGGATCGATGTCAAGGGCATTTATTGCATCTGAAGAAATAGTCTCCAGATAATCCGCCACAGCCTCACTGGTCGTCACAAACAAAGGGCTTTCACCGGCCGGCCGGAACCCGCCATGATGAATCATGCACCTTGACCAGGCTTCTATCCGCTCCCGGGTCATTACGGCGCCCGGGTCAGTGATGCCCTCCCCCCTGCCGGATGGGGCCATATTCTTCAAGCCCTCCTCTCCCAGAAGGGCGGAAAGCATTCGGCTCCCGGCGGTATCAATATTTTTAAGCTGAATATCAATGCTCTCATTTTCCAGGTCACACTGTCTGGCCATCCTTAAAAACAATAGATCCCGGAGCAAGATGTCCTTTCCTGTTTTTTCCGGTTTTTCCGCGGCCTCTCCCGCCCCCCTGATCTGTGATTTAATGGCCGTCAGATCGGAATCGCTGGTAAAATAGGGGTTATTCTTTAACAGACCCCTGAGATTATTCTCGTTTCCCCTATTCACCTTTACCCAGGCCATGTATTGCTCAAAGGAACGATCAACCGACGCCAGGTCCCGGGGGATGATAAGATGGGAAGCACAGCCCCCTTATCGGCCAGGGCCTGCAAGGCCATATGGTGATTTAAATTCCCGGCTGCAGGAAAAAAGGAAAATGAGGGAAAAAAAGCCTGAAGCGCGGCAAGCTGATCCTGAGAAATATGCGAAAAGGGAAAAAAATAACAGGGGGCGTCATGCTTCCACCTTTTTGTCATGAACATGAACACCCAGGGCCGTCAACCTCTCCCTGATCTTGTCCGCCAGTTCAAAATCATTCTTATCCCTTGCCAGCTCCCTGTCTTTTATAAGTTCCCGGATATCCTGAGAATGCTCGGCCAATTGATCGAAATTAAATATTCTTAAAACCGAATCCATCTCCCTGAAACACCCCAGAAGCTTTTGAGCGCTCTCAGGATCAATCCGGTTCTGATTGATCAGGCTGTTGATGGTCTTCACATTGGCCAGCAATGATGACACAACACCGGATATCTTCAGGTCGTCTTCCATGAATTTCAGGAAGGTGGCCCGGATATCGTAGATCAGCTGATCGATCTCTTCAAATACCCGGCCGGCCTGAATTGCATTCAGGGTTTCCAGACACCGGTTGATTTTATCCAAGGTATACCGGGCCTCTTTGAGGGACTGTTCAGACAGAAGAAGCACTTTCCGGTAATGATTGGAAATCAGCCAGAACCGGAGGGTTTTCATTTCCCATCCCCTGCTGCTGAGATATTCAAGGGTCAGGGCATCCATATCCGGCGCACCCAGTGACCCGTCATATTTCACCGGTGCGCAGTGGAGCCAGCTCCGTGCAAGAGTTGCTCCCTTGGCTGCTCTTGCAATGGCCACCTCGTTCTCATGATGAGGGAAAATCAGCTCCCGGCTGCCGGTCTGGATGTCAAATGCATTGCCCAGGTATTTCATGGCAATGGCCGCGCATTGAAGATGAAGAGAGGGGCGCACGTTTCCCCATTGGGTTTTGATCCCGACCCCTCTTTTCAGTTCTGAGAGCCGGACCCGCTTGAACAGCGTGAAGTCCTTGGGATTAAGCTTTTCATACTCATCAAGATCAACGGTGGCGCCGGGTTTGATTTTCTCCAGGTCAATTCCGGAAAACTCCCCATACCCGGGCAGGCTTGAAATATCAAAATAAAGAGAGTGCAGCTTTTCATAGGAATGTTGACGGGATTGCAATTGATTTGCCACCTCTATCATGTCGTCAAAATGATCCGATACCTTGGGATAGGCTTCCGCCTGACGGATATTGAGACTTTCGAGATCCTGGCGAAAAACATCAAGGTGCTTCTGCGTGAATCCGGGAAGGGTCATCCCTGCCTGATGTGACCCCTGGATGGTTTTGTCGTCATAGTCCGTGATGTTCACGATATGGTTGACACTGATATTGTGATACTCGATATACCGGATGAGCAGGTCTGTAAAGGCGTACCGCCTGAGTTGGCCGATATTGAGCCTTTTGTGAACCGTGGGACCGCAGGTATAGACCGATACCTTCCCCTTTTCCAGGGGTTCAAAAGGCTGTTTTGATTTTGAGAATGAATTGAACAGGGATAAGGCGATACGGTTTTCCACGGAAAAAAGAGTTGTGGACAGATACCTTTCTCCGCTGTCGGGGAAAATGACCACCACCACACCGGTTTTTATCTTCCGGGCCTCTTGAATGGCCGCAGCCATGGCGGCCCCGCTGCTCATGCCGACGAAAATCCCCTCTTTGACGGCCAGCATCCGGGCCGTTTCAAAAGCGGTTTCATCATCAATATTTATTTTTTCGTCAATGAGGCTCTTATCCATGATTTCAGGCGTATAGGATTCTTTCAGGTTTTTGAGGCCCTGAATCTTATGGCCCAGATAGGGTTCGGCACAGATGATCCGGATGTCCTTGTTATATTCCTTGAGTCTTCTGGAAAGCCCCATGAGGGTGCCGCTGGTGCCGATGGAGGCCACCAGGCTGGAAACCGAACCCCGGGTCTGGTCAATAATTTCAGGGCCCGTTGTATAATAATGGGCCTTCCAGTTGGCATCATTATTATATTGATCCGTCAAAAAATATTTATCCGGATTTTCCCTGGCAAGCCTGTAGGCTTCTTCAATGGCCCCGTCAGACCCCAGATGCCTGGGGGTGAGGATTATTCTTGCCCCCCTGGCCCGCAGAATTTTTTTTCGTTCCTCGCTGGCGTTTTCAGCCATGGCAAGGGCGATCTTATACCCTTTCACCGCGCAGATCATGGCCAGGCCGATGCCTGTGTTTCCGCTGGTGGCCTCAATCACGGTTTTGTCCCGTGTCAATTCCCCCGACTTTTCCGCTTCCGTGATCATATACAGGGCGGCCCTGTCTTTGACGGACCCGCCCGGATTCATATATTCAAGCTTGGCAAAAATCCGGACCCCTTCCACGGGATTCATCTTGGTGATCTCTACAAGGGGGGTCTTGCCGATGCAATCTAAAATTGAAAATGTCATTTTCCTTTGCCCCTGCCCTGATAAACCATGGAAATCATGGATTCAGGCTTGACTTTTAAAGTATAAAATGGCTTTATACAGGAATTTCAAGGATGTGCAATTTTTTACTGGAAAGAACATGATCTCTTTTTTAGGAAGGAAGTATCTGCCGGTTCAAGCCGCGGTTGCTTTTGTTTACGGTCTCATTTGTTTACAGGGTTCAGTTTTCGCTGATCCTCTGCCGGAGAACCCCAAAGAGATCCCCTGGCACATATCGGCCCTGTCCGTCACCTTTGATAATATCCGGAACCTCTATATTGCTGAAAATCAGGTCGTGATCACCGGCGGCAAAACCCGCCTTGAAGCCGACTATGTTGAATTTTCAAACAAAACCAAGGACGCCCTTGCCCAGGGCAATGTCATCCTTATTTCCGGAGAGGATTCCATCTCCTGCGATGCCATGAACATCAACCTGGAAACGGAAATCGGAACCATCCATAAAGGCACCATATTCATCCAGAAAGACAATTTTTACATCCATGGTGAAAACATCAGGAAAACCGGTGAATTTACCTATAGCGCGGAAAAGGGAACCATTACCTCATGTTCAGGAGAATCGCCGGACTGGAAGATCTCGGGCCGGAGCGTCAATGTCACCATTGAAGGGTATGGGACCGCCAGGGATGCCGTGCTCTGGGCCAAGGAAATTCCGGCCGCCTACACCCCCTTTCTGATGTTCCCGGTCAAAACCAAGCGCCAGACCGGATTTCTGATGCCGGGCGCCTCAAGCTCCATCCGGAAGGGCTACCAATACGAGCAGCCTTTCTTCATCGCCATTTCAGAAAGCAGCGACGCCACCCTGTATGCGGATTATATGTCGGACCGGGGAACAAAAACAGGGGTTGAATACCGGTATATTCTCGACAATAAATCAAAGGGAACGGTTTTTTTCGATTACCTCAAGGACAGCAAGATTGACGACGGAACCGCGGCAACCGAAGACTACAGCTTTTCCTCAACCCCCCAAAGGACCAATACGGACCGCTATTGGTTCAGGATGAAACACAACCAGGAGCTTCCCAACGGATTTTCCGCCAAACTGGACCTGGATGTCGTCAGTGATGCGGATTACCTCCATGAATTCCGGGAAGGCTTTTCAGGATACATTCCCACCAAGGAGTATCTGGAAACGGAATACGGCAGGAGCCTGGATGAGTATGACCAAACCATCCGGAAAAACCGGCTGAACGTCAACAAATCCTGGTCCACCTATATATTAAACATGGATGCCCTCTGGTATGACAATATCACGGCCCGGCGCCAGGACCTGGATGATACCACCCTGCAGACCCTCCCGGCCATCCAGTTCGACGCCTTCAGGCAACAGCTCGGCGCCTCGCAGTTCTATTATACCCTGGACAGCGAACACCGGTCCTTTTACCGGCAGGACACAACCACCACCCTGGTAAAGGGCCATAGAACCGATATTTATCCCAGGGTTTATCTTCCCATGCGGTTCAATAAAATTTTTTATTTCGAGCCCTCTCTAGGCGCCAGGGAGACCCTCTGGTACACGAATGATTTCACCTCGGCGGCCGGCGATTCAGACCCTTTGAGGGCAAGGCACATGGCTGATTTTGGTGCGGAAATCTCAACCAAAATCTTCCGGGTTTTTGATCCGGGCAACACCTTTGCCGAAAAAATCAAACATGAAATGGTCCCGAAACTTCAGTACTCCTTTATCCCGGATGTGGATCAAAACGACCTGCCGGTATTTGACGCCCTGGACCGCATCACCGAACAGAACCTCATCACCTGGAGCGTGACCAATTATTTTATTGCCCGGAAAACCATCCTGACCCCCCAGGACAAAGAAATCCGGACCTACCGAGATTTTGCCTATGCCCAGCTTTCCCAGAGTTATGATCTCAAAAAAGAAAAAGAAAACCAGAAGGAGCCCTTTTCCGACATCCTTCTGACCGGCATCCTGGACCTGAATGAATTTGTTTCCGTGAACACGGATTTTTCCTGGTCTCCCTATGACAATAAATATCAGATATTCAACCTGGGCGGGCTCCTCAAAGACAAACGAAAGGATGCCCTGGCCCTTGAATACCGATTTGACAGAGACACCCCCCTGGAAACCATCTATTCGGAAATCGATATTGCCCTGACCAATAAATTGACCGCGTATTATGCAATTGAAAAAAACCTTAAGGATGAGCGGACCGTCCAGACCCAGACAGGCTTTATCCTGACAAAAGAGTGCTGGACCCTTGATCTTGCCGTCACGGAGACCACCAGCGACCTTAATATCGGATTTCTGGTCACGCTTCACGGCCTTGGAGAACTGGGCACCGGCTCCAAAAAGACCCTGGCTTCCGGCCAATCCTCACGTTATCAGAGAACTCAATAAGACATGAAAGACCCCTTGAACTGGTTTGCACTCCTGACAAGAAGCCATTTTGAACGAACGGTGTATACCAGTATCCTTAAAAAGAAGATACCGGCCTTTCTGCCCCAGATCCGGCGGAAAAGCATCCGGAAGGATAGACAGCTCATGGTTGAATATCCGCTTTTCCCCGGCTATATTTTTGTCCAATCCACCTTTCAAGCCGCGGATCAGTTGAATATTCTGAAAACCACGGGGGCGGTCCGGCTCCTGGGGAATCAGGCCGGCCCTTTGCCCATTCCGGATATTCAGGTGGAATCCCTTAAAATCCTGACCAGCTCCCAGGTGGATCTCATCACAGGCGCCAGTATCAGCCTTAAGAAGGGAGATCCGGTCATGATCATTGCCGGCCCCCTGGCCGGAATCAGGGGGGAATTCATCCGGCAGAAGGGCAAGGGCCGGGTGGTGATTAAAATAGACCTTCTGAGTCAGTATGCCGGGACTGAGATAGAAGAGGATAAAATTGAAAAGATCCCTGAATTACTGGTATAACTCCTTGACTTTTTATCAAATTTTCAATAGAACCAAAAAATTATACAAAAATACGGGTTCACCCGAAACAAGAAAGAGGACGTATGAATAAGCTTGAATTGATTTCAGCACTAAAAGATAGAGCCGATTTGACAAAATCCGAAGCAGCAGATGTCATCAAGCTGTTTTTCGACTCGCTTTCCGAAGCCTTTAAAAATGGAGAACGGGTAGAGATAAGAGGATTCTGCAGCTTTCATATCAAAAAATATAAAAGTTATACCGGCAGGAATCCGAAAACCGGTCAAAAAGTGACCATTCCACCTAAGCGCCTGCCTTTTTTTAAATGCGGAAAAGAACTCAAGGAGAGGGTGGATTACTAACCCATGGGGATTGATCAAACCGCGTCTGATTTTGATCAAATGCAATACCAATCCGAGGCCTTTCTAGAACTCACCCATATCATCCGGACAAAAACCATTCCCAACGCCCTTCTTTTTTACGGCCATGAAAATACCGGCAGGAAGGAAGCGGCTTTGATGTTTGCAAAAAGCTGTAATTGCAATGGCGGTTCAGGACTTTTCTGCGGCGCCTGCACCCCCTGCCGCAAAATTGACAGCAACAGCCACCCGGATATGATCATGATTGACCCGTTGGCAGGAAAGCAGGGGATTACCGTCTCCCTGATCCGGGAGCTTGCACGCGTCCTTTCCTCCCGGCCCAATGAGGCCAAGTACCGGATGGTGCTTATTTCAAAGGCGGATTCAATGAATGTCCAGGCCCAGAACGCCCTGTTGAAAATGCTGGAGGAGCCCCCGGAAAATACTTTCTTTATTCTCATGGCGGTTAAAATCGATCTCCTGCTTCCCACCATTATTTCCAGGTGCCGGAAGATCCGGTTCAAACCCTTAAGCGGCAAAATCATTGCAAAACGCCTGGTGTCCGAATTTCACACCGAACCCGAGCTTGCCCATATTGTATCCGAAACCCTTGATTCGGATTTCAGCAAAATCCTGGCCTGTTTGAATACCGATATTGAAAAAGACGGTTTCAACTGGATCAAAAAAAGAAAATGGCTCATCAACGGCCTTATCGATATCCTCCGGACGGGCAGCGACGCGTCAAAGGGGCTGATGCTGTCCCAGGCCTTAAGCCGTGACCCCGGCTTTATACATGATGCCTTATCCATTATGAAAACATTTTTCAGAGACCTCATGATTTTTCATATCCTTCCTGAAAAAATAGTTAACCTTGATTTTTTTGATTCTTTTTCACATATTAGTCAGACAGGGCACAAGGACAGATATTTTGAATGGCTGACATGCCTTTATGAATCAGAGAAGAAAATAGAGGCCAATTGCACATTGAGACTGATTCTGGACGGTTTTTTCCTAAGGATTGCAGGGAATAAAAGGGAAGTTTGCGTATGATCAAAATCGCCGGCGTAAAATTTAAAACAGCAGGAAAAATATATGATTTCAACAGCAGCGCCTTTGTGCTGAAAGAAGGGGATGCCGTTATCGTCGAGACCGAACAGGGGCTCGGATTCGGAAAAATTGCCATCCCCCCGGCCGAAACCGAGCAGCGGGATAAGGAATTCAAACACATCGTCCGCATGGCCACCAAAGAGGATTTCCTGAGAATGGAAGAAATCCGGGTCCTTGAAAACAACGCGTTTGATTTCTGCATCCGGTGCATCAATGACCTGGATCTTCTCATGAATCTGTTCAGTGTTGAATGCGCATTTGAGCGCAATAAACTGACCTTTTTCTATACCGCGGACGGCCGGATCGATTTCAGGGAGCTGATCAA
This sequence comes from Desulfobacula sp., assembly GCA_012031875.1. Lineage (GTDB taxonomy): Bacteria > Desulfobacterota > Desulfobacteria > Desulfobacterales > Desulfobacteraceae > Desulfobacula. The sequence continues at coordinate 23,863 of JAAUSZ010000022.1, forward strand.
GCTTCTGGTCAAAGAGTTTAATATCCGGATCGAAATGCGCCAGGTCGGGATCCGGAACCTTTCAAAGCATTGCGGCGGGGTCGGCAAATGCGGCCGGGAAATCTGCTGTTCCTCTTTTCTGCAAGCCTTTGATCCGGTTTCCATCAAGATGGCCAAGGAACAGGGCTTGTCCCTGAACCCCACAAAGATATCCGGGGTCTGCGGCAGGCTCATGTGCTGTTTGACCTTTGAGAATGAAACCTATAAAAGCCTGAAACGGGACATGCCGAAACTCGGCAAAAAGATAAATCTCAAAGAAGGGCAGGGAAAAGTCGTCCGCCAGAATGTCCTGAAAGAGACCGTCACCATACGCATGGAGGACAATACGGAAATCGACAGGAATATCCATGACCTGGAGGAAGAAAAAAGACAGGACTAAAATGAAAACCCAATATTTCACTACACCCATATATTATGTCAATGCCAAACCCCATCTGGGCCACGCCTATACCTCCATTGCCGCTGATACGGCGACCCGCTTCAAAAAAATGGAAGGCGCGGATACTTATTTTCTCACGGGAACCGATGAACACGGGGATAAGATTGTCCAGGCTGCAGAAAAACAGAATACAAGCCCCAAGATTTATGCAGATCAAATCAGCCGCCTGTTTCAGGATCTTCTCCCGGCCCTGGATGTTGAAAACAATCAATTTATAAGGACCACGGACCCGGCCCATATTGCCATCGTGGAAGCCCTGCTTTCAAAAATCCATGATTCCGGGGATATCTATTTCTCAAGCTATGAAGGGCTGTATTGTTTTGGATGCGAACGGTTTTACCAGGAAAGGGAGCTGGTGGAGGGGAAATGCCCGGACCATGGGACCGCACCCCAAAAAATCAAGGAATCCAATTATTTTTTCAGGATGAGCAAATACCAGGACTGGCTCATGGACCATATCAAAACCCATCCCGGATTCATTTCCCCTGCCCGGTATGAGACCGAGATCCTCTCCTTTTTAAAAGAGCCCCTGGAAGACCTCTGCATTTCCCGTCCAAAGGCTCGCCTGACCTGGGGCATCACCCTGCCCTTTGACAAAGATTACGTGACCTATGTCTGGTTTGACGCCCTGGTCAATTATATTTCCGCCCTGGGCTATCCGGATGGAAGCCTGTTTAAAAAATTCTGGCCCGGCGCCCGCCATTTTGTGGCCAAGGATATTATCAAACCCCACGGGATTTATTGGCCCATCATGCTGAAGGCCGCGGGCATTGAAATTTACAATGGGCTCAACGTCCACGGGTTCTGGAACGTCAGGGGCGGCAAGATGTCCAAAAGCATCGGCAATGTGACGGATCCCCTGGAAGTCATTAAAGAATACGGCCTGGACCCCTTCCGGTATTTTCTCATGCGGGAGATGGCCTTTGGCCTGGATGCCAATTTCACGGAAGATATTCTTGTGACACGGATCAACTCCGATCTTGCCAATGACCTGGGCAATCTTTTTTCGCGGGTTCTTTCCATGACGGTAAGGTATTTTAAGGGCGAGGTTCAGGCGCCCCACCCGGACATCGAAAAAGAAAGAAAAATTTCCCTGGCCCCGGAAGCCGCCAAAACCATTGAAGATTATAAGCAGGCCATGGCGTTGTGCGAATTTCATAAAGGCCTGGGCGCGATCTGGCAGTATATCCGCTTCATGAACAAATATATCGACACCACCGAACCCTGGGCCCTGGCAAAAGATACAGCCACCCTGCCCGATCTTGAAACCGTTCTGTATAACCTCATCGAAGGGCTGAGAGTGGTGTCCTGCCTGATTTATCCCGTCATGCCTCACACCTCGGCAAAGATACAAAAGGCCCTTGGCATCGGCAAAAAGGATAAGGGGTTTTATTCCCTGGAGGAAGCCTCGGTCTGGGGACAGATTCAAAAAGGAACCCGGATTCAACCCCCGGAGATTTTATTTCCCCGGATTGATACCCAAAAGGATGAATCCAAGGCCCCTGCCCCGGATATCAAATCCCTTTGCCCTGCCCTGAAGGAAGAAATCACCATTGAGGATTTTTTAAAAATCGATTTAAGAACCGGAACCGTGGTCGGGGCTGAAAAAATAGAAAAGTCCAATAAACTATTAAGATTGAAGGTGGATCTCGGGGCCGAGACCCGGCAGATCATCGCGGGGATTGCAAAGGATTATTCCCCGGATGACCTCATCGGCAAACAGGTGATCGTCGTGGCCAACCTCAAGGAGGCCAAGCTCATGGGAGAACTGTCCCAGGGCATGGTTCTGGCCGCTGGATCAAAAAAAAGGCTGGTGCTCTCAGGCTTTGACGGTCCAGTGGAACCCGGACAACCGGTAAAATAGGCATATTGAAATCATGAATACAAAACGGAGTGTCATTTGAATCACTACAGCAGCGATAATTCCTGGCGGGAATACCAATCTGAATACATTGTCCGAAAAAAAAAGAGAGCGCATTTCATTAAAACCGTCAAATCCGGCATGGGGGTCTTTACCCTTATTTTCTGTTTGCCGGGATATTTTTTTTAAATATTGAGGCTCCTGAAAAAAATACGCCTGAAAAAGATAAAATGGTTGCCATCCAGGAGGAAACACCCGAGGAAGCCGTGTCCCCGCCCACCCCTCCCGAAACCGGCAAAATTTCAAAGGAAAAACTTTTCAACATCCTTTCACAAACCGATGTCTCCAAAACCGATAAAAATATTTTTCTGGTGGACACCCCTGAATCCAATTTTAAAATCTTCACCAGCATTGACGTCCCTCTCCAGGAATACCTGTTGTCCCTGATCAGCCAGGTGAAGCAACTGACCCGGGGAAAACCCCAGAGGATCGCCTTTGTCGTCATGGAACCCGATACCGGGAAAATCATTGCCATGACCGGTTATGACCTCAGCAAGCCGGATACCAACCCCTGTCTTGAATCAGACTACCCGGCCGCCAGTGTCTTCAAAATCGTAACTGCAGCCGCAGCCGTTGAAACCCTGGGCTATGATCCCCAGACCCAATTGTATTTCAACGGCAATAAATACACCTTATATAAACGCCAGGTCCAGGACACGAAAAACAATAAGCACGCCTATCAGATTTCCTTTTCCAGCGCCTTTGCAGAATCCGTGAACCCGGTTTTCGGCAAAATCGGGAAAAACCACCTGGGAAAGGAAAGGCTTGAATCCTATGCCAATGCCTTTGGATTCAACCAGCTCATCCATTCGGAACTGCCCTTTGTCTCCGGAAATTTTGAAACCAACAGCAACGACTTCCACCTGGCCGAACTGGGCAGCGGCTATAATTATGACACCACCATTTCCCCGGTCTTCGGGGCCATGCTCATCTCCGCGGTCATCAATCAGGGCCGGATCATGATGCCGACCCTGGTGGAACACGTCACAGACGCCGAAGGCGAGGTGATTTACAAAACCGAGCCGGCCACCTATAAATCCGCCATAACCCCCAAAACAGCCGAAACCATGATGCAGATCATGCAGAAAACCATCACCACCGGAACGGCCAGAAAATCCTTCAGGAATGCATCCAAGGACCCCGTTCTTTCAAAGCTTGTCATGGGGGGAAAAACCGGTTCCCTGCATAACCGGGAACATACCATCAAATATGACTGGTTCACGGGTTTCGGCAAAGAAAAGAACGGGAATAAAAAAATTGCCATGGCCATTGTTGTGGGCCATGGCGAATATATCGGGACCAAGTCCAGCGCCTATGGGAATATGATTTTAAAGCAATATTTTAAGAAACCGCCCGAGGCCCATGCCCAGCTCTAATATCAATAATCTGTCTTTATCCGGGAGGAATAATGTTTAAGCCTGTAACCGATATTTTGACAAGACTCGGTAAACTCTTTTCGTTGAACCTTGAAATGGGAAGTTCCCTTGCCGGGGCCAAGGAAAATTCCATTATTTTCCTTCCCTACCGGCCCAATACTTTTTCCTGCGGCATATCCGCCCTTGTTGCCTTTAAAGGCGCCCATGCCCTGCCCCCCTCTTTCCTGGACACCTTAAAGGAAAAAGTCTTCTTCTTAAACGAAAAAACCTTATCCGGCACGGCCCGGCCCATTCAAGAAGATTTCCTGGGGGGGAGACGATTTTCTAGATGACCTTTTTGAAGACTGCCAGGGATTAAAACAGGAAACCCCTTTTTCCGATATCTTTTTTGATCCGGACAAACAGGACCGGCTTCTTCTTATCAAGGACCACCTGGAAAACCTCTTTGCAGACCAGAGCACCCAATTTAAAAATAAAATGTCCGATTTTTCGCCGGCCGAGGCTGAAATTATTTCCCGGCGCCTTGAAAGGCTCTGCGACATTTCCTGGTGCCTCAAAAAAGAAATCCTGGAAAATATTACCGCCATTGAAAACCTTGCCCCGGACCTTGAAGATTCCGGCAATGCCAGGGGATTAACCGTATTCAAACGGGTCAATGCCGTATTAAACAGCATTGACCGGCTTGAGGTCCGGGGAAGGGATTCCGCAGGCATCAGCCTCATCTTCACCTTTACCAAGGAAGAATTTGAACATTTCAGGGACGGCCTCATCAAGGCCGGCCATTCGGAAAGGCTCAAACAGCGAACCAATCATATTGTCCTGTCCAATAACAGCCTGACCATTCATGACACCTTCCCGGAAAACGGCAATCATTTTGTTTCCATCTCCTTTGTCTATAAATTCGCCGCGGAAATCGGAGCCCTTGGAGACAACGTGGCCTTTCTCCGGAGCCAGATCAAAAACGACCACCTCCTGCAAGTGCTGGCCCTTTATAATTTTACCTCCAATTCCGTGTCCGCCCACACAAGGTGGGCCTCGGTGGGGGATATCACCGTTGCCAACTGTCATCCCCAGGACAATACCCCCACCGATAAAAGCATCGGCAAGACCGGAATCATCCATGTCTGCCTGAACGGCGACATTGATAATTACCTGGAACTCAAAACCGAATATGAGGCCCGGTACGACAAACTCCATCCCGATATCAATACGGACACCAAGCTCATCCCCCTCCAGATCGAGCATTATCTCAAACAGGGCCGGCCCCTGGAAGAGGCCTTCAGGCTCTCTCTCAATGATTTTGAAGGCTCTCACGCCATCAGCATGCATTCGGACCTGGCGCCCGGAAAACTCTTCCTGGCCCAGAAGGGAAGCGGCCAGGCCATTTTTGTCGGGATTGCAAAAGATCATTATATGGCGGCCTCGGAACTTTACGGCATTGTGGAAGAAACCCGGGACTATATCAAGCTCAACGGGGAAGACAAGGGCCAGATCGTTATCCTGGGTCATGAATCCGGGGGCGGGATCTCCGGCATCCGGTCCCACTATTATGACTGCACCCCCATCCCCATGGATGAGTCCGGTATCATGACCAGCAACATTACATCCAGGGATATTGACCGCCAGAACTTTCCCCATTATTTTCTAAAAGAAATTTCAGAATCTCCGGACTCTGTTGAAAAAACCCTCGACAACAAATTCAGGCAGTCCCCTGAAACCCGGCTTTTCACCATTACCCTGGATTCGAAGGTCATCCCGGAATCCATCGAAGATGACCTCAGGCTGAATAAGATCAAAAAAATCTATTTCATCGGCCAGGGAACAGCCGGGATCGCGGCCCAGGGCTGCGCCGACCTCCTGAAATATTATATCGGAGATATCGGCATCCAGATCCGGGCCCTGAAATCTTCAGAACTATCCGGTTTTCCATCATCGAAGGAAAAACCGGGGAAAAATCCATGGCCGACACCCTGGTGGTGGCCATCAGCCAGTCCGGCACCACCACGGACACCAACCGGACCGTGGACATGGTCAAGGCCTCCGGCGCCAGGACCCTTTCCATCGTCAACCGCCGGGACTCGGACCTGACCTTCAAGACCGACGGGGTCTTATACACCAGCTCGGGCCGGGACATTGAAATGTCCGTGGCCTCCACCAAGGCCTTTTATTCCCAGATTGCGGCCGGCGCGGTTTTCGGTCTTCACATGGCGGCCCTCACCGGCACCAGATCCGCCGAGTTCATCACCGAAGAAATCCATGAGATCCTTTCCCTGCCGGACAAGATGAGAACCATCCTGGGCATGAAGGAAGAGATCAGGGCCTCCGCGGCCCGCCTGGCCGTATCCAAATATTACTGGGCCACCGTGGGGTCGGGCTCCAACAAGACCTCTTCCGACGAGATCCGCATCAAACTCAGCGAACTCTGCTATAAAACCATTTCATCGGATTTTATTGAGGATAAAAAACATATTGATCTCTCCAGCGAACCCCTCATCATTGTCTGCGCGGCCGGCACAAGGGAAAGCGTTCTCGGGGACATCATCAAGGATACGGCCATTTTCAAGGCCCACAAGGCCACCCCCGTGGTCATCACCACCCTGGGCGAAGACCGGTTTGACCCCTATGCCGCGGATGTGTTCAAGATCCCGGAAACCAAGGAGCATTTCGCCCCGATCCTGAATACCCTGGTGGGCCATATCTGGGGATATTACGCGGCCCTGGCCATCAATGAGGGGTCCCGGTTCATGTATGACGCCAGGTCCGAGGTCCAGGACCTTCTGGACGAATACACAGCCATGGGCCATGACGTCTATGAGATCCTTCTGGAAAAGCGGTTCAGGGAAACCATTGCCCAGTTCTACAACCGGTTTTCCAAAAAACGGCGCCAGGGGGGATTTCCAGCCGCCATGGGGCTGGACAATGCCGCTAATCTCACCCTGCTCTTAAAATATCTTTCCGGCCGCCTGCCGGTATCGGATTTTGAAATTGATTTTGAGACAAGGGGCACCCCCACCAATATGCTGAACACCTTTTTCACCAATATCAACCATTCCATCAATATCATGGCAAGACCGGTGGATGCCATCAAGCACCAGGCCAAGACCGTCACCGTGGGCACCAGCAGGATCACGGAAAAATTTGAAGGCATCATTTTCAATGAGCTGAATATCAATCATTTCCAGATCTCCCAGATCACCAATAAAAATGTCCTGGTCATCAAAAACCTCCAGGAGGTCATCTCAAGGGTCAACGGCGGACTGGTTTACCAGATTTCGGGGCTGAGCCTTTTAGGCGAGGTGACGCCTGAAACCAAGATCAGGATCATTAATAAAACCGGGGCATTGAAAGAAGAACCCTCCCGGGTGGAAGAGGATCCCAGGCTCAAGGGCACGAAAAACATCATTGTCAGGGAAGGCAATGTCTATATCGGCCGGGGCCGGAAAGACAACAAGAACATCCTGGTGATCCCCGTCATTTCAGCCAACCCGGCCACCCCCAACATCATTGAATACCTTCTGTCCCTGAACATCAGTTTCAAATCCTCGGAAGACGTCCCCCTCCTGAAAAAAATCAAGGCCCTGGGCGGGAAATACAACCGGCTTAAGGACTGGATTCTTGAAAGCGGGAATTTCCAGTGGGATGACCGGTATCTGAACCTGGTGGAGGTGGACACCCTGTTCGGGGATACCGCGGAAAGAGTGGTGGAAGCCATTGTGTCCAGGATCAAGGACTAGCGGCACCTCAGGAATTCAGGCATAAACGGGAAAAGGGGGCGGCCTATCCTTTCAAAGGCGAATCCGGTTCTTTTTTCTCCGGGGGAGGGTCCTCGAAAAGGGTGACGGAAAAAGAGGTCCCCCTGTCCGGCGTCGAATCCACATAGATCTTGCCCCCATGCTCCCGGATGATCCCGTATACCACGGAGAGCCCAAGCCCGACACCCTTGCCTTTTTTCTTGGTCGTATAAAAGGGCTCGAATATATTGGACATCATCTCCCGGGGGATCCCTGCACCCGTGTCCATGACCTCAATACCCACGGTTTTTCCCGGCTCTTTGCTGAAGGTTCTGATGGTGAGCCGCTTCCTCGAAACCTGGGCCATGCTTTCCACGGCATTGGAAAGCAGGTTCATAACCACCTGTTTGATCTGATCTTCGGAACCGCAGATAAGGGGGAGATTGTGTTCAAGTTCTTCAATGACCCTGATCCGGTTCAGCTTCAGAAGATTTGAATTCAGGATCAGGGTCTGTTCGATCAATTCATTCAGATCAAACCGGACAAATTCGATTTTGGACTGCCGGGCAAAGGTCAGCAGGTTGCTGACAATCCTTCCGATCCGCCGGGTTTCGGTTTCCATGAGTCCGAGATACTGGCGGAACAGGTCCAGCTCCGGGGCCTTGATCTCATCTTCCTTCAGAATCCGCCGGGACAGCATGACCAGATTCAGGATCCCGGCCACGGGATTGTTGATCTCATGCACCACGGCCGATGAGAGCTTCCCCAGGGAAGCCATCTTGTCCTGGTGGAGCAATCTTTCATGGCTCTCTTTGAGCTGGCGGGTTCTCTCCTCCACCATTTCCATGAGATAATCCTGGGTCTTTTTTTCATCGGATTTGCGCTTTGTGATGTCCCGGCTGATTTCAATAAATTTGGAGATCTTGCCTTTTTTTTCCCAGACAGGGAAGATGGTCAGCTCCGTATACCTGGGTTTCCCGTCTTTTGCAATCCGGTTTAATTCCGCCCGGCAATGGTGTTTTTCACGGATGACCTTTTCCAAAGGGCATTTTTCATGGCAATTGCTGCTTTTTCGAGTCACCTCCCTGAACACCTCATAGCATTTGCGGCCGATGACATTCTCCCGCCTGCAATTCATGTGCTTTAAAAACGCATCGTTGGTCTCAAGGATGTCCCGGTCCGGAGAAATGATCAGGATAAAATCCCGGATACCGTTAAAGATGGTTTCCATTTCATTTTTAGGAAGATTCACCCCATCTCCTTTAAAAAAGGATAAAAAGCATGGATGCCTTATTTCATTTTTATCACAGGAAGCCCGGAGCCTGCAAGGGGTGCCGGGAATTAAGACAGGGCTGTGGTGAAATCCGGCAGCACCGGGTTTTACCTTGCTGCCAAAGGCTTCCAAAAGAATTGCCGGTTTCCGGAAAAAGGCTCCTGGCGTAAAATCCTGCGCCTGGATATTTTCACCTGTTTTGGGCCCGGAAAGGATAAATTCCCGGGAACCCATTTGAACCTGCTGTTTCCACGGTTTTCCCTCGGAAGTCCAACCCGGCACCCTTTTTGCTCTATCCTG
>JAAUSZ010000167.1 GCA_012031875.1 Desulfobacula sp.
TCGTGTTTTGTCCACCTTCTCAGCCGTTGGAGCCTCTGATTTTCTTTTACAAATTATATGGAAAAAATAAATACGCCCATCTTTCACCCTTGGCTATCCAATGATTCGTCTGAGTGAAGACCTCAAGCAGAGTACCTTGAAGCTGGACGAGGGTCTGGTGAGGCTTGAAACCTTGAGCAAGGTGGAATCCAGGGTCCATGAGATAAAAAAGACCATCGAATTTATCGAGGAACTGAAAACCGTTATGGTTGAAAACAGGGATGCGATTCATCGGCTTGAAAAATTTACAGAAGATTACAAGCAATCCTTTTCAGACAAAGACCTGGAATGGGTCGTCCATATCCATGATTTTTATCATGACCGGACGGTTGTGCAACATTATAACAGCCTGGAAAAATATTTATTCAGTTTTCAGGAGTTGCTGGAATATACCTATACAAATTTTGCAAATATCACTGAATTGAAGAGCCAAGAGCATCTAAAAAATTATGATGAATATTATATGCGCTATCGCAGGGCCGTTGATGGTCACAATAAATTCAATGTCAGGCGCATTGAACTGCAAAATTCCTACCTGAAACAATATCCCCATATCCGGCCCTATCTCCCGGGCGAACGTCAGACCGAGGCTTTTAAATTGTGGGGATAATCTTTTTCCCCCGGATCTTTTAGAAAAGGATGATGACTTTATTCTTATTGCCTCCGGAAATATCATAGGTAATCGACACAATGGGAACATTCAGCTTTGCTTCAAGCTTATGGGCCATGGATTCGGTAATAAGGCCGGGACAGCAGAAGGCGGGATTGGTCTGGACCAGGAGTTTTAAATCCGGGTTCTCGCTGATGATGTGGTGGATTTTCAAGATATTATCCATGGATTCGCCCGTGTGTTCCTGGAGAATGCCGTAATCCGGGAGAATGGGTTCATAGGATCCGTTTATCTCAAATATGGACCGGCCCAGGATGGGTTCAAAATATTTATAATATTTTTTTTCCATGGCCTGCATAACCACCAGAAGCGTTTTGTTTGACATCAGGCTCACATATTTTCCCTCCTTAAACCATTTTCTGAAATATGAATTGGCAATGATTTTCAAATATTTATAATAGGGGGTAGTGATAACTTCCCCCCCGTTATCTTCAATGAAATGAATCAGATCCTGATTCATGATATCATTGTCCCGGACGTAAAGGTCGCCGAAAATCCCGATTTTGGGTCGCTGTTCATGCCGGGTCCGGATGCTTAAAAACATATCCATGATGGTTTTTATGGACGCTTCCTTGTCCCCGCCGTTTTCAAATGTGTTGCATAAAAGGGATAAGGCTGCCGTGAGGGTTTGATCCGTTTCTCCCCTATGAATTTCATAGGGCCTGATTTTGCAGCCGATGCTTCTTAAAAGCCCGCCGAACATATAGGCGAAATAGGCATTGGTGGAGGCTTTAAATGAAATATCAAACAAAGAAAGCTCTCCTTTGTAGATCTCGGCCTTATCAAAGCCCTTGCCGTTTCTCTCCAGTATTTTTTTGATATGATAGGGATACATTTTAATATTGCAGGCGATTTCCGAAGGATTCAGCCATAGGGCACAGCCAGAGGGATCGAGGCCATTCTTTTCAACCGTGTGAATAAATGCAGCGGCCACGGCGTTTAAGGGAATGCATTGTCCCGTATTGGTCAGAATGCTTTTTTTCAGGGTATCCCGGGTTTCTTCCATGAGAAGGGCCTTGTATCCCTCGTTTTTCATAATAGATACAATGAGGCTTCCGGTAAAAACGTCCCAGTTCGGAAAAAGGATGGTTTTATCTCCGATTTTGGATAAAAATTGGGGGTGAAGATCCGCAATTTCTTTGCCCGCTTTCCTCGGGGCTGAGGCATGATGATTGAAAAACGCCCTCACTGCGGCTTCCACCCGCGTTTCATATCCCACACTGGAATCATGTTCATCCAGCTCCAATATCAGATAAGGCTTATGGTAGGTTTCCATGATCTGTTTGAAATAATCAATGCCGAAAGCATCGGGAGCGCATTTAAACGAGCTGATATAAACCGGATACAGATGCTCGGTTTTTGCTGCTATAAAGGCGGTCTTAAGAATCCGGGCCACATATTTCCAATGGATTTCTTTTAGCAATGGGTCTATTTCCGAAAAATCAAAATTCTTAGTATCCACCATGTCCTGGAAAAAGGTTTTTACCCCCAGGCTTTCAAAAAGCCGGGGGATGTTGCTGTTCATGGCATCATCCAAAACCGTATAGGGTCTACCGACCAGAACAACATTGATATCAGAGCCGCCGGCCTTATGCTTGTCAAATAATTCCCGCTTTTTCATCTGATGGGTTTCATTAAATTCGACAGCACTGTCATAGGCGGTTGAAATGTCAAAAAAGGAAAACAGGAAATCTGAAGATATGTTTTTTAAGGTTTTATACAATTCCAGTTTGGTATGGAAATTTGTATAAAGATATTTGATAATCGGGGAAAGCAACCTGTTTTTATCAAATTCCGGCAGACAGGATACCACTGATGGAGCAAACTGGGTGTAATAACAATGCTGCCTGCGCCGGTCTTTTTCACCTGTATTTTCTTCAAAATAAAAGGGCAGAAACACATAATCCGCAACACCCATTAAATACTCAATATGCCCGTGCAGGGCCGTGACCGGAGCACAGAATTCAGCTTTTGCCGATTTTTTTCCAAGTTTTACAGGGGCTTTCAATTCGGCGCTGGTAACGGTTTTAATGCCCAGCTTTGAGAAAAAACAAACCCAGAAATCCACGTCTTCAAACAGGTGAAGGGCCCTTGGAATACCCATGGTAAAATCATGCCGGATTACGGGCGTTTGGATTTTGGGGACAGTACGGCTTCTTGACGGCAAAAGCCTGTATCCGGGTTTTTGGGGAATCATTTTTTGGGTCTGGTAATCCCTGCCGCATAAAAAACCATAGGCAAGGGTTTCTCCATTCACCTCGGCAATGGTCAGCTTGCAATAATTTGTGCAGATCTTACAGGTTTCCCGGCGAACGGGAATTGCAGATTTCCATAGCCCGAAGCCTCTGAATCCTGACGCGTGCAACTGTTTTTCCTTGACCAGCAAGGCCACTCCCAGGGCTCCCGTCAAATGGCAATAGCGGGATACATGGATGGGTTTTTGTAATTTCTGCTCAAAGGCTGCAACGAGGGCTTTATTTCTGGCCGTGGCCCCTTGAAAAAGAATGCAGTTACCTATTTTGCCGATGCCTGCGACCTTTGTCAGGTAGTTGTCTCTGACCGAATGGAGAACCGAAGCCAGGATTTCATTTTTTTGATATCCCTGAGCCAGGTAATAGTTGATATCCCTTTCCATGAAAACCGTGCATCGGTCGCTGGTGACAGGGGATGAAACGCCTTCCGTGAGCTTTGAATACTCGGACAGAGGGCATCCCAGCTTAACGGCCTGTTCCTCAATAAAGCTTCCGGTGCCGGCAGCGCATACCGTATTCATGACTGAGGCGGTTACCCTGCCGTCCTTCAAAAGAGTGAATTTGGCGTCCTGTCCTCCGATTTCAATAATCGTGTCCACATCTTTGTTTAAATTGCAGGCAGCCGTTGCATGGGCCGTTATCTCATCGGGTTCGATATCCGCGCCGATGATCTTGCCGGCTATTCGCCGGCCCGAACCCGTTGTCCCGCATCCTTTTATCTCGAGTTCGATCCCATAGGCGCTAAAGAAGGCCTCATAGGCTTTGAAGATTTTTTGTACGGCGGTAACCGGCCTTGATGCCGTCTTTGTATAAAAACCTGCCACCGGCAGCCCTTCTTGATTGATAAGAATGCTTTTGGTGCTTGTGGAGCCTACATCCAATCCCAGATAGCCTTCCTTCAGGGCCGCCAATGAAGGATTCTGATAAATATCAATTTCAACATCATCCCGGACATAGGACGAAAAACATTTAAATTCCGGATATTGTGACAGCTTTAAGTCAAGCGCCGGGTATAAAAGGTGACTTTGTTTCCGGGTGTTGATAAAGATGTCTTCCACCGAAGAGAATGTGGCTTTTTGAAGTGTTTGACGGTTCAGAAGATCATCCATCAGGCAAAGCGCAGCCCCTGCCGCGCCATAGAATTTTGAGTTGGAATCCGCGATGAGTCGGCACCCTGTTATTTTTTCAAGATGGTTTTTAACGGCATCATTATGGGCAACGCCGCCGCAAAAAACAATTCCTTCTCCTGTATGGCTGAATTTGAAAAGGGTATTGGAAATGTTCTTTGCCAGACCATAACACAGGCCATCACAAATTTGCTCAATGCCGTAGCCTTCCTGCTGGGCATGAATCAGATCTGGTTTTGCAAAACTGCGCAACGGGTGGCGATGTCCGGGATTTTTTTTGTATTCAGCAGTGCTTTTTTGCTGAGTTCTTCAGAGCCCCCGAAAAGGTTTAATCTCCGGGCCTGTTGATCCAGAAAGCTGCCCGTACCGGCTGCGCAGGAGGTATTATGCGTTGCCCCGATATAATGCCCGGTTTCATCAAACCGGCTCAATGAAAATTTTTCACCGCCAATATGTAAAATCGCATTAAACTCGGTATGAAAATATTTCGCCGCACGAATCAGGCTTAACTGGTCGTCATAAAACTGTTCCGCGCGGATAAACAAAGGGGTGGCATCCGTTGCGCCGACATGGGCTATTCGCGTTAAATCAAGGTTCCCGATCAATTTTGAAAAACACTCCCTGACCTCACCATGATGTATTGCCGTTGAGGAATGAACCATGTTCCCGTCAAGGGTCAACAATACGATATGAATGGAAACAGAACCGATATCAACTCCAAGAATATAAGATGGGTCAATGGCCATTATAATTTTTCCTTAATTTGATTCCAGAATTCCAATACTCCCTTAAACCAGCCATCCATAAACATCTGCTCATCATTCGCAGGTCCTGGTTCCCGGTTTTCCGACAGGTTGGTCGCTGCGTAAATTTTTTTAAAATACCCGCTCATCCTGGAGTCGGAAATCAGTTTATACGTGTCCTGGAAGTTTAATACGTATAAAAGATCTCCATAATGGGCAATTTTGGCCCATTGAAGGCCCTCAGTTTTTCCCAATGCATAATATTTTTTTTCCCAGTTCTGCTTTTCCTGTCTGAGCCGTTTAATGATATCCGCCATATCAAAATCTTCAGATATCCGCTTCCGGAATTCTTCTTTTTTTTGAATGGCTTCAGCCAGTGCGTCCTGAAAGAGTTTTGAAAGATTAAAAGAAGCCCGCCATTCTTCTAATTTTTCATAAAGAAAATCCGGCATACTGAGTGTTATTTTCTGAGTCATCCTGACATCCTTTTACAAATATTAATACTGAATGAGTTGGATATATACGTATCTATTTGGAGGACACGTGTCAATAAGAAAAATCATTATCCTATCCTGTAAAAAATTTATCGTCAGGCCGCTATAACCTTGAATAATCTCTCATTTGAGGCTATACTCAATCATTATGTTTACAAAACCCCTTGAAAAAACAGGTGAGGTAACCATTGGGCTGCTGGAGTCCCGCGGCAGGCTGTTAATTTTTTTTGCAACAGGACTTATCAATGTTTTTGTCCTGCCGGTTCAGTTTGCTAAAATCGTAGACAACACCTGGTTTATCGGCGCCAAATCTTTTTTTGTTATTGTTTTGACCGGGATTTTTACCGGGATGGTGCTGGGCCTTCAGGGATATTATTCCCTGGTCAAATTCGGCTCGGAAGCAGGGCTCGGGGCAGCGGTCGCCCTGACCCTGGTCCGCGAACTCGGCCCTGTTCTGACGGCCATTATGGTGACGGCCAGGGCAGGTTCTGCAATGGCTGCTGAAATCGGGGTGATGCGGATATCCGAACAGATTGATGCGCTTAAAACCATGCATATCAACCCAGTCAGATTCCTCTTTACCCCAAGACTGATCGCATCCGTCATCAGTTTTCCCTTATTAACCGCACTGTTTAATGTCATTGGCATTTTCGGGGGATATTTATCCGGTTCCATTCTTATCGGAATCAATCAATATGATTATATGGATACGGTTATCAAGAATGTGGATATTGCGGACATCAACGGAGGTTTTTTAAAATCCCTTGTTTTCTCCGCTATTGTGACAACCCTTTGCTGCTATCGTGGATATTATACCCATTTACTCAGCGGATTCGGCGCCAGGAGTGTCAGTCTGTCAACAACCAACGCCGTGGTCCAGTCCTGTATCTTTATTCTGATCGCCGATTACGGAATTACATATTTTCTGGTATAAAAATGACGGTTCCTTTCATTCAATTTGTCAATGTCAAAAAAGGCTTTGGATCCCAAGAAGTTTTAAAAGGCGTTCATCTGTCGATTCGCAAAGGAGAGATTACCACCATCATAGGAAAAAGCGGGACCGGAAAATCCGTATTGCTGAAGCATATTATCGGCCTGATGCATCCGGATTCCGGAGAGATCCTGATCAATGGGGAGCCTGTTCATCTATTGACACGCGAAAAAATTAGGGCGTTCCAAAAAAAATTGAGTTATATGTTCCAGGACAATGCCTTATTTGACTCCATGACCATATATGAGAATATTGCTCTGCCGCTTGCAGAAAACAGATATTATCCTAAAAACAGGATCAGGGACAAGGTCATGAACCACATGAGAGAGTTGGGGCTGTTGGGCTCGGAAGAAAAATTCCCGGCCCAGCTTTCAGGCGGGATGAGAAAACGGGTCGCTCTGGCCAGAGCGCTCGTTATCGATCCGGAGGTCGTTCTTTTTGATGAGCCGACAACCGGGCTTGACCCCATCCGAAAAAAAAATGTTCACACCATGATTAAGGAATATCAGGAAAAATTTGAATTCACTGCCGTCATTGTCAGCCACGATATTCCTGATATCTTTAATATCTCTCAGCGAATTGCCATGCTGAATGAGGGCATGATTCAATTCGAGGGCTCAAAACAAGAGGTTCTTGATTCGCACGGCACAATTGTAGACGCCTTTATCAGAGGCGAAGAAGCCTAAGCATAAAAATGATGGGAGTTTGAAAGAAAAGGCATGAATAAAAGAAAAATTGAATTCTATGTGGGGCTGTTTGTGGTCCTGGGGTTGATATGCACCCTTTATCTTTTTGTGGTTCTTGGCGAAATTGGTTTTCTCAGGGATACGAGATACCCGGTATATGGGTTTTTTACCTCTGTTTCCGGACTTAAAAAAGGGGCCAGGGTTGAAATGGCCGGGGTTGAAATCGGGATTGTTTCAAATGTCATCATTGATAAAGAACGGTTGCTTGCCAAGGTGGAACTCAGCATTGATAAAAATATGCCGCTTTCAGAAGATGTGATTGCCTCTGTCAAAACATCTGGTATAATAGGCCAAAAATATATTGATATCGCACCCGGAGGCTCCGACCTCATGCTTGAGCCGGGCCAGGAAATATATAATACAGAGTCATCGCTGGACATTGAATCCCTTGTCAGGAAACTGATATTTAACAAGGATAAAAACTAGTATTTTAGTGCTCCTGCAAATGAAACATCTTTTTCTATGGTTCAATTTATGAAAACCCAAAGATAAAGGAAAAACAATGGGGAAAATATACTCTTTTTCAATCATGACAATTATTCTATCCGTCTTTATTCTTAGCTCCGGTCTCTTTGCACAGGATACTGATGAGATGCTTGATGATTATCAGGACTCCGGAAAGAGCCGGCCCGTATCCGATCCGCTCTATTATTTCAATTATGTCATGTATACGTTTAATGACGTCCTCTATTTTGCTTTACTCCAGCCGGCGGCCTCGAGTTATAAAGCTTTGACTCCTCCCCTGTTTCGAAAAGGAGTAAATAATTTTTTCCATAATCTTCTTTTTCCGGTACGGTTTGTCAACACGCTTTTACAGGGCCGGATCAAAGATGCCGGGGCAGAAATCCAAATTTTCCTCATTAATTCCACCGTGGGGGTTTTAGGTTTTGGTCAGGTGGCCCAGAATCAATTCGGGCTTAAAACCAGTGATGAGGATCTGGGCCAGACCCTTGGTTCCTATGCCCTGGGGAATGGGTTTTATCTTGTTCTTCCGGTATTGGGACCCTCAACCTTAAGGGATGCTGTGGGGCTTGTGGGAGATTATTTTTTAACCCCGGTGAATTATGTTGACCCCTGGGAGCTTTCCGCGGGCATTAAATCCTATGATACAATCAATTCATTATCATTTCACCTTGGGGACTATGAATCACTCAAGGAGGCTGCCGTCGAGCCCTATGCCGCCATCAGGAATGCGTATATCCAGAACCGGGAAAAGAAAATTAAAGAATAGAATTATGGAAACAGATCTTTCCTTCTATTGGGCAGGAAATATCTCATGGGGTGGGATCGGACATCATCGAGAATTTTTTTTTCAATGGAAATAATATGAACTCCTTCACCATCCTCGACGGATTTATAGACCACATGCCCATCCGGTCCGATAAAAAGACATATCCCCGGGAAGGATAAGCCCTTTCCATTATCGCCCGTCTGATTCAAGGCGGCAATATAAACACCGTTGTCAAATGCTCTTGCCCGAAGATGACGGACCCAGGAATCATATTTTTCCCGGGAGCTGCCCCGGGGAGATGCATGGGGAATAAAGATCACATCCGCCTGTTTCAAGGCCATGGCCAGGGAGAGTTCCGGAAAATGGGCGTCGTAACAAAGCTGAACTCCAAAAATCAGACCATTGGAATTGAAAACGGGTATTTTATTTCCGAGGGAAAAATATTTTTTTTCAAAGGGTGAGGTATGAATTTTTCTGTATACACCGGATGTTCCGTCGGGATGGAAAATAAAATGAGAGGCATAGATGGCCTTGTCCGGCGATTTTTCGGCCCATCCGACCAGAATGGAGGCCTTGGACTCCCCGGCAAGGTTTTGAAACAACGTCAACATCTCTTCTGTAACAGGGCGGGCAATGGAATGGATATCGTGGTTGGACACATACCCGGTCAGGTTCATTTCAGGAAAAACAATGAGCCGGGCCCCTTTTTCAAGGGCAAGGCCTATGAATTCCCTTGTTGAATTAAGATTTTTTTCATAATTTCCAGCCAGGCAGTTTTGAACCACCAAGGCTGCTTTAATCGTGGTCATACCTTAAAATTAGCGCTGATTTTAAAAACTTTCGTCGCCGGCAGGTTTAATATGGGTTCAACCTGGGTGGCTTCGCTGATTTCCTTGAGGCTTTTTTCAATCATTTCAACAGAAGGGGCAATAAAGGTAAACCAGATATTGAACCGGTGGTCCCTTTGATAATTATGAGTCACACCGGCATAGGAATTGACGGTTTGGGTGAAAAGCGCTATTTTTTCTTCTGAAACCATAGCCGCACATAGAGTTGAAAAATAACCCAGTTTGTCCGGGCTGAAATTGCCGCCGATGCGACGGATCAGCAGGTCTTCCCTCATCTGTCTAATCCGCTGAATCACCTCATCCTCGGTCAGGCCCAGTTTCTGGGCAATGATATGAAAGGGGCGGGGATCAATGGGGAAATCCATCTGGATATTGTTTAAAAGCTTTTTATTGATGGCGTCGATGCCGGTCATTTATCCGACTCCTGAATTTTCTGGACAGCACCTGTCAGGCGCTCTAACGATGAAAGGCTCTGCACCAATGATGCAGAGCCTTTGAATTCAGTGAACAGTATCGAGCGGGACTACTATACACATCCGGTTGGTTTGGGAAGACCGGCCATTTTGCAGGCGCCTTTTCCCGGTCCTGACGGAAACAGCTCATAGATGTGTTTCAGTTTGAATTTGGTCAGTTTGGAAAGAACACGAACCATGGGGGCGATGCCGTTTTTCTCATAATAATCCTGAAGCACTTTGATCAGTGTCCAGTGCTCTTCCGTCAGCTCATCAATGCCTTCCTGAGTTTTGACATAATCAACCCACTCGTCACAATAGGTATTGTAATCAAGAAGGAATCCGTCTTCATCTATTTCAAAAGATTTCCCGTTAAACTCGATTGTTGCCATTTAAAATTTCCTCCTGTAAGTAATTAATTTCTATCATTTTTAAGACATCCTGTCTTAGCTTCAATAATTAAAGACATAACATATCTTAAGCAATAGTTGCTTGTCAATATAAAATAAGCCCGAATCAATATTCTTTCGGTGTCTTATTCAACTGCTCCAGGGTGAATACCGGACCGTCTTTGCACACCAGCTCTTTTCCGATATTGCACCTGCCGCACATGCCGATGCCGCATTTCATCCTGTTTTCAAGGGACATGATGATTTGATGATCTTTATATCCCAGGGCCGTCAGGGCGGGCTGGGTAAATTTGATCATGATGGGCGGCCCGCAGATAATGGCATAGGTGTCGGCATCGGCCTTGGGGGCATTCTGATCTACAATCTGGGGGACAAATCCCTTGTGGTATTTCCAGGACGGGTCATTGGTGCCGTCAACCGTAATATGCATGCGGATATCGTCCCTTTTTCCCATTCATACAGCTCTTCCCGGTACAGAAGCATGCCCGGGGATCTAGCCCCATAGACCACATCAATATTTTGAATTTTTTCCGGTTGGCCGGGTCCAGCATATAAATAATGGATGATCTCAGGGTGGTGAAGGCAAACCCGCCGC
>JAAUSZ010000168.1 GCA_012031875.1 Desulfobacula sp.
CCTCCTATGCCATCATGGTCGTGCCTGTCGTGGCCCTGGTCCTGTCTTCCTTTTTCGAAGGCTATGCCTGGAATGTTTCCGCCATTGGCGGGCTTTTCCTGGTGGTGGCCGGCAATTTTTTAGCCCTATTCAAACCCCGGAGGGTTCCGGCGTGAGCGGGGCGGCAGCATTCTTTTTTCGGCTTGACATCTTCTTCCCCCCTGGGATAGAGACTTTATGATAAGAAGTTTCTCTGATTATAGCCTTTTTTCAACTTGCGTGTGACCTTCAGGTGATCAGGGGAGAATTGATCTGATAATAACTGGTTGGCCGAGAAGAATATGAATAAAAATAGCATCTGTGACAGGCTTGTTGATCATGGAAAGGCCCTATTCCAAGCGCCAAAGCAGTTGATCCAGTTCACCAAGGTACCGGGTGCCGACACATTGCTGAATAATCTGGAGGCGCACCCGCACGCTTTTATATTGGCTTGTGTGATGAATCGCCAAATCAAGGCTGAAAAGGCGTGGCTCATTCCTTACAAAATTTCTGAAAGACTTCACGGATTCTCGATGGAGACACTCCGTCACCTTACACGGGCCGATGTGAACCAATTGATGACTCAACCGGAACCTTTACATCGCTTCGTTGACAAGATGAGTGAGTTCTTCCATTCAGCAGTGCAAAGGATCAGCAGCGATTATGCTGGCGATGCCGCCCGCATATGGATGGGAAAACCATCCAGTGCGGAGGTTGTTTATCGGTTTCTCATGTTTGATGGCATTGGTCCAAAGATCGGGAGCATGGCGGCCAATATCCTCGCACGGGAATTCAAGATTCCTTTTTCGGACTACTTCTCTATCAATATTTCAGCCGATGTCCACGTCCGCAGAGTATTTCCACGGCTTGGCCTTTGCACGACTGATGCCGGCACAGAACAGGTCATTTATAAGGCAAAGGCCCTACATCCAGAGTTTCCTGGAATGATGGATCTGCCTTGTTGGGAGATCGGAAGGAACTGGTGTAAGTCTCGTGTGCCTGAGTGTGCCGGTTGCTACATGAGTGATTTGTGTCCAACCGCAGATGGAAGTATCTAAACGGCCAACAATGGCATCCACCAGACGGCTTACAGCCGCCGGTGATGCCTAATGTTATAACCGATGAAATGAACTGAAAAAATATGGTGATGAATATGAAACAAGATAAAGCTAAAAACTACATAGTCTCAGAGTTTCTTAGATTAGCAGAAAATGAACGAACTCAAACTAACGCTGCAGTAATGGCCCTCAAATATTCAACACCAGATAGTAAATACTATTTCAAATACAGGGGAGATAATTACCAAGCCATTATGGGCTGGTTGTCTCCACACGTTTTGAAGAAATAGTTATGTAATTCATGCGATGCACACATCCGGAACGTTAAAATATAAGAGTCGCAAAGTTTCCAACGCAGCCTTCACCAGATGAACTGGTGAAGGCTGCGTTGGGAGCAAAAAGGAATAAATCAGGCAAACGTGTAAATTTAACATTAAAAAGGATAACCATGGGTATTATACAGGAAAAAAACAAAAAAATTGTGACTCAGTTTTATGATCTTATTATTAATAAAAAAGATTATGAAGCAGCAACACCATTCATCGGGAAGCGGTACAAGCAGCATAATCCATTGGTGAAAGATTACCCGGAAGGACTCAAGGAGTTCATTGGGTTTTTAAAAGAAAATTTTCCAGGGGCGCGCAGTGAAATCAAACGGGTCATTGCTGAAGATGACTATGTGGTGCTCCATGTCCATTCCATCCGCTCGAAGGATCTTGAACGGGCGATCATTGAAATTTTCAGGCTTGAAGACGGCAAGATAGAAGAACACTGGGATGTCATCCAGGAGATACCGGAAAAATCTGCTAATCCGAACGGCATGTTTTAAAAGATGGTGAAGCAGGCGGCAGACAGAGCTGAAATTGATCAGGTGCGACGTCAAATATGATGAAAACAGATATAAAGAAACTGAATGAACTGATTCAATATGCTTACGGATTGGGGGCGACGGATGCTGCAGTCCTTTCACCCGGGGAAATTGTGGCGGATCAGTATTTTGCCGACCGGTGCAAGGAACCGCGATGTGAATATTACGGCCTGGCAAAGAGCTGTCCGCCTTATGTTTCAGGGCCTTCTGAATTCAAAAAACAGCTTGAGAAGTTTAGCCGGGCCATTTTTTTCAAGATTGATGTTCCGTCTGAAATCCTTTTTTCCGCCGAGCGCCGGGAAGTCTTTCAGTTGCTCCACCAGACAGCAGCCGGTATTGAAAGGGAAGCCATAAAAAAGGATATATAAATTCACAAGCCTATGCCGGGGGCTCATGCAAAAACATATTCTGCCATGACCATCCTGAATGCCATGTGATTTCTAAAAACGGGGAATGCAGACATCCCCAATATGCCCGGCCTTCAATGTCGGGGTTCGGCATCAATGTTTTAAAGCTTTTTGAAGCGGCCGGCTGGCGCATGGACCGCGCCGTCCCCAGGGACGCCGATGCAGGGCAATCCCAAACGGCCAATGTCTGCGGATTGGTCTTGGTCGGTTGATGGAGATTGGTGAATGATGAAAAATTTTTATAGAAAAGCATTGCGTATTACGCAATGCTTTGTATCATATATCCATGATCAAAACTTTTAAACATAAAGGGTTGCGAAAATTTTTTGAAGCAGGGAATTTGGCAGGCATTCAACCGGACCACAAACAGAAATTGAGGCTTCGGCTCATTGCGCTTGATACTGCAACGTGTATTGAGGATATGCAAACTCCTGGTTGGCGGCTCCACAGTTTAAAAGGTGATCGTGAAGGGCTATGGGCGATCGATGTTAACAAAAACTGGCGTATCGTTTTTGAATTCAAAGATGGTAATGCCTATATTGTAGATTATGAGGATTATCATTAATGGCTATGTATAACCCACCCCATCCAGGGGAATTCATTAAAGAAGTTTATCTTGATCCACTTGGGATATCTCCCAGAAGTGTGGCCCTGAGGCTTAAAGTATCGCCTTCAACTTTTTCCAGGCTTGTTAAAGGACAAAGTTCCTTAAGTCCGGAAATGGCTCTGCGCCTTTCTAAGTGCATAGGCCGCAGCCCTGAAAGCTGGCTTCTCATGCAGGATACATATAATTTGTGGATGGCCGGAAAGGATATTGATTTAGCTGAAATCGAACCCCTGACAATACCGGTGTAAGCTTTAAAGGCCATCACCCCAAATGCCCATCACCCGGGTCACCATGGAGGCATTCAAAACGCTTCCGGCCAGCAACCAGACAAGGCAGGATATCATAAGGGCATTGCCATGTTTCATGAAGGATTTTTTGTAAAGGAATAGCCAATAATGAAGGTTGAATATGCTGAGTTGACGGATTTTGATGCATGGATCAGGCTTGCAGGGGAGGTTGAGCCTTTATTCGGGCCAATGGCCGATGAAGCGCCGTTTCAGGATGCTTTAAAACAGGCCATGGCACAGAAGACCGCCTTTTGCATCCGTTCGGGCCCGGATGGTAAAGAATGCACTTTGAAAGGCGGGATCATTATTTCAGAGGAATTGAATGAGATCCTGTGGTTTGCGGTTTCAAAACCATGCCGGGGAAAGGGATACGGCAGAACATTGCTGGACTTTGCCGTGAGCAGGCTCAACCGCACAAAACCCATCCTCGTCCAGACCTTTGATGCGTCAAGCCCTGACGGAAGGGCCGCAAGAAAACTGTATCTGGATTTTGGATTTTTGGATTACAAAGACGGCGGTTTAAATCCTGCGGGGATCCCCACGGTGATCATGTGGCTTGCGCCGCCGTCATAAGCCGGATATGGGCTTAGCCCGTGCAAATAAAAAGGAATGGAGAGAGGCAGGATGAAAACAATCGGTCTTCTGGGCGGCATGAGCTGGGAAAGCACGGTGGGGTATTACCGGATGATTAATGAGGGGGTGAAAAAGGCCCTGGGCGGATTGCATTCCGCAAAAATAGTGCTTTACAGCGTGGATTTTGACCCCGTCGAAAAATTGTTGAACCGGGGGGATTGGCAAGGGGTGGCCGAAGACCTTTCAGCGGCCGCTTTAAAGATCCAGGCCGCCGGGGCTGATTTTCTCCTGATCTGCACCAATACCATGCATCAGGTGGCTCCAGAGATTCAGGATAAAATGGATATCCCCCTGCTGCACATTGCCGATGCCACGGCCGAGGCCCTGGTCCGGTCCGGGATCAAAAAGACGGGCCTGCTGGGCACGGCCTTTACCATGGAGCAGGATTTTTATAAGGGCCGCCTGAACAGGGACAACGGGCTTGATGTCCTGGTGCCGGGAAAGGAGGACAGGGCCTTTATCCATCAAACCATTTTCCAGGAACTGTGCCTGGGAATCGCAAAACCCGGAACCAGGACGGAATATCTCCGGATCATCTCTTCCCTGGCGGACCAGGGGGCCGAAGCCGTCATCCTGGGCTGCACGGAAATCGGGATGCTGGTGGACCGGAAGGATACGCCCGTCAAGCTCTTTGACACCACGGCCATCCATGCACAAAAGGCGGTTCGATATGCCATCATGCCCTGACACCCCCTGATAGTTTTCAATATGCCGGGGCAAATAGTCGAGGCTTGACATTCTCCTTGTCCATGCAGTAAGGGATGATCCATGGAAGCTGTCTGGAAGATTATATGTTTTCAATTTGATGGGGAAACCAATAAATGTTACCGGCCGGTTCTGCCTTAAAAAAGAGTATGACAATGGAATCTCTGGATACCCTTGACCATGTCCGACAATCATTCAACGATGAGACCAAGAGATCTGATCGTTCTGAAATTGGTCAGTTTTTGACGCCGGTATCACTGGCCCGGTTTATGTCGTCCATGTTTGAAAACAGTCAGGAAGAAGTGAGGATACTGGATCCTGGGGCAGGGGCGGGGACCCTTTTTGCAACGTGCATGGAAACATTGATTTCTAAGGATAATCTGCCCCGTTCTGTAAAAATTGTTGCCTATGAAACAGACAGTGTTATCTTGCCCCATCTGCAAGACACGCTGGAGCGTTGCCGGTCCCTCTGCCTGTCCGCCGGCATTGAGTTTCATGGAACCATAAAACGTGAGGATTTCATACCGGCAGCCATTTCTGAAACAAATGAGTCTCTTTTTTTTATTCCCGGTGAGCTGTTTACCCATGTCATTCTGAATCCTCCTTACAAAAAGATCAATAGCCGGACAGCCATGAGCAGACTGCTTTATTCCGCAGGTATAGAAGTGGTAAACCTGTATGCTGCATTTGTCTGGTTGTCCATGCTCCTCCTGGAACCGGGAGGACAAATGGTGGCCATAACGCCCAGAAGTTTCTGTAACGGCCCCTATTTTAAAAAATTCCGGACCGCATTTTTGCGCATCCTGAACCTGAAGCGGATTCATCTATTTGAATCAAGAAACAAAGCCTTTGGAGATGACAACGTACTACAAGAGAATATTATCTATCATGCTGTCCGTGGGCATGAGAAACCGGAGTCAGTTATTGTTTCCACTTCAAAGGGACTTGATTTCGATAAAGTGAGTAAGGGATTCGTACCCTATGGCCGGGTGATAAATCCAGGTGATCCGGATATGTTTGTTCATCTGGATATCAATAACGCCGATGGAGGCCCTGCAGATCAGATAAAGCGCTTTGGGTCTTCTTGGACAAATTGGGGCTGACGGTTTCCACCGGCCGGGTCGTTGATTTCAGAGCCCGGGAATATCTCAGGGATTTTCCCGGACAAGATACAGCCCCTCTGATTTATCCATGCCATTTTGTCCATGGTTTCATCAACTGGCCTGTTGAATCAGGGAAAAAGCCCAATGCCATAGCTTTGTCCGCCGATACATCCGATCTTCTTGTTGAATCCGGATTCTATGTTCTCACAAAGAGATTTTCCTCAAAAGAGCAGCAAAGGCGGGTTATGGCGGCTGTATATGACCCGGAAAGGATTGATACAAGGCTTGTGGGATTTGAAAACCACCTCAATTATTTTCATAAACAAGGCAAAGGTTTGCCTGCGGATTTAGCAAAAGGGCTTGCCCTTTATCTCAATTCCAGCCTTGTTGACCAATATTTCCGTTTGTTCAGCGGACATACCCAGGTAAATGCAACCGATCTTCGAAAGGTGCCGTACCCGGACCAAGAGCAGTTGTTGCGCCTCGGCTCCCACATCAAGGACGTAATGCCGGATCAGGAAACCATTGATGCCGCCCTGGAAAAGGAATTTTAAGACAATGACCCAGAAAAAGAACGGGCAAAAAGCAGAAAAAAAGATCAAAGAGGCGCTTACAGTTTTAAATGATTTAGGTCTTCCAAAGCAGCAACAGAACGAGAGATCCGCCCTGACTCTTTTGTCCCTCCTGGGCCTCAAGCCTGGCGACACCTGGAAAAAGGCTTCTGATCCGCTCATGGGGATTACACCCATGATGGATTTTTTTCAGGAATACTACGGGAAAAAATATGCACCAAACACCCGTGAAACCGTTCGTCGCCAGACAGTTCACCAGTTTATGCAGGCAGCTTTGATCCTAGCCAATCCGGACAAACCTTCAAGGCCGACCAACAGCCCCAAAGCAGTCTATCAGATCGAACCGTCTGCACTGACGTTGCTCAAGAGCTTTGGTAAACCCGAATGGAATGCATGTTTAGATCAATATCTTCAAACAGTGGATACGCTGAAAAAATTGTATGCGCGTGAAAGAGAGATGAGAAGATTGCCCGTAAAGTTTGAAAATGGACAGGAAATAAGACTCTCTCCCGGCGGCCAGAATATTTTGGTGAAGAAGATCATTGATGATTTCTGCCCTTTGTTCACACCGGGAGGCTGTGTCCTTTATGTCGGCGATACCCAGGTAAAATGGGCCTATTTCAATTCGGATGCCCTGGCGTCATTGGGTGTCGAAATTCAAGAGCATGGAAAGATGCCTGATGTTGTGGTGCATCACGTAGAAAAAACTGGCTGGTTCTTATTGAGGCCGTCACCAGCCATGGGCCAGTAAATCCAAAGCGCAGGCAGGAATTGAAAGAATTATTTTCCGGTTCTAAGGCTGGTCTTGTTTTTGTAACGGCTTTTCTGGATCGAAGGGCCATGCTGAAATACCTGAATGATATTTCCTGGGAGACGGAAGTATGGATAGCCGAGTCTCCAACCCATCTCATCCATTTTAATGGGGAACGGTTCCTCGGACCTTACGAGGAATAATCACCCCGTAACAAAAAAATAGAGTTTTTTTAATTCGGCCGGGGAGATGGGCGATTTCCTGTCCCTGGCCATTTGCCGGATATGGGGGATGAGTTTTTGGGCCAGGGCCCGGCCGATGGTAATTCCCTGTTTTTCAAGGACATGGCGGATGCCGGCCGAGCCCGAGTGATAGCCGATGACATAGTCGCATCCTTCTTCGCCCACCTGTTCCGGCTGGAAAAGCTGGTAGGCGGACGGGTGTTTCAAAAGCCCGGCGCAATGGATCCCGGATTCATGGCGGAACACATTTTCCCCGGTAATGGGTTTGGACGGGGGGATGGACCGGCCCGAGGCTTTGGCGACCAGGCGGCAGAGCCCGGTGATCCGGGTCATGTCCATGGTGCCTTTATATCCGCCCATTTCAAACAGGGCCATGGCCGCTTCTTCCAGGGGCACGTTCCCGGCCCTTTCCCCAAGGCCGTTGACGGTGACGCTCAGGGCATCGGCTCCGGCTTCCACGGCCGTGACCGCATTGGCTGTGGCCATGCCCAGGTCGTTATGCCCGTGGAATTCAAGGCAGAGTCCCGGGACCTGTTTTTTGAGACCGGCAATCAGATCCCCCACCCTGGAGGGACTGCTCATGCCCACCGTATCGGCGATCCGGAGGCGGTGGGCCCCGGAGTCGGCGGCCAGGGCGGCAAACCGGTAGAGGAAATCCCGGCCGGTCCGGGTGGCGTCCTGGGCCCCCACGGAAACCCGGTCAAAATAGGTTTTGGCCGATTTTACCAGGGAGGCGAGGGATTTCAGGACCCAGGCCTCATCCCGGTCAAAGGTTTTCAGGAGGATGGAAGACACGGGAAAGCTGATGTGAACCCCGGGTGTTCGGCACTGCGCCGCCCGTTCAATATCCTTTGAATGGGCCCGGCACCAGCAGGAGAGAACGCAGGGCAGGTTCAGGTCCGCCAGTTTTCGGATGTCCCGGCAGGCCTCCTCCCCCATGGCCGGAATCCCGGCCTCGATTTCATTCACTCCGATCCGGGCCAGGGCCGAGGCGATGCCCAGCCTTTCAGGGGTGGTGAACACCACCCCCGGCGCCTGTTCCCCGTCCCTCAGGGTGGTGTCCACCATCCATATGGCTCTCCGGCTCTCGGGTTCCGTCATGATGTCTTTCTCCCCGGGAATCCCTATAAAAGATATTCCTTGGCCACCTTGCCGGCTTCCAGGGCATCCAGGATCTCGTCAATGACGCCCTCGGATTCCACATGGCCGTACCAGGTATTCTGGGGATAGACGACCATGACCGGGCCTTCTTCGCACATTTTCAGACAGCAGGTGGAGGAGACATGGACATTGTCCAGCCCCCGGTCCAGGATCTCGTTTTCAATATAGGGCAAAAATTCATGGGAATTTTTCCGATGGCATTTTCCCTTGGGGTCTCCGTTGGGTCTGAAGCTGGCGCAGACCAGGATATGGTGGTTTGGTTTTTCCATTCTTTTTTCTCCTGTTGGTTTACATGCATCCCATGCCGGTTCCTGAGCATTCGGCATTGCAGCGAAAGGGCTCTCGTTTCAGAAAAGGGTTCATGTCCTGACCCTTGTTGACCGCATCCAGAATTTCATGGATGAGTCCGCTCAGGACCAGGATTTCAAATCCTTTTTCCGTTAAAATGGTTTTAGGCGTTTCCCCGATGCCGTTCACCAGGATGAGCCGGCAATCCTTGAGCTGATCGGCCATGGCATGCCATCTGAAATCCTTTCCGCCGGGCTCGGGCATGATCCTTTGCTCTACAAATTCCGGTTTGCCGGAACGCATATCATAGATGGTCAGTTGTTTTGCCTCTCCAAGATGCTGGTTCACCAGAACTCCTTCCCGTGTGGCCACGGCAATATAGGGTCTTTGCCCGGTTGTGACAGGGGGGGCGTTTTCGTGCGGGATATCCGCGCATTCCTTTAGATTGATCAGGAGCATGACATCCGGTTCTTCATCCAGCATGCCCGCGGCATCGGCCCTGCACCGCCTGCAATGCATCATCTGGGGGATGTGGGTCCCGGCCTCGGCCTGGATTTTGGCCATGGCTTTTTTGGACGGTTCCAGGATATATGAAAAATTGGAACCTGAATTGGGATAGTAGGGCATGCAGTTCAAGAGGTCGACCTTGAGGCCGGCCATTTTTTTTGCAATGTCAACGACATGGTGGTCATTGATCCCCGGCAGGACAATGGTATTGACCTTGACGATGATGCCTTTCTCCTTCAGCCCGGCCACTGCGGCCATCTGGCGCTCCAAAAGAAGCCTTGCTCCCTTTTCAGGGCCCATGGATTTTTTGCCGTCCCTGACCCAGGCATATATTTTTTCCCCGATCTTCGGGTCTACGGCATTGACGGTGATGCTGACATGGCTGACCTTGAGCCTGGCAATATCGTCAAGATAGCCCGCCAGGTTCAACCCGTTGGTGGCCAGGCAGAGCAGCATGTCCGGATAGGCTTTGTGAACCAGTTCAAGGGTGGTCAGGGTTTCATCGGGATTTGCAAAGGGATCTCCGGGGCCGGCAATGCCCACCACGGAAATATTTTTTTTGGCCTCCATGACCCGGTCCAGGTATTCCATGGCCTGGAAGGGTTTCAGGATGGCGCTGCTGACGCCGGGCCGGGTTTCGTTGACACAGTCGAATTTCCGGTCGCAGAAATTGCACTGAATATTGCAGCGGGGCGCAACGGGAAGGTGGACGCGGCCATGGGTTTTACAGGCCTTGGGATTAAAACAGGGGTGATGTTCAATATTCATTTTTTTTCCTTATCTCTACATATAGGCATAACCGACGGCCGAGGTGTCCTGGCGGTTTTGCAGCAGGGTGTTGACGATGGTATCAAAGAGCTGCTGGGTTCCCCGGTAACCGATGTGCAGGATGCGGGCCCCGCCCACCCGGTCATGGATGGGAAACCCGGCCCGGACCAGGGGGATCTTAAGGTTTCGGGACAGGGTATAGCCCTTGCTGTTGCCGATGGCAAAATCAGGGGACAGTTTTCTGGCCGCCTCTTCCATCTGTGTAAAATCCATGCCGTGGTGTACATGCACCTGGCCCTGGATATTCTGGGGCAGGATCTGGTTTAAGGCCTGTTTCAAGAACCCGCTCCTGCCGCCGGAGGCGCACAGGACGGGAATGATGCCGATCTCGGCCAGAAAACCGGCCATGGCCGTAACAAAATCCTCTTCCCCGTAGACCACGGCCTTTTTTTTGGACACGTATTTATTTCCGTCCACATAGGCGTCAATGAGCCTTCCCCTCTGCCTCTTATACTTTTCAGGCACGGGTTTGGACGTGATTTCCTCCAGGGCTGAAAAGAAAGATCCGTGGCCTTGACCCCCATGGGGATTCCCAGCGACACCAGGGGGATGTCA